>NZ_OMPH01000019.1:0-286135 GCF_900312795.1 Ruegeria sp. AU67
GGCGGCGACGATGGCGGCGGCGATGATGGCGGCGGCAACGATGGTGGCGGCGATGATGGCGGCGGCAATGATGGTGGCGGCGACGGCAAAGGTGGCGGCAAAGGCGGCGGCAAGGGCGGCGACGGCAAAGGTGGCGGCAAAGGCGGCGGCAAGGGCGGCGACGGCAAAGGTGGCGGCAAAGGCGGCGGCAAGGGCGGCGACGGCAAAGGTGGCGGCAAAGGCGGCGGCAAAGGCGGCGACGGCAAAGGTGGCGGCAAAGGCGGCGACGGCAAAGGTGGCGGCAAAGGCGGCGGCAAGGGCGGCGACGGCAAAGGCGGCGGCAAAGGCGGCGACGGTAAGGGCGGCAGTAAAGGGAACAACGGTGGCGGCAACGGGCCGGAAGGCAATAGCCCAGGCCAAGGTAACAATGCCCACGATGACGAAAGGTGACGCAGTTCTCGCAAGGGCGAGTCTAAGCTTAGCCGATACCTAAAACAAAAAACGGCCACCGCAAAGGGTGGCCGTTTCGTTTACTTCATGGTGACTGGCCCGCTAGCCCAGTTGAACCAACGCGTGGCGCTTCTTACCTGCGCTCAGCTTGATTGGCGACGAAAGAGCACCCGCGTCGATTATCAACCCGGCATCCGTCAACGGAGCGTCATCCAGCTTGGCACCGTTTTCCGCGATCAGCCGTTTGGCCTCTTTACCGGACTTTGCCAGACCCGATTTCACGATGACTTGCACGATGGACATGCCTTCGCCTAATTCATCCGCGCTGAGGGTCAGGGTCGGAAGATCGTCCCCAACACCGCCTTTTTCGAACACTTCACGGGCCGTGGCCTCGGCGTTGGCCGCAGCCTCAGTTCCGTGCAGCAGGGCGGTGACTTCGTTGGCGAGGCGGATCTTGGCCTCGTTGATCTCGGACCCTTGCAGCGCGCCCAACCGATCACACTCATCCACCGGCATTTCGGTGTAAAGCTTCAGGAAACGGCTAACATCCGCGTCAGTCGTATTCCGCCAGAACTGCCAGAATTCGTAAGGCGAGCGCATCTCGGCGTTCAGCCAGACCGCACCGTCTTGCGACTTGCCCATCTTCTTGCCGTCGCTGGTGGTCAGAAGCGGCGAAGTCAGGCCGTAGATCTCGTGATCCAGAACGCGACGCGTCAGGTCGATACCGTTGACGATGTTGCCCCACTGGTCACTTCCACCCATCTGTAGAACGCAGCCATAGCGGCGGTTCAGCTCAAGGAAGTCATAGGCCTGCAAGATCATGTAGTTGAATTCGAGGAATGACAGAGATTGCTCGCGATCAAGCCGTGATTTCACCGATTCAAACGCCAGCATTCGGTTGACAGAGAAATGCCGCCCGATATCGCGTAGGAAATCAAGGTAGTTCAGGCCATCCAGCCATTCGGCATTGTTCAGCATCAGCGCCTTGTTTTCGGCGTCGCTGTCATAGTCGATATAGGCCGAGAACACCTTTTTGATGCCCGCAATGTTCTCGTCGATCTGTTCGGGACCCAGCAGGGGGCGTTCATCCGCACGGAACGACGGGTCGCCCACCTTGGTGGTGCCGCCGCCCATAAGGGTGATTGGCTGGTGGCCAGTTTTCTGGAGCCAGCGCAGCATCATGATCTGAATCAGGCTGCCCACATGCAACGACTTGGCCGTAGCATCAAAGCCGATATAGGCCGGTTTGCACCCACTGATCAGCGCCTCGTCAAGGCCCTGATAATCGGTGCAGTCGGCGAGAAAGCCGCGCTCGATCATCGTGGCGATGAAATCCGATTTGGGGTGGTAGGTCATATCGCGCCCTTTGGGTTTATGTTGCGGGGCACTGTATAGGCGGCGCATTGGGTAAGGAAAAGGCACCATTTCCAAGAAAACGCGGGCTGTGTCAGCTTTTGACCGGGGGCAAGCGGAAGGCATAGAGCATTGCGATGGTGTTCAACACCACAAGGACAACAATCGGCGTGATTGGATCATGCAAATGCGCGACTGCCCCAAGGATCGCAGCAAAAACAATTCCAACAAGACCAGCGCTGACATCCCCCAGCGCGACCAGATAGGGGCGCTCTTTTTCAACGCTCATCTGAATGAGATACAGGTAGCGCCCGTAGGTCACCCCATTCCCGCTCAGCGATAGCAGCAGGATCACAAGCGCGTAGACCCAGACGTTCTGAGCGTAACCGAGGAACGTAAAGCCAAGCGCCATCAGGGCCGAGATTGCGGCGATCATGCATCCCAGCCACATCACAGGTTTGACCGAGACACGATCGCTGATCCATCCCCACAAAAGCGAACCGATCACCATCCCAAGGCTGGCCCCTATGACAAAATAGCTGAGCGAATGCTTGGTCCCCATATGCAGCGTCGCAGCATGGATCGTGTAGAAGGGCATCGCCAGCTCGACCGATACAAAGATCAGTCGGGCCGAAAGAAACTTGCGATACCACGGATAAGCCATACCGGTTTTGAATCCGGTCGCCAACTCGGCCAGGGGCTTGGGATTTTTATTCGGCTCCGGCAAAGGGGCGCGCTGTTCATCCTCAAGCAGTCGCACCCCTGCAAAGGCAACACCTGCGGCAAACATGGCAATCACGCCGCACCACAGAACGACGATGTGGCGCTGCATCGGTTGGTCCCCGGACAACAGGTCGCGCGTGATCAGAACAACGATGATGGCCAAAACGCCCGAGATGGTGGCCTGCGCAAACACCATCCGATTCCGTTTCGCTTCGGGGACTGAAATGCCGTAGATCTGGCTGGTTCCAAGGCTGGTGATCCCCTGGCACAATCCCAGGACCATCGCGGTGGTCAGGAACAGCAGTACGATCATCACACTGGGCAGTTTTGTTGAAAACAGGGCCACCGCCGCCAATACTGCGGCCGTCAAAAGGTTCGGTGCGTAGACGGCCAGCTTGGCGCGGGTTGCCCGATTGATGAAGGGCGCAACAAAGATCTCGGCAATCAGGCGCGATCCGGTGACAAACGGCAGGAGCATTCCTGCAAAAAACGTTGGCGCGCCCAGAGCCAGATACAGGAACGGCAACACCAGATTTGGGTTGATCAACTGCCCTCCGATCGTGGCCAGAGCACCGGACCAGAAGATCAGGAAATAGTTCCGGCCTTCAGAGGGTTGTTTCTGCGAATACGTGTCTGCCATATGCCACTAAGTCCAATTTGTGTTCCTTATACCAAATTGTCGGGAAAAAGCGCGACCCTCGCGGGAACCGTCTTGCCTTGGCTTCGGCGGAAGGGGCAGGTTAAACGGGCTGTGCCGATCAACCATGACGGTACACACATAATTCGGCAGGAGAGATCACCGTGGGGCGGGCCATCAAACGAACAGGTGCGATCAGGGTTTTGGGCGCGATGTCCGGCACTTCGATGGATGGGGTGGATGCCGCGGTCGTCGAAACGGACGGGCACCGGATTTTGGGATTTGGTCCAAGTGGGTATCGTGCCTACTCCGATGAGGAGCGTGCGGTTCTGCGCGCCGCTTTAGGGCAGTGGCACGGGCCGGACGTGGATGCCGCGGCAGAGCTTGTCACCTTGGCCCATGCCGAGGCGCTGTCTGAATTCGATGAGGTCGACCTGATCGGTGTGCACGGCCAAACTCTCGCTCATGAACCGAGCGGGCGCGGGACGTTGCAGGTGGGCGACGGGAAAGGGCTGGCTCAGGCGTTGGGCGTGCCGGTCGTCTGGGATTTCCGCAGCGATGATGTGGCGATGGGGGGCGAAGGCGCCCCGTTGGCGCCTTTCTTTCATTTTGCCTGCGCCAAGTGGATCGAAGCAACCCAACCGCTGTGCTTTCTGAACCTTGGCGGTGTCGGGAACCTGACTTATGTGGACCCAAGTTTCGATGGCCCCGAAGCCCCGGGCGCGTTGCTGGCGTTTGACACTGGTCCCGCGAATGCACCGGTTGACGATCTGATGCAGGCGCGTTTGGGCCTGCCGATGGATCGCGACGGAGCCGTCGCGCGGGGTGGCACCGTTGAGACAGGCGCGCTCGAACTGTTTTTGTCCGAGCCTTTTTTCACCCGTATGCCGCCGAAATCACTGGACCGGAACGACTTTTCCGAGATGATCAAACTGGTGCAAGAGCTCAGCGATGCGGACGCTGTGGCTACTCTGACGGGTATGTGTGCAGCGGGCGTAGTGCAGGGGATGGAGCATTGCCCCAAACCACCCTCGCGACTGTTGGTCACTGGAGGCGGTAGACACAACCCGGTATTGATGGAGATGCTGCGCGTTGCATTGGACTGCCCGGTCGAACCAGTCGAGGCCGTGGGTCTGGACGGAGATATGCTTGAAGCGCAGGCCTTCGCCTATCTGGCGGCACGCGTCGCCCGCAGGCTGCCGACGTCGTGTCCAGGGACGACAGGTGTGAAAGCGCTGGTCGGTGGTGGGGTTGTGAGTTCGGTTGCGTAATGGGGCGGTTGGTTAATAGGTGAATGCCCGGACTTCGCTTTGAGGACTTTTCCGTCGTTCGTTTACCAGCCTGAAACGTCCCCTTTTCTACTTCAGCCGTTATGCAGTAAAATTACTGCACTTTACATGTAGTAATCTAACTGCATATAGGACCTATGACAGATGACCAGCTAGACTTAATCTTCAAAGCTCTTTCAGACAGCACCCGTCGTCGCATCATCGACCATCTGAGCAAAAGGCCAGCTCAATCGTTATTCGAGGTATGCGCGGCTTCGGTTGCAGAGGATGGAATCGCTTTGTCCCGACAGACGGTCTCCCAGCATCTTGCTGTCTTAGAGAAGGCGGGATTGATCGAGGTCGAATGGAAGGGGCGAACGAAGGCGCATTCTTTGAGCGTAAGCAACGACGACATCGCTGCGGCATCGTGGCTTACAAAATACAACCGAAAGGAACTAAGACATGAAAATTTATGTCACCAGTGTCTTTGTTGACGACCAAGACAAGGCCGAAAAATTCTATACCGAAGTGCTCGGCTTCAAAGTGAAACACAATATTCCACTGGGCACCAATCGTTGGCTGACGGTTGTTTCAGAAGAAGACCCAGATGGAACAGAGCTGCTACTTGAACCAAGCGACCATCCCGCCACGAGCCCGTTCAAGGAAGCTATCGTTGCCGATGGAATCGCGGCACATTCATTTCAGGTGCAAGACCTCGATGCCGAGTGGAAGAAGCTGACCGACCGAGGAGTGGAGTTTACCACCGAACCAATGGATGCCGGCGCAGTTCACATGGCTGTTTTTGATGACACCTGTGGCAACCTGATCCAGTTGATCCAGATGAAAGACGCCTGAACAAACCTATTCCTTTGCCGGACGTACCGAAAGCTACCGTTTGGTCTATACGCAGCATCGGTCGCTTCGGGCTCAATGCAGCCAATCCGTAACCAACTAGATGAATGATTGGCGCTTCACGCTTCGTACATAATTACTTGTAAACTGCGAGTATCCGTACGAAGTCGACTTCAAATGTTCCCGCGTCCAGCCGTGCAATGCAGGCAGCTGGTGGAAGGGCACATTCGGAAAGGCGTGGTGTTCGGCGTGATAGGGCATGTTCCAGGCCACAAAACGCACGATCCGGTTGGTGAACGTGGTGCGCGAGTTCTCGAGCATGTTGGCGACTGGCGGACACAGGCCGTGTTCCGCCAGTAGGTAGAGGCGCAGGAATGGTTGCCCCAGCAGAACGGGAAAAATCCAAAGCCAGAGGAGCAGCGGCGACAGGAGCAGGCTTAGGGCTGCGACCGCGTAGAGTATCAGTAGCAGACGTGCCTCAGCCCGCATGGCGGTGTGTTGGCGCGCAGGTAAGTACGGGGCGTCGATGCGACCAAAGGCGTTTTGATACAGGACAAGTGCCATGCCTTTCCAATAGGGCCAGCCGGACAGGTAGATCAGCAGGCTCAGCCGGTCCTGCGGTCGTGGCTTGCCGCCAAGCTCGGGGTCTTTCTCCGGGTGGTTCGTCCATTTGTGGTGCGCTAGGTGAAAATATCGAAACCACGTAAAGGGCAGGGCGATTGGAACTGAAACAAGATGTCCGACAGCGTCGTTCAGCCAGCCGGTCTTGAACGGGGTCTTATGGGTGCATTCATGGCTGAGCGTGAACAGAAACACCAACAAGACACCCTGTGGCAGGATCAGGACCGGCCAGAGAGGGACCCGCCACGCGATACCCGCGCTGGTGGCGGACAGTAACACCAGATAGCCCAGAAGATGACGCAGACCTGCTGTGTCCGAGCGCCGTTGTAGCTGATCTTTGGTCTCGGGTGGCAGCGACGCTATGAGGGCGCGGTGATCCATGCATCATCCGCGCGCTATGTCGAACCCTGGCTCGGCCAGTTCGAAACCGTCAAACTGGAACCCGGGCGAAACAGTGCAACTGACCAACGTATAGTCTCCGGTGGTGCGCGCTGCCTGCCAGTGGTTTTCGGGCACGATCAATTGCGGTGCGCCCTTTGAAAGGTCTGGGCCTAGGATGTGAACGGTGGCTGGACCGTCATCCGTAGCGCTCAGCGACAGGATCAGCGGAGCACCTGAGTGGTAGAGCCAGATTTCGGTGGCGTCCACGCGGTGCCAGTGGCTGCTTTCACCAGCGGCCAACAGGAAATAGATGCAGGTGCCGGTGGCGCGGCCCGCGTTATCCGCGCGCCAGGTTTCGCGAAACCAGCCACCCTCGGGGTGTTGTTCCAGTTTCAGGTGGTCGATGATCTCTTGAGCGGTCATGGGGCCTCTTGTCTTTTGCGATGATTATGCACGGGAAGGTGCGATCCGCTATGGTATTCGTGTCCGCAAGGAATATGTTTGCCGCATGACCCTGACGATCCCGTTTGACAACAGCTACGCTCGCCTTCCCAACAGCTTTTATGCGCGGCAGGCACCTATACCTGTGCGTGCCCCACGCCTGATCGCATTCAACTCGGAATTGGCGAAGGTATTGAAGGTCACACCGGGGGAGGTAGAGGAGATGGCTGAAGCCTTCGCTGGCAACACGCTGCCCGAAGGCGCAGAGCCGATTGCGCAGCTTTATTCGGGACATCAGTTCGGCAATTATAACCCGCAGCTTGGCGACGGCCGCGCTGTTCTGCTGGGCGAAACGATCGGGACAGATGGCCTCCGCCGGGATATCCAGCTCAAAGGGTCCGGTCCAACGCCGTTCAGCCGTCAGGGGGATGGCCGCGCATGGCTGGGACCGGTGTTGCGGGAATACGTGGTGTCCGAGGCAATGCATGCGCTGGGCATCCCGACGACCCGCGCGCTGGCGGCAGTTGAGACCGGAGAGATTGTGCTGCGCGAGGGGCCGATGCCCGGTGCGGTTCTGACCCGTGTGGCGCAAAGCCATCTGCGGGTCGGGACATTCCAAGTTTTCGCCGCGCGTGGCCAACTGGACAGCCTGCGCCGCCTGACGGAATACGCAATAGACCGCCACTATCCTGACGCGGATGGCCCGATGGGCCTGCTGCGCGTGGTGGTGGAGGCGCAATCGCGGCTGATCGCGGCATGGATGGGTGTTGGCTTTATCCATGGGGTGATGAACACCGACAATTGCTCAATCGCGGGTGAGACCATCGATTATGGGCCCTGCGCTTTAATGGACAGCTATCATCCGAACACGGTTTACAGTTCGATCGACCGGATGGGGCGCTATGCCTATTCCAACCAGCCTGACATCGCCGTTTGGAATGTGGCGCAATTGGCGACGGCGTTGATCCAGCAGATGGAAGACAAGGACGCAGCCGTCGAAGAAGCGACCGAGATTGTACACGCCATGCCTGCGCAGCTACAAGAGAGCTGGTTGAAGCGGTTCCGGGCCAAGATCGGGTTGATGAACGAGGAAGAGGGCGATCCGGAACTGATCTCGGATCTGCTGACGCGCATGGCGCAGAACCAAGCGGATTTCACCAACACCTTCAGGGCGCTGGGCAGTGATGCCGCACGTGATCAGTTCACCAATCCTGCGGCGTACGACGAATGGTCCGAAGGGTGGAACGCGCGTTTGGGGCGTGAGCAGGACCCATCCACCGTAATGTCCGCCGCAAACCCGGCTTTCATTCCGCGCAATCACCGGGTTGAACAAATGATACAGTCGGCCGTTCAGGGCGATTACGAACCGTTCCAAAGGCTGAACGCTGTTCTGGCGCGACCTTATGAGGATCAGTCCGATACGGATGATCTGAAACGCCCGCCATCAGAGACCGAAGTTGTCCATGCGACGTTCTGTGGAACCTGAAGTTCTGGCGCTCAGGCCTCATCATGATAGGGATTGACCTCATCCGGCCAACGGCGGGCGTATTGCGAGATCATCAGGTAGACATCCGCCCCGTCGATTGCCCTGCGCGCATCGCGGACCATGCGCAGGTTCAGGGTGTCGACGTCTTCGGCGGTAATCGCGCGCAGCGGGTTGTAGTAGACGGTGATCAGAATGGTCCGACCTTGCTTGGTTACGGACATATCTCGCAATGCGCCACCGTCCTCTGCGATTGCCGGGCGCAAGGCACGACGCGCAGCAGCAAGAAGTTCGGGGCTTGCGGTGGCGTTTGCCAGCTCTCCCAGCCCGCCGCGGAAATCGCGCAGATATGATCCGATGGCCAGAACGCACAGGAACAGCACGATGATCGAGTCGCCGACGGGTGCGATTGAAGATAGGGCACCATCCCGGAACAGGTATATTGCTCCAAGGCCAATTGCTGCAGCTGCGGTGAACAGGCCATCGAACAGTGCCGCCTTGGATTCCAACCGCAGGATTGCGCTGGCCTTCCCGGTCTTCCGCCAAGTGAAATAGTGAAACGCCCACAGCAAAACGCAGGTCAGGCCAATGGCGGCAAAATAGATGAACATCGGACCGAATATCAGCGGTTCGGGCATCATGCCGTTGTAGTAGCTGTAGATGTTCTTAGTCGCGTTCGAGATGGCAAACAGCACCAATCCCAACAAGGACAAAGAGCGGAAGGTGGAAAAGATCGCTTCATCCGCTGCATAGCCAAAGGGGCGGCGCTTGTCGGGGCCTGCATCTATCTTCAGGCTGATACGACGGCCCAGAAATGCCGATCCAAAGCCGACCAGTGAATACAGACCATCCATCATGATCGCATTAGAGTTCGACAGAATCCCGGCCAGTATACCAGCCGCGCCCATGAACAGGTTGCCGCCCATGGCGATGATGAGCGCGCGCCCCTCAAGCTGCTTTCTGCGTTCTGCATTTGGCATCGACATCTGGTAACGTCCTGATAGGGCATCAAACTCCGCAACAGATACCCGTTCGAGGGGGATAGGCCAACACCTGCGATGGTGGGTTGTCCTAGTCCCGCACGATTTCAAGCACCGCAGCACTGACAATCAGGATAGCGCCCAACAGCTCGCGCAACCCGAACGGCTCGCCCGAGAACGCGGCGGCCGAGGCCAAGCCGACGACAACCTCGCTCATAAGGAGGATGCCGACGCGGGCAGGGGACAGTTTGGTTGCGGGCCAGATTGTCATGAACACCATGGGTAAGGTGTAGAAGGCCGACAGCAGCACAAACTGAAGGGTCCAAAGAAGATCCGCCTGCACAATTGTTGGCAATACAGGTTCGGGCAGAACCGTGAGGCTGACCAGAGAAAGGATCAGCGCGCCTGCGACAAAGGCAAAGACCTGACCCGAGGCTGAGATCGTACTGGTTTGGTACAGCCCCAACGTACCCAGCGCCCAGCACATGCCCGAGGCCAACGCCATCCAATCGCCGCTGTTTTGGGGCAGCGGGATACCACCCGAGTCGCCCAGCACGACGAATAGACCGCCGACACCGCAGGCAAGGCCCGCAAGCCGCCCCAGAGTCAGGCGTTCACCCAGAAACACCCGGCCCAGAATCGTGCCCCAGATCGGGGTGAGGTAGAATAACAGGATCGACCGCACCACATCCGTATAGACAAGACTGATGGAATAAAGACTGAAGGCCGCGCCGGTGAACATACCGCTGAACACCAGATCGCGCCATTGCAGGGCCAGCGTCCCTCTCTCTTTCCGGATGAAGGGAACTAGGCCCAGCAGCGCAACGCTATACATCGCAATACCCGGCCAGGGCCCGGTCAGGCCCAGATCATAGAAAAACCGAACGGGGATCCAATAGAGACCCCACATCATGCCACCGATCACTAGGACAATGCTTGCCCAGGTGCGGTTGCTCGAGAGTGTGTTGCTGGAAACCACTTCAGGCCTCAATTGGACGCGTTCCACGGGGATAGAGTATCGCCACCCTGTTGATCAAGCGCAGCATTCCTGATCGCGCCGCCTGCCTGAATATTGGGCACTTTGGCAGCGCGAAAAGCTCTTATTTGCCGCTCCTGCAGAAGACTGGGGTTGCGCCCGGCCACCAGCATGGCACTTTGGGGTTCGTCCATTTGATCGGAACCTTATGTCGCCTCAATCAACCCTGCGGATTGCAAGCTATAACATCCAGAAATGCGTCGGGTTGGATTTTCGCCGCCAGCCTCAGCGCATCATGCAGGTCATTGAAGGCATGCAGGCTGATATTGTGGTGCTGCAAGAGGCCGACAAAAGGCTACCGCCGCGACCCGCTGCCTTGCCACATTTCATGTTGGATGAAGCCGGTTGGCAGATTGTCGACCTGGGGGGCGCAGGCAGCTTGGGCTGGCACGGCAACGCGGTCATCTGGCGCGGTGACAAAATTGACGTGCGCCAGACCGCTCACCATGATTTGCCCGGGCTGGAACCTCGCGGTGCAGTTCGGGTCGAGTTCGACACCCAGATCGGGCCGCTTCGGGTGATGGGGATGCATCTGGGTCTTCTGCCCGCTTCTCGGCGGCAGCAGATCCATCAACTCCGGCGCTGCGATGAGGATCTGGATCAGATGCCTACCGTATGGGCCGGAGATTTCAACGAGTGGTCGCGCCAGCCGGTGCTCGATCATCTTGCACCCGACATGCGATTTTTGCCCCCGGTTCCCAGTTTCCCGGCTGCACAGCCTCTGGGCGCACTGGACCGGATCGCGCTGGGAGCTGGGCTTGAGGCCGTTGTGCATGGCGTCCACAAAGCGCGGCCTGCGCATATCGCATCAGATCACCTGCCGATCTGGGCTGATCTTCGCAAGGTCGCTTAGGCGCAAATCCCCTGTGGCGCCAGCGGCGCAGACGTATTAAGACAGAAACCCGAACTACTCTGAGGGTCACTATGTCCGACACGATCATCGCCCGTTGCGAAGCCAAAGGTCTCCGCATGACGGGTCAGCGCCGCACAATTGCTCAGGTGTTGCAGCAAAGTGATGACCATCCGGATGTGGAAGAGCTGTACGCCCGCGCCTCTAAGGTGGATTCGGGTATCTCGATCGCCACGGTCTATCGCACCGTGAAGCTGTTCGAAGAGGCAGGGATTCTTGAGCGGTTGGAATTCGGTGATGGGCGCGCCCGCTATGAGGATGCCGAGAGGGACCACCACGACCATCTGATCGACATGCAGTCGGGGGAAGTGATCGAATTTGTCGATCCCGAGATCGAGGCCCTGCAGGAAAAGATCGCAGCCAAGCTTGGGTACAAGCTGAAAGGGCATCGGTTGGAACTGTACGGCGTGCCGCTGAAACAGGGCTGATCCATCACGAAACGCGATTGGTTGCCGCACGGCAATTCATGAAACATGTCGCAATATCGCTTGCGGCGTCGCGGATGATACGGTTTTGCTGACTTAAGGTCGCGGAATTTCCCGCGCCATCTCAACGGACACGCGTATGAACAACGTACACGGCATCTTGCTGATCATCGGATCGATGGCGGCCTTCGCACTTGAGGACATGTTCATCAAGCATCTGTCGATCACTGTACCCACGGGTCAGATCATGATCGCTTTGGGTCTGGTCTGCGGGCTGGTGTTCGTACTGATGTCATTGGCCACGCGTAAACGCATCTTTGATCCGGAGGCGTGGAAAGGTCTGCCGCTGGCGCGGGCAGGGACCGAGGCGGTAGGAGCGCTGACCTTTGTTACCGCGCTGTCGCTGGTCGAGCTGTCCACCGTTGCTGCCGTCTTTCAGGCGATGCCGCTGGCAGTGACTATGGGGGCGGCACTGTTTTTGGGCGAGCAGGTCGGTTGGCGACGTTGGAGCGCCATCGGAATAGGCTTTATTGGTGTCTTGATGATTATTCGCCCGGGTTTGGAAGGGTTTCAGCCCGAGTCGCTGTTCGTTGTCGCGACCGTAATTGCGATCGCCGCGCGTGATCTGATTACACGCAAACTGGACGTCCGTGTGGCCTCGTCCGTTGTTGCCATGCAGGCCTATATCGCCGTTGCCCTTGCCGGGGTGGTTCTGATGGTGTTTCTGGCTCAGCCAGTTGTTCCACTGCAATCCACGCAAGTAGGTCCGTATCTGGGGGCAATCGGCTTTGGCGTCCTGGGATATTACGGCATCGTGACGGCCATGCGGATCGGAGAGGCCTCGGCCCTGACACCTTTCCGGTACAGCCGGCTCGTGTTTTCCATCGCGGCAGGGATGCTGATGTTTGGCGAACGGCCCGATCTGATGACGGTGGCCGGTGCCGCGTTGATCCTCGGATCGGGCATGTACACCTTTATCCGCGAACGCCGGCTGGCGCGCACAATGGCGGTTGCGGCCTGACGGATCGTCGCACGTTGGCGCAAACACGTGGCTGTTAGCCCTAAACCCTCATGAATATACCTGTTAGCGGTAACATGACTGGTTTACTTTTGGCCCGGTGATGTTATGAGGCATGCAACCAAATGCAGCCACAGGGACGGGCCTCATGAGCACCATCATCGACATCCACGCACGCGAAATCCTTGACAGCCGGGGCAACCCAACCGTCGAAGTGGACGTGATTCTGGAAGACGGCACCATGGGCCGCGCTGCTGTGCCTTCGGGCGCGTCAACCGGTGCGTACGAAGCGGTGGAAAAGCGTGACGGTGACAAGTCGCGCTATATGGGCAAAGGCGTGCTTGAAGCTGTCGCCGCTGTGAACGGTGAGATCGCCGAAGAACTGGTCGGCTATGACGCGACCGAGCAGGTCGCCATCGACGGCGCAATGATCGAACTGGACGGGACCGAGAACAAGAGCCGTCTGGGCGCAAACGCCATTCTGGGCGTCTCGCTGGCCACAGCCAAGGCTGCGGCAGATTTCACCACGCAACCTCTATATCGCTACGTCGGCGGTACGTCGGCCCGCGTTTTGCCAGTGCCGATGATGAACATCATCAACGGTGGTGAGCATGCCGACAACCCGATCGACATTCAGGAATTCATGATCATGCCGACCTCGGCCGCGAATATCCGCGAAGCTGTGCGCATGGGCTCCGAGGTGTTCCACACGCTGAAACGTGAGTTGTCGGCGGCTGGTCTGGCCACCGGTGTTGGCGACGAGGGCGGCTTTGCGCCCAACATCGCGTCCACCCGCGAGGCGCTGGACTTCATCCTGCAGTCCATTGAAAAGGCAGGCTACAAGCCGGGTGAGGAAATCCATCTGGCGCTGGATTGCGCGGCGACCGAATACTTCAAAGACGGCAAATACGTGCTGGCGGGCGAGGGGATCTCTCTGAGCTCGGACGAGAATGCGGCTTACCTGGCGGCTTTGGTCAATGACTATCCGATCATTTCCATCGAAGATGGCATGTCCGAAGATGACTGGGACGGCTGGAAAGCTCTGACCGACATGATTGGCGACAAGGTGCAGCTGGTGGGCGACGACCTGTTCGTGACCAACCCCGTGCGTCTGGCCGAAGGGATCAAGCGCGGCTGTGCCAACTCGATGCTGGTCAAGGTGAACCAGATCGGATCGCTGACTGAAACACTTCGTGCCGTCGATATGGCGCACCGTGCACGGTATACCAACGTGATGTCGCACCGCTCGGGCGAAACCGAGGATGCGACCATTGCCGATCTGGCGGTTGCGACCAATTGCGGTCAGATCAAAACCGGCTCGCTGGCGCGGTCGGACCGGTTGGCCAAGTACAACCAGCTGATCCGCATCGAGGAATCGCTGGGTGAAGTTGCGGAATACGCAGGCGCGTCGATCCTTCGCAACTGAGGTCAATAATGCTAGACTGATCCTCGTGTTTTTCGAGGATCGTGTTTTGCTTAAAGTCATCGAAGCTGAAACGCCGGACCACTTTGATGAGGTTCGGCGTTTGTGTTGGGAATATCGCGACTTCCTGCTGACGTTGGACGCCAAGTCCGTGCGCGTCGTAAAAACCTTTTATCCCCGCGACGTTTATGCCCGGCTGATGGACGAGATCGAAGTCGAACACGCCCCACCGGGCGGTGGTGTGCGGCTGGTTCTAAAGGATGGACATGCCGTTGGGTGCGGAATGTTCCGGACAATCGGGCCGGGCATTGCCGAAATAAAACGGGTGTTTGTAAATAACGCCGCCCGAGGGACAGGGGCAGGATATGCGGTTATGATGTCCTTGATTGAACAGTGCCGTGAACAGGGGTTTGACTGCATTCGCATGGACACGGGCAAACCATTGGAATCGGCAACGCGTCTGTACCTGTCGATGGGCTTCCAACTGCGCGACGCATATTCCGAGATTCCGGAGATCGCGAAAGACACCTTATTGTTTTTTGAGATGCCTTTGTCCGGTGCTCAGGCGGAAAATTCGCAAATCGAGTGATTTTTTTTCAAAGTCTTACGCGTTGTTATCGCTTGTAAAAATCAATCTTGTTAGAAATACACCTACATAAATTCAATTTTGTGTGAACTTTTACCTATTTGTCCGATCCCGGTGTCTCGTAATGTGCTTGCATTACAGAAAGGGAAACGACATGACTGGTTCGAAAATCCTTCTCGTAGCTTCAGTGATCAGCACTGTATTTTTGGCGGCCTGTGCAGGGCCTGGTACTTATCCGATCACCGGGGAGGCGGTGTCCGCAAGTGACCCGGTTCTGGGTATGGAAACGCCGTCATACATGTATCGCGGTGAAGCCCGCTAGGGCCTTCACGGGGGGACGGGCGGCGACGCCCGTAAGTATCTGACCGTTTTAGAGCTTTCGGCTCATCAAGACATAGCGATCGCGCGGTTTGAAGCCGGTGCGCAAGTACAGCTTATGCGCAGCCTCGTTCGTGCGATCAACTTCTAGGTGAAGGGCGGTCAGACCGGCCTCGGCCAGAGCCTTGGGCAGGTCAAGCAGCACTTCGGTGGCGATGCCACGGCCGCGAACGGCCGGGCGGATGTAGATTTCGTCTATGAAGCCGTCCATGCCGCCAAATTCGACCGACCAGCCGAAGGTCAGGATGACATAGCCCAGCGGCGCGCGCCCTGGGCCGATCAGATAGACGCAACCGTGGGGAATACCCTCTAGTAAGGGGATCAGCGCATTGCGGGTCTGGTCCATGTCCTGCGCGATCCCTGCTTCGGTGTGGAACGCGGTCACCAGGCCCATCAGGCGGTCCAGATCTTCGGGGCGCGCAAGGCGAAGTGCGGCGCTCATAGTCGGGCCAGCCGTTCGGTCAGCAGGGCAAAGAAACCGTCAGCGTCGATTTCCCCAATGAACATTGCATTGGGCGGATGGTCTGTCACGCGCCACCAATCAGCGACGGTCATGCCCATCGTCAGTTCGGATTGCGTTTCGATCTGAACATTGATGTGTCGGCCTGAAAACAATTCGGGCCGGATCAGATAGGCGGTCACGCACGGGTCGTGCAGCGGCGCGCCTTCCGAGCCGTATTTCTCTATATCGAAACGTTCGAAGAAATCAGTCATCTCGGCCACGGCATGCCCGACCTTACTGTCGAGCGCGCGGAAGGCGTCATTGCGATGTTTCGTGACCAGCGCATCGTGGGTCACGTCTAGCGGCATAACGACGACATGAACGCCGGATTTAAACACAATATCAGCAGCTTCGGGATCGACGTAGATGTTGAATTCCGCTGCCGGGGTGATGTTGCCAACCTCAAAATACGCACCGCCCATCAGAACGATTTCCTGTACCCGATCAACAATATCTGGCGCTTTTTGAAAGGCGGATGCGATGTTGGTCAGCGGGCCGAGCGGGCAAAGCGTTACGGTTCCCGGCTCATGCGCGCGCAGGATGTCGATGATGAAGTCGACCGCGTGCCCGTCAGCCAGCGGCATTTCCGGATCGGGCAGGACGGGGCCGTCTAGGCCGGTCTTGCCGTGCACATGTTCTGCGGTGACCAGAGGGCGGTTTAGCGGGCGGTCACACCCAGCATAAACAGGGATATGTGTGTGGCCGGCCAGTTCACAGACGATCCGCGCATTCTTGGCCGTCAGTTCCAGCGGCACGTTCCCGGCAACGGCGGTAATGCCCAGAACATCAATCTCTTCCGGACTTGCCAATGCCAGCAAGATGGCGACTGCGTCGTCCTGCCCGGGATCGGTGTCGATGATGATCTTGCGCGGTGCCATGCTTTGCCTCCGGGGTATTGAAGCGCGGACACTCGCAAGTGTCACCACGCTTGTCCAGCGGTTTCAGACCTCGGTCGTCGCACCTACCGGCGGGAGTTTGCCATTGGCGCGGTGCTCTTCAATTTTGACCTCGTCCCACAGCGAATCCATTTCTTCCAAATCGCTTTGCGACGGCGTTTTTCCGCGCGCAGCCAGCCGCGCCTCGACCTGCTCGAACCGGCGTGTGAACTTGGCGTTGGTGCGGCGCAGGGCGGCCTCGGGTTCGATGCCCAGATGACGGCCCAGATTGACCATCACGAACAGAAGATCGCCGAATTCATCCTCCAGCGCGTCTGCGTCCTTAGCATTGCGCGCTTCCTCCAGCTCTGCAGCCTCTTCCGTGATCTTGGCCAGCACATGGCTGGCATCAGGCCAGTCAAACCCCACGCGGGCCGCGCGTTTCTGCAGCTTGTGCGCGCGCAATAAGGCAGGCAGGTTGGCCGCGACACCGTCCAGCGCGCCTTTCTGTTCCTTGCCGGCGCGCTCTGCCGCCTTGATGGTTTCCCAATCCACGGTCTGCTGGTCCGCTGATTTATCGCGGGATTCATCGCCAAATACATGCGGGTGACGGTCGACCATCTTGTCCGACATGGTCTGCACCACGTCCTGAAAGGTGAAATGCCCGGCTTCTTCGGCCATTTGTGCGTGAAAAACCGACTGGAACAGCAGGTCGCCCAGCTCGCCTTTCAGCTCATCATAGGCTTCGCGCTCGATGGCGTCGGCGACCTCATAGGCCTCCTCAATCGTGTAGGGGGCGATGGTGGCAAAATCCTGTTCGATATCCCACGGGCAGCCCGTTTGCGGGTCACGCAGACGGCGCATGATTTCCAACAGGCGCTCGATACCTGCATCGCTGTCGTGGATCAGAGGATTTTCGGCCATTGCGAACCCTTTCGTTCCGGTGTCAGATGCATCCATTCCGCAGTCCCGATCAGGAGTCCACCCCAGATGCCCGTCGTCAACCGAATTGCCGATTACTCAGCCGATATGGCCGCATGGCGCAAACACTTGCATTCGATCCCCGAGTTGGAGTTCGAATGCCATGAAACTGCAGCGTTCGTAGCGGACCGTCTGCGCGAATTCGGAGTGGACGAGCTGCACGAAGGTATTGCCAAGACCGGGATCGTCGCGATCATCAGCGGGCGGGGTGAGGGGCCTACGATTGGTCTGCGGGCCGATATGGACGCGCTGCCGATCCCTGAGGAAACGGGCGTCGAATACGCCTCGACCAATCCGGGCAAGATGCACGCCTGCGGTCATGACGGGCATACTACGATGCTGTTGGGTGCGGCGCGTTATCTGGCCGAGACACGGAACTTTCGTGGCCGCGTGGCGCTGATCTTTCAGCCAGCCGAAGAAGAAGGCGGCGGTGCGGGCGTGATGGTCGAAGAAGGCATCATGGATCGGTTCGATATTTCTCAGGTCTACGCTCTGCACAATGCGCCAAACCTGCCCGTTGGCGCGTTTCACACCACTCCGGGGCCGATCATGGCGGCGGTGGATACGTTCGAGGTTCATATTCAAGGCGTTGGTGGTCACGGTGCCATGCCGCATGAAGCCCGAGACCCGGTGATGGCGGCCTGCGGCATTGCGCAGGCGATCCAGACGATTGTCAGCCGCAACAACTATGCGCTGGACGACCTGGTCGTCTCGGTCACGCAAATCCACACCGGGACGGTGAATAACGTGATCCCCGATACGGCTTTCATCAACGGCACTGTCCGAACCTTCGATCCAAATGTTCAGCAGATGGTGATCGAGCGTATGGAGCAAATCGTACAGGGGCAGGCGACCTCATACGGAGTCGAGGCGCGGCTGGATTACGAGAAGAACTACCCGGCCACGATCAACGATGGCGAAAAGGCCGGATTTGCCGCCGAGGTGGCCCGCGACGTGTCCGGGGCCGAGCGTGTGGTGGGCAACATGGGCCGCGAAATGGGGGCCGAGGATTTCTCGTACATGCTGCAATCGCGCCCCGGCGCCTATCTGTTTTTGGGGCAGGGCGAGAGCGCCGGGCTGCACCATCCGAAATACAATTTCAACGACGAGATCGCGCCGGTCGGCGCTTCGTTCTTTGCGCGGATCGTCGAAAAGGCACAGCCGCTGGGCTGATCGGGGGGAAGATATGGCACTGGAAGACGCAAAAAATCAGGTAGACGAGGCCTTCACCAACCCTGATCTCAAAGGGCTGTCCTACGAAAACACCTTTGGCGGCGCGACATCGTTCCTGCGCCGTCTCTATACCAAGGACTTGAAAGGCGTGGATATCGCCGTGACCGGTGTGCCCTTTGATCAGGCCGTGACGAACCGACCCGGCACCCGACTTGGCCCCCGCGCAATCCGCGAGGCCAGCGCTTTGCAATCGCCCGATGCGCCCTACGGCTGGCCCTTCGATGCGCTCAGCGAACTGGCAATCGTGGATTATGGAGACATGGCTTATGACTATGCCAATATCCCAGCCTTTCCCGATACGTTGACCGACCACATCCGCACTATTTTGGCCGTTGATGTGTCTTCGGTCACATTAGGCGGGGACCACTATATCAGCTTCCCGATCCTCAAGGCCTATGCCGAGAAATACGGGCCGATGTCTCTGCTGCAATTCGATGCGCATACCGACACTTGGGCCGATGACGACATGTCCCGCGTGGATCACGGGACGATGTTCTACAAGGCGGTGAAATCCGGCATCGTGGACCCGAAACGCTCGGTTCAGGTTGGTATCCGCACGACCAACGAGGATACTCTGGGCGTCAACATCATCGACGCGCGCGAAGTCTACGAATCCGGCCCCGCCGCAGTGGCGAAAAAAATCAAAGGTATTTTGGGCGACAGCCCGGTCTATCTGAGCTTTGACATCGACGGCCTGGACCCGGCCTTTGCCCCCGGCACCGGCACGCCCGTTTGGGGCGGACTGAGTTCCATTCAGGCGCAGATCATCCTGCGCGACATTGCCGGGATTAATATCAAAGGCGGGGACGTGGTCGAAGTGTCGCCGCCCTACGACACGTCAGGTGCCACGGCCATTGCAGGTGCTCATGTGGCGACTCAGATCATTTGCCTGCTGGGGTGGAACAAGCTGGTGCAGGATTAACCTTTGGTTAGCCATCTTTCCGGTATCTGATTAACCAAAAGCCGGACGGGAGAAATACGGGCATGACAGACTTTAACCAACCGATCAGCGGCAATGATCTGGCGCGGTTTTCTGGGCCGAACACGTTCATGCGGTTGCCGCAGGCTGACTCGCTGGCCGGTCTGGATGTGGCCGTGCTGGGCATCCCGATGGATATCGGCACCTCGTGGCGGTCCGGCACGCGGTTTGGGCCAAAACAGATCCGCAGCGAAAGCGCGATGATCCGGCCCTATAATATGGCCAATTCGGCCGCTCCGTTCGACAGCCTGCAGATCGCGGATATCGGGGATCTGGCGATCAATACGTTCTCGCTGGCCGACAGCCTGAAGATCATCAAGGAAAGCTACGATTCAATACTCGATCAGGCGGTGATTCCCGTTGCGATGGGCGGCGATCATTCGATCACGCTGCCGATTTTGCGCGCTATTGCGGCCAAGCATGGTCCGGTCGCGCTGGTGCATGTGGATGCTCATGCCGACGTGAATGAAGAGATGTTCGGCGAGCGTGAAACGCACGGTACTGTCTTTCGCCGCGCCTATGAAGAAAAGCTGATCGTCCCGGACAAGACCTTTCAGATCGGCATTCGCGGTTCGGGTTACGCGGCCAGCGACTTCACTGAGGCGCAGGACTGGGGCTTTCGCCAATTCCCGGCGTGGGAGCTGTGGCAGCAGAACCTGACTGAGATCGGCTCACAAATCCGCAAAACGATCGGCGACCACCCGGTCTACATCACCTATGACATCGACAGTCTGGACCCGGCTTACGCCCCCGGCACCGGAACACCTGAAATCGGAGGGCTGACCACGCCGCAAGCGTTGCAGCTGATTCATGCGCTTTCGGGTGTGAAAGTGGTCGGATGCGATCTGGTCGAGGTGTCGCCGCCATACGATCCGTCAGGCAACACGGCGCTGACTGCAGCGAACTTGTTGTTCGAACTGCTGTGCATATTGCCAGGCGTGACGTCACGGTAAAAGAGTTCGCACCTTGTCTGCCAAAGCGATCCGAATATGGTCGGCGAAAGGGCTGGTCCGGGGATGAAAAAAATGGCGCTGTGGCTGATTGTTGTTCTGGTAATTTTGCTTGGAGCATACATTCGTTTTGCACCATCAGACCCGGCAAAATGGCATGTGGCACCGATAGGTGATCAGGACCGTGATCTTGATGGAGGTGTCGTCCGTGTGGTCGAAACGGGGCCGGATGGCCTGCTGCGGCTGGATGCGTTCGCACGCGTTTCAGACCGAACATCAGTTTTGGCCGGGTCTGTTGATGAAGGGATGATTACCTACATCACACGCACGAAAGTGATCGGCTTTCCGGACTACGCGACAGTGCAACAGGACGGAGACACGCTTCGCATCTACGCTCGTCTCAGGTTTGGCCGGTCAGATTTTGGGGTAAACCGCGCTCGTGTTGATGAGTGGCTTGCTCTGTTGCAGCCCTGAGGACAAGCACCCCTCCTGAACCTCGCGCCACATCGGTACGTTCAGAGACATCTGGCATTGCGCCATGAACATGCGGCCGTCGACCTGCAGGCAGATCATTTCGCCCAGTTCGACGCGGGTTCCGGATTTGTCGGTGCAATAGCAGTCCTGAACCTTGCCGCCGGGGCCGACCACGTCGGCCAGGGCGGGCGTTACGAGCAGTGTACAAACAAGTATCAACCGTTTCATGTGCAATAGCCTAGCATAGTGAGGGGCCTTGACCAAAGGGCCGGATTGATAGACACCGCCCGGATGATCCCCGAAGAACGACTTGAACAGATAACCCAGCGATTCCAGTACCTCGAAGCGGCCATGGCAGATGGTGCCTCGGGTGGGGATATTGCGGCCTTGGCCAAAGAATATTCCGACCTCAAACCGGTTGTGGATCAGATCATGGCGTGGCGTCAACTGGTCGCCGATCTGGCCGAGGCCGAGGCGATGCTGGCCGACCCGGACATGAAAGAACTGGCGGAAGAAGAAATTCCGGCATTGAAGACCCGCATCCCCGAATCCGAACACGCCTTGCAGCTTGCGTTGTTGCCCCGTGATGCGGCGGATGCGCGTCCGGCGATGCTGGAAATCCGCCCCGGAACTGGCGGAGATGAGGCCGCGCTGTTCGCCGGGGACCTTCTGCGCATGTACCAGCGGTATTCCGAAGCGCGGGGATGGAAGTTTGAGATCATCGAAGAACAGGCCTCGGACTTGGGCGGGATTAAAGAGGTCGTGGCGCATATCAAGGGCGAAAACGTGTTTGCCCGGATGAAATACGAATCCGGCGTGCACCGGGTGCAACGTGTGCCCGAAACCGAAAGTGGCGGACGCATTCACACCTCGGCTGCGACGGTCGCGGTTTTGCCCGAGGCCGAGGATGTGGACATCCAGATCGACGCCAATGATATTCGCATCGACACCATGCGCAGCTCGGGCGCTGGGGGGCAGCACGTGAACACAACCGACTCGGCGGTTCGGATTACCCACCTGCCGACGGGGATCGTTGTGACAAGCTCGGAGAAATCGCAGCACCGCAACCGAGAGATTGCGATGCAGGTGCTCAAAACCCGGCTGTATGATCAGGAGCGTCAGCGGATCGACAGTGAGCGGTCGGCTGATCGTGCCAGCCAAGTGGGGTCAGGGGATCGATCTGAACGGATCAGAACTTACAATTTTCCGCAGGGGCGCATGACCGATCACCGCATCAATCTGACGCTATACAAGCTGGATCAGGTGATGCAGGGCGATCTGGATGAGGTGATCGATGCGTTGACTGCCGATGATCAGGCGCGGCTGCTGGCCGATATGGCGCAATGATCGCCGCGCTGACAGCAGCACAGGCGATGGTCGCAGCCACGGCGCGATTGCGGGCGGCAGGCGTAGCCGACCCGGCACGGGACGCGCGCGTTTTGCTGGCCCATGCGGCGCGGATCGAAGCCAGCCGGGTCACTTTGATCGCGCCCGAAGAGCTGTCTCCTGAGATTGCAGAGCGTTATGATCAGTTGATCTCGCTGCGTGCGGTGCGTGTTCCGGTGTCGCACCTGTTGGGCGAGCGCGAGTTTTATGGCCGACGGTTCCGCGTCAGTCGCGATGTGCTGGACCCACGGCCGGAAACCGAAGCGCTGATCGAAGCCGCGCTCAGCGAACCGTTCGATCATGTACTGGATCTGGGTGTCGGCTCAGGCTGTATCCTGATCACGTTGCTGGCTGAACGGGCCAGTGCCTCGGGCGTGGGTGCGGACCTGAGCGAGGCCGCCTGTCTGCAGGCCAGCGCAAATGCAGTGCAACATCAGGTACAGGGTCGGGTGGAAATCCTGAAATCTGACTGGTTTCAGAATATTGACGGCCAGTTTGATCTGATCGTTTCGAATCCGCCCTACATTTCACTGCAAGAAATGGCCGACCTTTCGCCAGAAGTGCGCGTGCATGAACCGCGCATGGCGCTGACGGACGAAGGGGACGGGCTGGGCGCTTATCGCCGCATCGCGGCGGGTGCGCCGGACTTTCTATTGCCCGGCGGTCGCCTGTTGGTGGAAATCGGGCCAACGCAGGGGCAAAGCGTCGCGGCTTTGTTCGAGTCGGCGGGTTTGACAACCACACGGATCGTTCCCGATCTGGACGGCCGCGATCGCGTCGTTTTTGCCAAAATGCCGCTTTAATGCGGCAACCTGAGGCCGAAATACGCCGATTAATGTAAAAAAGCTGCGAATTTTTGGACAACCCCCTTGTCTGCACGCACAGGACGTGTTTACTCAACACCAGTCGGAGGGATGACGCTGGTTCAGCGGGCCCCGGACGCCAAGCCCAAAATGGTCGACATCGCGTCACAGCTAAGCTTTTGAGCAGTGCAGGATGCGAGATGATCGACAGCGAATGACAAGGCTGACGTAAAGTAAATGAGATCTTCCAAATCCCGCTCTCGGGTCAAGAATAACCGCAACCGCCCTTCTGGGGGTAATGTCGTAAACCGGGTTTTTGATAGCTCGGGTCCCGAAGGCAAGGTGCGCGGTACGCCCCAGCAGATTATCGACAAGTATAATCAGTTGGCGCGCGACGCCCAACTGTCCAATGACCGTGTGGCCGCTGAGAACTTTCAGCAGCACGCAGAACACTATCTGCGCCTGCTGAGTGAAGCACAGCGCGAAATGGAAGCGCGACGCGAAGAGCAAGACCGCCAGAACCGCGAGCGTCAGGCTGAGCGGGATCGCGAACGCGCCGAGCGCCAGGAGCGCGAAGCTGCCGCCCGTCAGTCGGACCCGGCCGAAGCGCCGCAACCGGACGTGATGGATTTCACACCCGAGGCAGCTACCCCGGAATCCGGTTTGGTTGAGACCCCGGAGAGCAAGGATGCTGCTGCTGCCACCGAAGCACCGGCGAAAAAAGAAAAAGCACCGCGTCGCCCGCGTACGCGCAAGCCAAAGCCTGCGCCAGAGGGGGCAGAGGACGCGCCGACAAGCAACGGTGATGCACCGGAAGCGGCTGAGTAATTTCCGTCATAGAGTTCAAAAAAGCCCAGGATTACGCTCCCGGGCTTTTTCTTTGCACATTAGTTTTTTTGAACTTCTCGGGCCAGCGCGCAGAACGCTTCGAGCGGGACTTGTTCGGCGCGCTCTGTTGGTTGAATCCCAGCCGCGAGCAGGCGGTCCTCGATATCCGGCGCCACGCCTTTTAGCGATGCGCGCAGCATCTTGCGGCGCTGGTTGAAAGCTGCGGCCACGACACGCGACAGAACCCGGGCATCCGCCGGATAGCGCGGTTCGGGCAGCGCCGTCAGGTGCACAACCGCGCTTGAGACCTTTGGTGGCGGCGTAAAAGCCCCGGGGGGCAGGGACATGGCGATGCGCGCCTCGGCCCGCCATTGGGCAAGGATCGCAAGGCGGCCATAGGCTTTGCCCCCGGGTTGGGCAACGATGCGTTCTGCGACTTCGCGTTGGAACATCAGCGTCAGGCTTTGCCAGAACGGCGGCCATTCGGGCGGGGTCAGCCAGCGCACCAGCAATTCGGTGCCAACGTTATACGGCAGGTTCGCCGCGATGCGGATCGGCGGGGTCAGATGCGCCAGCGGATCGATTTCCAGGGCGTCGCCGTTGATGACCTCAAGACGGCCCGGATAAGCAGCAGCGATGTCATTCAGGGCAGCGATACAGCGGGTGTCTTTTTCGACCGCGACGACCTTGCGCGCACCTTCGGACAACAGGCCACGGGTCAGACCACCGGGGCCGGGGCCGATTTCTAGCACGTCGCATTCTGTCAAATCGCCCGCCTGCCGCGCGATCTTGGCCGTCAGGTTGAGGTCCAGCAGAAAGTTTTGCCCCAGCGATTTACGCGCCGAGAGCTGATGTGTCGCGATAACCTCGCGTAGAGGGGGAAGGGTGTCGATTGAACTCATGATCCGATTACCGTGGCGCGTGTCCGGGGGGGAACGCCAGTGATTTTTTGCCTCCGGCGGGGATATTTTCAGCCAGGTGAAGGATCAAGCGCTTTGTGCCATCCGTTGGGCTAGTTTCAGCGCCTCGATCAGGCTGGTGGGGTTTGCCATGTCCTGTCCGGCGATATCCAGTGCCGTGCCGTGATCTGGCGAGGTGCGAATGAAGGGCAGGCCGAGGGTCACGTTGACGCCACGGTCGAAGTCGAGCGTCTTGATCGGGATCAATGCCTGATCGTGATACATGGCAATTGCGGCGTCATATCGGACGCGGGCGGCAGCGTGGAACATCGTGTCCGCCGGGTATGGGCCGGTAACCGTGCAGGTATCGCCCGGCAAATCAGATATCAGAGGGGCGATCCAGTCCAGTTCTTCATGCCCCATTTTACCGCCTTCGCCCGCATGCGGGTTGAGGCCTGCAATGGCGATGCGGGGATGGGGGATACCAAACTGTCTGCGCAGGCCTTCAGCGGTAATGGCGATGGTTTCGCGCAGCAGGTCGGGGGTGAGCTCGGACGGGACGCGCGACAGCGGAATGTGAATCGTTGCGGGCACCACGCGAAGCTGCTCGCTGGCCAACATCATCACGACGCGCTTGCGCCCGGCCAGAGCGGCGAGAAATTCGGTATGGCCAGGATAGGCGAACCCGGCCCCGTCGATCAGGGCCTTTTTGTGGATCGGTGCAGTGCACAGCGCCGATGCGGCACCGGATTGCACCAGGGAAACACCGGATTCGATTGCGTCGATCACACTGGGCGCATTGGACGGGTCCGGTTGGCCTGCTGCGTTTGTGGCGGGAAAGCTCAATTGCAGAACAGGCAGGGCATTCGCGCAGATATCAATGGCCTGTGCCGGATCGCTGATCCGCTGCGTAGGCGTGCCTGCCGGCAGATGCGCCGCGTCGCCGATATAGAAAAACGGGCAGCTCGCGCGCAGTTTTGACCAGGCTTTGGCGGCGATTTCAGGGCCTATTCCAGCGGGATCGCCACAACTAAGCGCGATGGGCGCGGTCATTGCTCGATGATCGTCGCGTCGGCGCGGAGCTGTTCAACCAGACTTTCGGCAAAGGCCTGAAGGCGCTGTTGTGTCAGGGCGTTGGCTACATCCACGCGCGTCGTGTCTTCGCCCCGGTCCAATGTGCGCGTACATAGCATCAGGAACTTCAGAGTCTGGCCATTGTTTCCCGTCAGCGTCGTCGAAACTTCGTTCAGGTCCAGCTTGGACAGCTCAAGCGCCACATCGCGGGGGATCTCGGACGGGCTGGCTTCGACACGTTGCAGTACCCCGGCAGGTTGATCCTTGGCGATACCGTAGAGGTCGTCGCAGTTATCAATCTGTTCGCGCAACTCGGCGGCTTTGGCCAGGGTTTCGGCACTGCGACCGCCGGCCATGTTGTAAATCGCGTAGTCGATCTTGGAGTAACGCGGCGCGCTGGTGCTTACTTCGCGCAATCCGCGCAGCTGGAACAAGGCGATCGCGTTGGGCAACGACAAGGGCTGTGTGATGTCGCCCGTTTTGAGACCTAGAATCACGGGTTGCAGGGCAGGCGGCAAGTCGGTCAGGTTAAGCCATTCCAAACGCCCGCCGTCATCGCGTGTGCCAGCTGCGGAATACTGTGTGGCGGCAGAGGAAAACGCATCGAAACCTTCAAGCAGTGCGATCTCTTCGGCTAGCAATTCGGCTTGGGCCAAGGTCTGCGGCGTGACCGGAATAATGATTTCCGACATCAGGACTTGAAGCCCGCCACTCCCGGCCTGTCCCAAAGCCCGGTTGATCTCGTCTTCGCTCGGCCTGGCCTGCGACAGAAAGCGCGAACTGACGTAGTCGCGCCACGACAGCTGATCAGCGACGAAATCCCGCACGGTTTCGGGGGAAACGCCAGATTCGCCCAGCAATTGCAGGAACTCATCGGTCGAAAGACGGCCACGGGCTGCAAACTCATCAATGCCCACCTGAATGTCTTCAGGTGCGACCTCGATTCCTGCGTCACGCATGGCCTGTTTGCGCAGTCGTTCGTCGATCAGCGAGTCGCGGACTTCGTCCTCGGTGGCGCCAGGGGCACCCAGAACAGTCAGGAATTGCTGGCGCTGCTGAAGTTCGTACCAGGTGACAATGTCCTGGTTGACCTTGATCGCAGGTGAAAACAGGCTCTGAGCCTGGCTGTGACCAGTGGACAGGGCCAGCAAAGCGGCAGCCAGTGCCGGTGCAACCGGCTTTAACCAACCGGAACGGACTATTCGCGAGAAACGTGAAATCAACTGCATCTTCTCTTGTACTGTTGGCCGTCACCCTCGACGGAATAACCTGTCAGGGCAACGGTAAACCCGAATTCTGTCGAAGGCTCAATACTTGATGATGAGGTAAATCGCCTGCTGACGGTCATGTTAACTTTTACACACTCATTCTGGTAGGTAACGCCCAGCCCATATCGGATCGGTTCGGATTCGCTGAGGTCATAGCGCGCATAGGCCTGCGTCAACCAGTTTTGGTCGACACGGTAACGCCCATTCATGCGGATCTCGGATATCTCATCATCCGCATTTTCCGCCGGGTCTGGTTCTTGCCAGACATAGCTGCCGGTAAGGCCGACATTCCGTTTGTTCCAGCCAGCGCGCATCTCGGCCTTGGAAAAGCTGAAATCACCGTTCAACAGTCCACGTCCCGCCAAAGACCAGCCATTGGCGGTTTGCAACTGACCGGCCAACAACACGTCGGAGGCGGTACCCTGTAGGCCCGACGTCAGGTTGAAGTTGGGGTCAGCGGTCGAGCGGAAGACCTGTCCGACAGTGGCAAGCGCGCGCCAGCCATTTGCGGCATAGCGCGCCCAATTGACCCCGAACACCGCCGTCGCGCCATCTTCGCGGCGATCCGGGGCCGGAAAGCGTGACAGGGACAACAGGTTCCCCTGGTCGAATTCCTGAAAGGTGCTTTCGTCATTGGGAACGTCCTGATCTGTCACGTTCGTCCAACCGACTTGCGCGATGGGTTCAAGCACCTGCGTGGCGCCTGACTTTTCCCGACGGGTCATCGGATAACGCAGTGTGAGTGCGGCGCGGGGGGCCGCGCGAGTCACCTGGTCAGGAAACTGGCTGTCATCTCGGATGTCAAAGATATCCACCGATGTCCCGAACCGGGCATCAGCCCTGAGGCCCGATGCGAAAATCCAGCTGCGCATCCAGTCCGCATCGAATGTGGCACGCGCGACATCGCGGCCAACGATATCCTGATCGCTGGTGCGTGTGTGATTGTGGGCCACAAAGCCCAAGCGAACTTCACCGCCGACAGAGGTTGGGAAGTAGCGTTTCTGAAAATACAGGTCGAAGATCCGTGATGGGATCACTTCCTCATTTTCGCTGTCTCGCAGGGATTTGTAATGGATGAAACTGGTGCGGAAGGCGGTATCGCGTTTGATCCGCTCAAGCGCGATTTCGCTGCGCAACCGGTCAAAATCGGGCAGGCCATAATCCGCGAGATAAGCGTTATCCGAAGTTGTCTTCACATCAAACAAAAGGCGGAAGTCGTTGTTCAGGAGGAAATAACCGTTGGCAAAAAGATAGCCCCGATCCTCGTTTTCTTGCAGGTCGTCGCGGGTGAAAGCGCCGTTCAGCTCAATCCGTCCGCGTTTGAATGCCTGGCGATAGCGATAGCCCAGTGTTCTTGTTTTCCCCGAGATATAGGGGGTCAGCGTCAGGTCCTTGTGGTCGCCAAGCTTAAAGAAATACGGCACCTGCACGCCGGTTCCCAGCTGCGATGTGGTGCGAATCGACGGGACAAGGAATCCTGTTGCGCGGTCCAGTGTCGGGTCGGGCAGGCGCAGATAGGGGAAGTAGAAAACCGGGAAATCCAGTATCCGGAACTGTGCTCCTTCGAAATACAGTTGGCGTTCCAATTGGTCATGCGTGACCTTGCGGGCGCGGATTTGCCACAGCGGCGGTTTGCCATTGGCGCAGACATGGCAGGACGTCGCCGAGACCTTGCTGAACTGTGTGTAACGCCCCCCCGCGCGCGCAGCCTGGACCGAGGCGATCTGAACCTGCTGATCGAACACCATGCGGGCTCCGATCAGCAGACCGTTCATGATCCCGTCATCCAGTTCGGCGGAATCAGCCAGCAACGTGGTTTCGCCGCCTTGATCAATGCGGACCGGGCCTTCCAGCGACAGATTGCCGGTTTCGCGGTCATAGGTGATGCGCGTGGCCGTGACCTTGGTGTCGCCCTGAAAGGCTTCGACATTCCCTTCGGCCACCAGATTACGCTCGGGTGTGATAAAGATCCGGTCGGCCACCAGGAGGGCAGGTTGATCTTCTTGCGTGGCAACCTGTGCGGCATCGGCAGCGGGTTGAGATTGCGCGAATGCGCCCACGGGCATGGTCAGTGCGACTGCACCGGACAGAAACAAACTGGCAATAAGCCGCATCAGCCGTCCTCCGCATGCAGCAAAAGGCCGAGGGACAGAAGAATGGCTGCGAAGGGCGGGGCCCAGGCCGCGACTAAGATAGGCAATTGACCGTTTTCCCCCAGAATTTGGGCAAAGTTGCGAATGAAGTAGATACCAAATCCCAGCAGGACGGCGGTTAAAACCGCGATCCCGGTGCCGCCAAATCGCACGTGGCGCATGGTGAAGGCCGCACCGATCAGGACCATCGACATCAGAAACAAGGGGCGGGCCAGTTGAACCTGCAACCAGACCTCATATTGCTTGGTCGAAAACCCGGCTTCGCGCAGGTCACGGATCAGTTCCGGCAGGTCATAGACCGATACGGAATCCTGATCGCCAAGCGTGTCCAGAATCCGCTGGCGTGTCAGCGATGTGGGAACCTCAAGCCGGACATGTTCAACGGCGTGGGTTTCCGGATTCACACCGCCTTCAAGCGCCCAGATCTTGGCATTGGTCAGGACCCATGTACCGTTCTCCAGATCGGCCTGGTCGGCCACGATTTGCTGGGTCGGTGTTCCGTCCGGGGCGAAGGTAATGATCGTTACCTGATTAAGGGTGAACCTGTCGCCGTTGGATGTATCCTGGGCATGGATCACGGATTGGCCATCGGCCGATCCCTGCCGCAACCAAAGGCCGTCGGCGCTGATCGACAGCGTTGATCCGCCGTTATTTTTGTAGGATTCGGCAAGCTGTTTGTACTCTTCCGACGTGGCGGCTGCGATGGGGTTCAGCATGCCAACCGCCAGTGCGCCGATGATCAGGGCGATCACCACAGGGGCCAACAGGGCGCGGATGCCTGATCGGCCGGTGGCGCGGGTCACAACCAGTTCCGAACTGCGGGCCAGACCGATAAACAACGCGATCGTGGACAGGATGACCAGCAACGGCAGCATTTCGCTGATCGCGGCAGGCGTATTCAGCAACGTCAACTGCAACAGCTGACCAAAGGACAGATTTGCATCGTCAAAGCGGCGCACCTGTTCGATCAGGTCAATCAGAATCATCAGTGTCAGGAAAATGCTGCCGATGACCAGGAAACTTTGAATGAATCGGCGGGCGAAGTAGCGGTCGAGGATCACGAAGGAACTCCTGCCGAAAAGACGCGCAAACAGCCTTTGGTCGGGTGCAGACCAGAATCACCGCTGCACGCAATTGTGCGCGACGGCCTATGCCTGCTCTGTCTTGCCAAAACCTTCTCCCCCGAGCCTGTCGGATTTTTTCCGGGACTGTAATCCAAATGCGGGCCGGGGAAAACTGCTATCTGGTCAAGCCGCGCGGCGCGGGCTAGGTCTTGGGGAACTGATTTTGAGGAGTTCGCAATGAGCAGTCTTGTACCGATCCATTTCCAGGACCCCGACATGGATACGATGGCGCAGGCCGAAGGGCGCGTGGCCATAATCATCCCGTCCGACGGCAAAATGAACCCCGCCGCCCGTCGCGCCAACCGCCTGACCCGCGGAGCTGTGACACGGCTGGTCGAAAGCGAGCGGTTCGAAAAGGTGAAAACCGGTGACGTGATCTCGATGGCGTGGCCATCCGGCATGGCAGCCGAGGCGCTGGACGTTCTGGTCCTGCCGCGCCGCCCCGAACCCGCCGAGGCCCGCAAGGCCGGTGCCGCGCTGGCCAAGCTGGCGGGCAGCAAGGACCTGCTGGTGATGTCGGGCAATCAGGTCAAGGCCGAGGTTCTGGCCATGGGCATCGCGCTGCGCAGCTATGATTTTGATGCGCACAAAACCAAGGAGTCTGATGAGGCCGGTTCAGTCATCATAACCCACCAGAAGGCGGATGAGATCGAGGCTGCGTTTGCACCGCTCTACGCCGTTGCCGACGGTGTCCGCATGACACGCGATTTGACCAACGAGCCTGCGAATATCCTGACCACCACCGAATTCGCCGACCGTCTGGACGAGATGAAGGCACTGGGGCTTGAGGTCGAAGTGCTGGAAGAAGACAAACTGGCTGAGCTGGGCATGCGTACGCTGCTGAGCGTGGGGCAGGGGTCGGTCAGCCCTTCGAAGGTTGTGGTGATGCAATGGAATGGCGGCGACAAAGATGACGCGCCGCTGGCTTTGGTCGGTAAGGGCGTGGTGTTCGACACCGGTGGTATTTCGCTGAAACCTGCGGGTGGCATGGAAGACATGACCATGGACATGGGCGGCGCGGGTGTCGTTGCTGGCACCATGCGCGCGCTGGCTAAACGCAAGGCCAAGGCCAACGTTGTCGGCTTGGTCGGATTGGTGGAAAACATGCCTTCGGGCAACGCCACGCGTCCGGGTGATGTGGTCAAATCCATGAAGGGCGACACGGTCGAGATCATCAACACCGATGCCGAGGGCCGTTTGGTTTTGTGCGACGTGATGTGGTACGCGCAAGAACGGTTCAAGCCTGTGGGCATGGTCGATCTGGCCACCCTGACCGGAGCGATTATTATCGGCCTTGGGCATGAGAACGCGGGCGTATTTTCGAACAACGACACGTTCTGTAATGCCTTCCTGAAGGCGGCAGGGGCCGAGGACGAAGGCGCATGGCGAATGCCGTTGGGCGAAGCCTATGACAAGCAGCTGAAGTCGCGGATCGCCGACATGAAGAACGTGGGCGGACGCCCTGCGGGTTCGATCACGGCGGCGCAGTTCCTGCAGCGGTTCGTAAAAGAAGACATGCCCTGGATTCACCTGGATATTGCTGGTGTTGCTTCGGTCTCGTCCGAGACATCCTACGCCCCGAAGGGCGCAACCGGCTGGGGTGTCCGCGCGCTGAGCCGTTTCGTTCAGGACAACTTCGAGTAAGCCGATGGGTGCCGTCTATTTCTATCACCTGACCCGCCAACCGTTGGAGCATACCTTGCCGGTGCTGCTGGACAAGGCACGGCAGGCCGGGTGGAAGATTGCCGTGCGGGGCAGCGATCCCGCGCGGATGGACTGGCTGGATGAAAAGCTTTGGCAGGGGCCCGAGGAAGGGTTTCTGCCACATGGCCGCGCAGGCGGTCCGCGCGATGCCGCGCAGCCGATCCTGCTGACGACCGAGGCGCAGGCTGCCAATGACCCGTCTTGTGTCATGGCGGTAGATGGCGCGGCGGTCGACCCCGAAGAGATCAAGAAATTGGACCGTGTATGTATCTTGTTCGATGGCAATGACGCAGAGGCCGTTCAACACGCGCGCGGGCAGTGGAAGGCTTTGACCGGTGCGGGATGTTCCGCCCAATACTGGTCCGAAGAATCCGGGCGCTGGGAAAAGAAGGCTGAGGCTTAGGGCCCGAGCCACTTTCCGGAAGGTATGGTGGTCATTGCGCAAGAATGTGGGATCAGAAACGCCTCAATGACCGAATTGAAGTCCAAATTGACGGATGCGGTACACGGCAAAAATGACTGCTTTCAATCTTTAAGGCCTAAGTTTGAGGAACCAAATGTCCAATAAAGCCCAGTCTCTCTTGCGCCAGCCGCTAATTCTGCCCTGCGGTGTAACTCTTAAAAATCGTATTGCTAAATCGGCGATGTCTGACTCGCTTGGTGATGGCAAAGGCAATCCAAGTGATGATCAAATCAAGCTCTATGAGCGTTGGGCAACTGGCGGCCTCGCCCTGTCGATCATCGGCGAAGTGCAAGGCACACCTCATTTTGCAGAGAAGCCCGGCAATTTGGTTATGAACGATCAATCCGATTTCGCATTTCTAAGAAAACTTGCACAGGCAGGGGCAACCAACGACGCCCATTTATGGCCGCAACTTGGACATGCAGGTGCGATGGCGGATGCTCCGATCAGCTCGCCGAAGGGTCCGAGTAGACTTGATTTGCCTGGTCTGAAATGCGGCGTGCTGTCCTTGGATGACATCCACGCGCTGCCGGCCGAATTTGCACGCACGGCAAACCTTGCCAAGCAGCTCGGGTTCGGTGGCGTTGAGTTGCATGCGGCCCATGGATTCTTACTCAACCAGTTTCTGTCTCCGCTATTCAACAAACGCGAAGATGCCTATGGCGGTGCTTTGCAAAACCGGATGAGACTGCTGCTGGAAGTGATCAGCGCCGTGCGTGATGCCGTTGGCCCGGATTTCCCTGTGGGCATCAAGTTGAACGCGACGGATCAACTTGAAGGCGGCTTCGCTGAAGATGAATCCCTTGAGGTCATTGCGGCATTAGACAAAACAACAATTGATCTGATTGATGTCAGCGGTGGCACATATTTTCCGGGTGCTGCGTCATCATCGGATCGTGCGGGTTCCGGTGCCTATTTTCTTGATTTTTCTGAACGTGCGCGTGCGAAAACGAACATTCCCCTTATGGTGACGGGCGGTTTCAAGACGCTTGCACAGGCCAAAAGCGCCATTGCAGAAGGCAAGGCAGATCTCGTTGGATTGGCCCGCGCATTGGTCGTTGATCCAGAATTGCCATCATTTTGGCTTTCCGATCAACGCGACGAGCCGCAATTCCCACGTTTCAAAAACCCTCCGGAAGGCGGTGTGACTGCATGGTACACGATGCAAGTCACGCGGATCGCCAGGGGGGAAAACGCGCTTGAACCCGACGAGCTAGAGGAAGCAATAGCGGCATACGAGGCCAGAGATGAGGTTCGACGAGAGGTTTGGAATTCTCATTTCAGGTGAACTTCACGAGCAACCTAAAGCCGACATTGGCGCAGCCGCAGTGACCGGCAGCATTGGTCCGCATGGCGGACCAAAACTTAAAAAAAAGCGCATTCGCTGGAATCGGCATGGATACCCGTATCACAGGGGGCAGAAACGCCGTGTGCTGCGTTTGGCTTTATTCCGCTTTTTGCAGAGAGGTTTGAATAAGCCCAACCCCTTGTTGCACCGGAATTGCTCGCCTGCACCCTTGCCCTACCTGTTCTCTGCATTAGGGTGCGCCACGTTGCGAGCAGAAGGATTTTGAGATGAAAAAGAACCCATTGGGGCGCACTGGTATTGAAGTGACGGATCTGTGCCTTGGAACCATGACGTTTGGCGCGCAGACCTCTGAGGCCGATGCACATACCCAGATCGATATGACGCTGGAGGCGGGGATCAATTTCGTTGACGCTGCTGAAATGTACCCGGTGAACCCGGTCTTGAAAGAGACCGTGGGGCGGACCGAGGAAATCCTGGGCAACTGGAATGCGGTGAACCCCGCGCGGCGGGCGGAATACATTCTGGCGACCAAACATTCCGGTGCAGGTTTCGCCCATGCCCGCGACGGGGCACCGATTTCTGCGCAAACGATTCCCGAAGCGATCGAGGGATCTCTGCGTCGTTTGCAGACAGATTGCATCGATCTGTATCAGTTTCACTGGCCCAATCGCGGCAGTTACATGTTTCGACAGAACTGGGACTATGCGCCGTCTGGTCACAACACCGATGAGGTGTTGGCGAATATGCAGGAATGTCTTGAAGCCCTGCAACAGCAAGTCGACAAGGGCAATATCCGCGCATTCGGCCTGTCGAATGAAAGCGCATGGGGCACCGCGCAATGGCTTCGGCTGGCCGAGCAGATGGGCACGCCTCGGGTCGCTTCGGTTCAGAATGAGTATTCTCTGCTGTGCCGCCATTTCGACACCGATATGGCCGAGCTAAGCGTGCACGAGGATGTCGGCCTGATGGCGTTTTCTCCGTTGGCTGCAGGGTTTCTGACGGGCAAATATCAGGGCGGAGCGGTGCCTAAAGGTTCGCGCATGGATCTGGTTCCGACCATGGGTGGGCGTAAGTACGAGCGTGTGTTTGGGGCCGTCGATGCCTACCTGGAGATCGCGCAGCGGCATGGCCTGGATCCGGTGCATATGGCGCTGGCATGGTGCCGGACACGCCCGTTCATGATGTCTGCCATATTTGGCGCGACTACGGTTGCGCAGCTGGCCCATATTTTGGCGGGCACAGAGGTGGTGTTGGCGGATGACGTTCTGGCGGATATCGGTGCCGCGCATCGCGCGCATCCGATGCCGTTCTAGGGGCGCGCTGCCAAGTCGTCGATTGCACTTCTGGTTGGCACCTCCTCGCAATTGTCGGCTTGGGTCAAAATTTTTAGCGCCCGCGCACATTGTTGACCGTCAAGGCGATAAACGCGCTATCAAGATAATGATGTTCAGGATACTTGAACGCCGCGGACAGCCCTTTGCACACATTGGCCATTGCCGTGGCGAACGTAAGCATAGAGCCCGTTCCTCCGGATGCTGCGCGGCGCACGAACTTCCGCTCTTGAGGCTGAGCATCGACAATCGCGTTGCACCCGGTTGGGCTAAAGTTCCCAGCTGAACCCTGTCGCTTTTTCAGTCACGTCCCAAAGCCTTGTCATGACGGGTTTGTCATACGCGTGCGGATTCAATGTACCCTTACCGACCTGGCCAACCGCTTCCATACGGCCCGTCGGCCCGTAAAGCGCGCGTTGTTCGGTCAAAGTCTCTTCGGTGGCGCACATGACTTCGGGATAGGACCCTTGCTCGGCCGTTTGAACCATCGGCGTCTTGGTCATGAGCCACCAGATGAACCGTATCGTCCGGTTGCCACTCGTGCTGATCAGTGACGTTGCCGACGAGCCGGGATGGCAGACATAGACGTCGACCTCGGTGCGCTCAGCGGCGGCAAGCCTGTCCTGTAGTTCATAGGCGAACATCATTTGCGCCAGCTTGCTTTGTGAGTAGGCGGTATTAGGCCCGTAACCCTCTTCCCAGTTCATGTCGTCAAACTTGATCGTCTTCAGACCCATGTTGTAGCCAAGACTGGCGACAACAACGATCCGACCTTTTGAGGCTTCAATCCGTTCAAACAGAAGACCACAGAGTAGGAAGTGACCGTAGTGGTTTGTGCCAAGCTGGCTCTCGAACCCATCTTTTGTCAGCTTGCGGGTTGGCACCTGCGCGATAGCAGCATTGCAGATGAGCGCATCGATCCGGGGAACGGAATTCAGAACCTCGTCCGCAGCTTCGCGTACGCTTGCAAGCGAGGCCAGGTCCATGCAAATGAAGCTCACTTCCGCCTCGCTGCCGAACTCACTCTTCAGGTTCGCAACTGCCGCCTGAGACTTCTCAGCCGAGCGGTTCAACATCACAACCTTGGCGTTCTTTTTGAGGAGCGTCCGCGCGGCCTGGAACCCGGCACCAGCGTTGGCACCCGTGATGAGGTAGGTCTTGCCGGAGAGGTCGCCGAGGCGCACAGGCATCCAGCCTTTGGGTCCAAATGTGGTATCTGGCATCTTTTGTCTCCTATCCGCGTTGGCGCATGGGCCAAGCGAACTTTGTTTAAGCATGGAAATGCAGATAGCTCTCGCCAGCATGCAGAAACAGGCAAGATCATCGCAAATACTTGCCCGATTGTATCAAGGTAGTTGCCAGCATCGACCTGGAGCCATTACATCGCTCTTATGAGCAAGGATCAGATCAAGCAAATCATCGCAGACCGAACCGAAACGGACGGCGTGACGGAGACGGGCATCAAGGGTGTGCGGTTTTTTCGTGCCAAGCAATCAATCCCCTGTGTTCCGGCCGTTTACGAACCCTGCGTCGTGGCCATTGTCAGCGGGGTGAAGGAAGCCGTTTTGGATGGCCGAAGATACGAATACGACAACAGCCAGTATCTCTGCTGCCCAATGTCGATGCCGGTCAAGGCGGGGACGCCTTTGGCGTCACATGACAGCCCACTCTACGGGGTCATGATCTCTCTTGAGCAACGCGCCATGGCCGAGCTGGAAATGGAGATGGAAAATGCCGGGGGCGCTCTGCCTTCGGTCAAAGGAGAGCTGAGGGAGCCGGGAATTAGGCTCGCGCGATGGGACGATGGGTTCACGGAAGCGCTGTTGCGGCTACTGCGGCTCGGAGACAGCGAGACGGATACATCGGTTCTCGGCGAGGCGCGATTGCGCGAGGTGCTCTATTCGATCCTGAAGGGAGAAGCTGGCACTTTCGCCCGGCAGGCATTCCGCGCAGGTAATGCCATTGCGCGATCAATTGCGCATGTGTCATCAAATCTGGATGCGTCAATCTCGATTGACGATATGGCGAGCCGGGCGGGCATGAGCCGGGCGGTCTTCCATCGAAAATTCAAGCAGGTCACGACGATGGCACCAATCCAATTCGTTAAGTCGATGCGCCTCAACAACGCCGCCATGAAGATCGCGGGTGGCATGCCCGTAAACGAAGCCGCAATGGACGTAGGCTATGTCAGCTCGTCCCAATTCAGTCGCGAGTTCAGGCGCATGTATGGGCAATCGCCAAGACAATGGGGTGATGCACAGCAACTACAGGCGGGTGTTGCTTGAGGTTGTTTTTTTGATAGAAAAGCAGACCTTGGCGCAGCCGCAGCGGAATGGCGCTTTGTCCGCGAAACAGACGCACACAAAAATTCTGCGAATGACCGCATCGAGCCCAAAGACGACTTAGGTGATGAGTGCAGCATTTGTCGTCCAGGGCACATTCCGGTCATTCTCGGCGAGCATTTCGGAGTCTGAGCATCGCCACAGCAATTCGGCTCAGTGCCCATAGTAACGAGTGTTGGGAGCTAAAACAGCGGCGACAATGCACACATAAGCTGCCATAATCCCAGACCGCATCACACGAAAAACTCCGCCCGCTCTACAACCCAAATCATGGCGATCAGGCTGGCACAGGCGGCAACGGCGGCTCGCGACCCGACCCATACGCGGCCCGGCAACTTGCGTAGAAACAGAACAAGAGGCCAGATCAGCAAAACGATCATCAACTGCCCTATTTCGACACCAACATTGAAGGCAAGCAAGCTGTGCCAGACATTTGGCGCATCAACCCGCAGGATTTGGTGCAGCATGAAGGAAAAGCCAAATCCGTGCAGCAGACCAATGCTTGAGGTGATGGCAAAAGCTTTTAGATCACCATGTTTTTGGTCAGAAGGACGGACGGCCATTATGGCGGCGTAGATAATTGACAAAGCAATTGCCAACTCGACTGTCGGGATGAACCATGCGCCGCTTGGGGCGATGCCAAAAAAGCCGAGGATCAGCGTCACCGTGTGGCCAAGGGTGAATCCCGTTACGCGCGCCAACAGGCTATGCAGGTTCAGCGCTCCGATGATCATACAAAGTACGAATAGAACATGGTCGGGGCCTTCCAATATGTGTCGAATGCCCTCGACAACAAAGGTCGAAGCGGCAGCGGTTGCAGATCCGGAAACGGTGACCGGATCGTGCATAAGCCCGGTCGCGCGAAAAGTGCGGATTAGCTCTCCATTGTAATCAAGGATTAGGTTCGCTGTATCTTCCTGCCCCGGCAGTCCGGGGTTTGATCTATGTGAAAGGCTGTATGTGTCAACGGGACCGATATTGTAGCGCAAGTGCAGATCCAGCATGACGTCGCCGACATAGGTCTCGCCTACGGCGCGCGGAAATACGTTCCTACCAGTTACCGCGGATTGTGCTTCTTCCAGGGTGGCAAACCCCAGCTCAGACCCCAGGGGATGCAATCGCATGGATACGACAGTTACGGGTTGTGCGTGCCCTTCGACCGACAAATCAACAGTATCGGCTGCAAGAGCTGCCAATCCTTCCGGATCGCTTCGCAGCGCGTGTTGATCCAGATAGTGCATCAGAACACCACCTTCGATCTGATTGTATGTATATGGCGCCGGGGTGGGCAGGCCCTCGGAATCTTCAGACCCGACCAGACCCGCCATAACATAGGACATCGGCATTCGTAGATAGATGTCCAACCCATCGCCGGAATGAGACACGTGATGCACTCGTACGTTCTGATTCAGCTTGAAATGAGCCAATGCGGGCTGAGTGAGCAAGCTGATAACGGCTGCAAGAAATATGAAGACATGCCTCATGAGTTGCCTCCTTCCGATGTGAATTGACGATTCACTCGAGCTTCAAGAATTGTCAGACCTGTTAAGAACCATGCGTCTTCGTACTGCCGGACTTCCAGCAATGCGCGATACGACACGGTGCGACGATGCAAGTGGCCCCAATGACCGCCACTGACCGTGGCGTTCCAGCGGGCCAATACCTGATTGCTGCCATCTGCGTTGGGATCGACGCTTTCTACCACCAACCCTTCAGTGGATTCGATCTGAGCGGTGGCACCCGATGGCAGAGATACAGACAAACCGCGCCGGATTTCTGCCCCGACGTCATTCAGTGCCTGTGCGGTGACGAAAGCATTCAGGACTTCTGACATCTGGGGGCCCTGCGTCTCCAATCGCGCAGTTGCGAGGTTTGAGACAATTTTCTCGGTAATCTCGACAGCTGCATCTGTGTTGGCCAGCGTACCGGCCGGAAGTGTCATTTCCCACGTCGCGGTCCTCAGAACGGTGGCAGCGAGACAGATTGAAAGGGCACCCACAGCCCATCCCTGCCACTGACCCGAGCGGTTTCGCCATGCAAACGCCCCAAGGAATACTGCAAAGACAACAAGCCCAAGTGACCAGACCGGAACCGGTATAGAGCGCACAGCGGCAACCCTGACCGGCTGTGTTCTTGGATCACTCCAGTTCAGAATATAGTTTTTCCACGAAATGTCGGGCACATCTCGGGTCACTTGCCCGGGCACAGCCCCGGCGGGATCCGAAATTTGAACAGGTATGGTTTCTGCTTCTTCAGTAAATAAGTCCCATTTCAAGGAAACCTCATTGGGCAATGTATCGCGGGGGTAAGACAGAACTATGCCAAGCAGGGCAGTATCCCGATTTGTATTCAACGGATTTTCAAGAACTTTCAAACCATTAACGCCAACAGAAAGCTGCTCAACCTTTGCCGCGCTTGGAACGATAGGCTGACCGTCAATTGTCAATGGATTGCTACTCAAAAACAAATCGATGGCCTGCTGCTCAATATTGGCCATCGCAGCGGCATCAAGGTCTGTCGTTTCTCCAAGTCTTAGATCGACCCAGCCTTCCAAATCACGCAGACGGAAGATCACCTCGTGGCGAACTTCTCGCGGCTCAACAGACACGAAGGACATGAGCGCTGATTTGTGGTGCCTGGTCAGGTTCGGGTTCTCAAACCGACTGTACCAGGGGTCGTTCCAGTTGGGATAAAACACCTCAGACCGGGAAAGATATCGATAATCTGTGACGGCCACGCCAAGGTGATCGAAGATCACCCCGATGGCCGCGGTTGGAATTCCATCAGATGTGAGCGGCGGTTTGAATTCAATTTCCGTTGGTTGGTCAGTAAAAGGATAGTCAAGGACGACGGAAACGACCTGCGCTGATCGTTCGTCATTTGAAGGCAGGCCGTAGCTTGGCCTGAACGCTGTTACCCTCGGTTTTCTGGGGCGCACTTCAAGCTGATAGGTTTCGGGTACAAGGGCCGTGCCATCTGCATGAACTTCCAACGCTTTGCCTGTTCTTTCGGTCAGGCTGCTGACCTGATCTTCACCGTCCCCAGGTTTCGCCAGAAAGCCGTGAACATCACCAAGGTCGATCTCCAACGCGACCCGGACTCGGTCTTCCAGAACAGAAATTTCGGCGAAGTTAGCAGCAGTTTCCGCACCATTCGCTGGCAGCAAGTCGGCTTGCGTTGGTATCGGGCGCAAGAGTAAAAAGACGGCAAGAATGATCAAAGGTTTAAAAGGCATCATGAGAGAACACTCCTTTGCAGGCCCTATTCTGTGCTTCCTGATCCAAGCCCGAGGTTTTGCCTGAAAAAAGAAGCACAGAGGCCGGTGCCGGATGGCATGCCAAAAGGCACCGGTTTGTTTTCAGGACTTATTTGGGTTCGGACTTCTCCGGGTATGGATACTCTTGCCCCATAGCTTCGCTGGCCTCCTCGTAGATTGGGCGTAGGACATCCTCGACATCCCAAACCCCACTTGCGACAAAGTCACTGAAATCGAGGGTTTCCACCCCGAGCTGTTCCGCCATCGCAGTTTTGTCTTCTACTTTTGGCGCCTCTGCGGGGGCCGCCAACGGCGGTGCCCAGGTCCGTTCTTCGGTTGCAGCCATGCGCACGACGATGTCGTCCTTGGTCACGTTCCAGACCATGAAATCTTCGGACATGCTGAGCGGGCCGTCATAGGTGGATCGTATACGCTCATACACGCCATTGACGGTGTCAAAGTCATTGAAGAAATGGTACGCGACTGCCATGCGTGGCTTGATCTCACTCATGACCTTGCCGAACGCCTCTGGTGCAGTGTGAACTTGTGTGCCCACCTGCAATGCTGATTCCGGTGTGAACTTCATTTTGCTGACCAGTTCGGGCACAGCAATAAAGCACTCATGGATTACCAGGTCAGCGTCCTTGGAATATTCGACGAACCATTTGTTGGGGTAGGTGTCCGAGCTGAAGACGAACTTCAGATCATTCCACTCCAGCGCATAACTGACCGAGCCATCAATGGAATGGATCGCGGGAAATGTGCGAATAACAACGCCGTTTTCCTCGTAGATCGGTTCATTCTCAAGCTTGTAGTCGAACTCGGTCACATCCATGACATAGCCGCGGAAATCCACGTTTCCGGCCCGGCCTGCCAAGTCCCACGACAGCATTTCCTGCATACGGTCCAAGGCATAGGCCGTGCCAAGTTCCGGCACTGCGCCGCTGGGTCCCCATACCCGAAGAGGAACATTGCGTCCCATCAAAGCGCCACCAATGAATAGGTCATGCAGCGCACCGAAATGATCGGTGTGCAAATGCCCGATGAACACTTTGTCGAGGTAGTTGTAGGGGATTTGCAGCGACGAAATCCGCTCGGCTGATCCCGAACCGATATCGAACAGGAACTTGTCACCGTTTCCAAGTTCTACCAAGAAACAGGCTGCCGCTTGCGCCGCTCGGGTGGTCGGCATCCCGGTCCCGCAGGCAATCACCCGCATTTCGTCAGGTTTCAGGTCCTCACTGTTTGGGTAATACGTATCTCTCTCTCTCGCCTTGACCGGGGACACTTCTGGCGTTTCCTGAGCCAAGGCCATCGAAGGGCCGAAGGTATAACTTAGGATCTTCAGCCCTCCGTTCGGGGCGGCCAGCCAGAACCCAAACGTCAACCCGGCCACCAGATAGGCTGAGTACTTCAATAGTCGTTTTCGTCTATTCATGATTAACACTCCCTTGCAAAACTCGCCGACAACTCCGGAATATCGAAGAGGCCGTCACCGACGGGACATCGGTCGCGATGCAAGGTTAGTGTTCCTCAGGATTTTCAGCTGAGTAACGGACTCACTGTGACACAGGGGTGACTCACGCAGGTCAGAAGTGCATTATAATATCTGAATACGATTGGTGTAACCTTGTAATTAAAGGGTAAAAATGCCTTCAGACATTAAGGACATCGACAAGAGTAATGCTTTGGAGGCGGTGTGCAAAAGTGAGTTGTTTTCTCACTTGGATCGGCTTTGTGCTTTTTTGAAGTACATCGTGACCGAAGAATTGGAAGGCCGCGGTGAGCTCATTATGGGCAAAACAATTGCTCAGGATGTGTATGATCGCGATCCGACTGAAGAAGGGGATGCAAACAATGTTGTCAGGGTGGATGCGCGGCGTCTGAGGCAAAATCTTGAACACTACTATGACACGGCAGGAACCGCCGATCCCGTCCGAATATTCGTTGACACCGGGGGTTACAGACCAAGGTTTGAACGGGTCGAAGTTGCCGCATCCGGGCACGAAAGTTCCCGTCGCGCGTTCGGTTGGGCTGCCATGTCTTTCGTCACGGGAACCGCTATCGGCATCGCCGTTGCTTCCATCACTATCGAGAACAACCCTTCTGATCCCGGCCAAACCCGAGCCGAGTTTCCAATACAAGACACGCTAAAGCGTCAGGCCGTCATCGAACAATCGGCGTCTTCATTGCAGGCCATGAATCTGGCCAATCAGGCAAGAAGCATGATGTTTCCCATATTTGATGCGCCGCGCCAACAGTTGGTGGCTGAAGTTTTCCGCAGGGTTATCGAACTTGGCCCCGATTACCATGGCGGCTATGCCGGTGCGGCTCAGGCGCTCGGAAATCTGGCAATCCTAACCCCGCCAGGCCCGAAAAAAAATGCACTGCTCGACGAAGCAGTGACCATGGCTGATCAAGCACGCCGCCTTGCTCCGACAGATCCATGGGCCCAGTCAGCTCAGGCTTGGGTTAAATTTGCTAACAGAGAATTTGATGAGGCCATGAGAATCTCAACACGAGCCGCGACACTTGCACCAGATGATGAGCATGTGTTGGACATACATGGCTCGATCGCATTGTTCTCAGGTCATTTTGCCGAAGCTGCGAGCTCTGCGGCCAAAGCCATGAACGGAGGTCGAAGCAACCAGCGATTTGCCAATCGAAACATTTTTGGTGCTGCGAGTTTCCACTTGGAAAATTACGAGAAATCACTGGATTCCTTTTCGGCAGCCGCAGAGTACGGAGACCCGATCAGCGCCCCGTCCTTCGCCTATCAAACGGCCGCATTGAATGAATTGGGTAATACCAAAGAAGCCGCTCGAAAATACGCCGAGTTAAGGAAATCCTGGCCTGATGCCGACGTAGGAAAGATGCTGGCTGGCATTTTTAGAGATCCATCACATGTCGAGAAAGTTATGAGAAACATAAGAAGTTTGGACAACAATCCGGACTGATTTCACGCGTAGAGAAATCTTCATGGCAATTCCAAAAATTGTAAGTAAGGTTTGTTAGTCAGACCGTGGATTCAGCGAGATCTCAATCTCGCGCATGCCGCGAAGGGCAGCAATGCCCAGAAAGCTACCGAAATGCCTTAGAGCGATCAAAGGCAGGAATGGGCCGAAAGCACAAGGTGACTTCAGGTGTTGGAAAGTCGGGAAAGTCCGCAAAGCCGACTTTGAGGACTACGCGGTGAAGGTCCGCTTTAGACACTGTGAGCGCCCGGAATAGCCAGGGCAGAAAATGCCACCACACCGAAGCAGGGCACGGCTTGAGCCGCGCCCTTTTTCTTTGCTTTTGGGTGCCGTTAGCCGCTTACCCCTTGGGTCCGGAATCTGGCCTTACCTTCACCTTCGACTTGCTCTTTTTCGCCTCCCGCAGTGTCTCGACCTCTTGGACTATGCCTGTTGGACGCAGCGGATAACGCTGTATCTTTTTAGCGGCGCCGACTTTGACAACGGCTTCAAAGGGCACGAAGACTTTGCGCCCGAAGGCTTCGTCTTCGAGCGCGGCTTCAAGGAATGCAGGCAGCGTATCCGCAAATGCCTCCATGATTTTTGCGGCGTCCTCGGCTTGCGCTTTGCCGATGTTTGCAATGATGCCAAGCGCGTACATCTGTCATTGATCCTGCAAAGCTGATGGACCGGGCGCTTCTATGGTTGCACGAACAACAGGTGGTGACTCTGGGCAAGGGTTTGTCCGTGTTCCGCTCGGCCATGACGTTGCACATCAATCGGAAAGGCGGCGCTTTTACCACTCAGAATTTCGCGCCGCTCGAAGACCACTACACCGAACAGACCGTCCAGACCCACGTGATGGCGGCCTATGCGAGCAAGGGCATCGACGATATCGATCAGGCCCAGCGACTCGCGCATGACTATTTCGCAATGGAGCAGTCCGACTTCATGAAAGCTTGGATGCCGGGGAAAATTTCGGAGTTCAGACGGCAGGCAACGCCTCAGTCTTACGCTGAGATCGTCGACAATCTGGGGAATTCGACACAAGAACAGATCGTTCGTGACGACCGCGAACAGACCAATGTGCTGGTGCTCGCGGGGCCGGGATCGGGCAAGACACGCGTATTGGTCCATCGCGTTGCCTATCTGGTCAGGATTAAACGCGAAGATCCAAACGGAATACTGGTGCTCGCTTACAATCGCCACGCGGCCGCCGAGATCCGGGAACGCTTGCGTCTACTGATAGGCGAAGATGCTCGCTTCGTGACGGTCTTGACCATCCATGCCTTAGCCATGAGGTTGATTGGCGCGAGTTTCGCCGGACAGTTGGCGGCCGACGAACCTGATTTCGAAACGCTTCTGATCGATGCGGCACGTCTCTTGCGTGGCGACGGGCTGGACAAAGTCGAGGCCGAAGCCTTGCGAGAAACCTTGATCCAAGGGTTCCGATGGATTCTCGTGGACGAATATCAGGACGTAGGACCCGAGGAATACGCGCTGATCGCAGCAGTGGCCGGTCGCAGTATCGACGACCCTGATCAACGGATCAAACTGTTCGCGGTCGGCGATGACGACCAAAATATCTATGCGTTTGCCGGCGCATCGGTACGCCACATTCGGCAATTCGAACAAGATTATTCAGCCAAGCCGGTTTTTCTGACCGACAATTACCGCTCGTCAAAGAACATCATCATTGCGGCGAACGCCGTAATCGAAAGGTCTCGGGAACGTATGAAAACAGGGCATGGTATTACTGTCGACGAATCGAGGCAAAAGGACCCGGCCGGGAGTATCATGGAAAGCCTCGACCCGGTCGCGCAGGGGCGGGTCCAAATCCTTGGCTGCCCAGCCGGAAATGACGCTCAGGCCCTTGCGGCGGTCAACGAGATGATCCGCCTGTCAAAACTGATCCCGGATTGGAGCTGGAAGGGCGCGGCAATCATTTCTCGTGATTGGCGCAAGCTTCTGCCAGTCCGCGACTTTGCCGAGGGGCATGGAATTCCAGTCGAAATGGCGAACGAAAACTTGCCTAGTGTGTGGCGCACCCGTGAGATGCGGAGGTTCATCGGCGGCCTACGCGAGAGGCATGCAGCTTTGGTCAGCTTGGGCGACCTTACTGAAACCCTAAATGCGATACCCACAAGCCGTTGGACTGACCGGATAGGCGAGGGACTTGGCCAACTTGCGCGTGAAGTTGATGGCAAAGCGCTCCCGAGCCCTGATGTGATCGAATGGTTTGCTGAATGGTCGTAGGATTCATGGGGCGAGCAGCGTGGCCTCAAATTGTTGACGGCGCACAGCGCGAAAGGTCTCGAATTTGACGATGTCGTGATCCTGGATGGCGGTTGGGAACGGCCCTCGCGAAACGAAGATCAGGACGCCCCGAGGCGTTTGTTCTATGTCGCCATGACACGTGCACGGCGCAATTTGATCGTCATGAGTAACGACAACACGAATACCTTCCCAGCGAGTCGCCATCCGTCGTCATGCGGCACATGATGCCCGACTTGGCGACAGTCCCTGGCCCACGCCGGTTCTTTCAATCGCCCGAAATGAGGATGGTCGACCTGTCGTTTGCAGGCCGCCAAGGTGATCGGCACATTGTTCACCAGGCGATCTCTGAAGCGCAGGTCGGCGCGCCAATCAGGCTCTCCAGTGTCGGAGATCGCTGGCAGGTCGAGGATCTTCAAGGGCGGCCCCTCGGGCGGATGGCAAAGGCATTCGCGCCCCCGATAGGCACGAATTTTGTCACCGGCGAGATCGCGGCCATCATATACCGGCGCAAGGAAGATGCCGCTGAGCGTTTTCATCACCTGATGAAACGTGCCAATTGAGAAGTCGTTGTGCCTGAACTGGTCTTTGAGGAGGTCAAGGGGGCTGATAGGGTTTTCGGGAAAGATCAGAACGACAAGTAGGGCGGTCAAGCGCTCATTCGCTGCACTTGCGATAAAGGGCCGCTCAGGGCCGATTTTGACGTTCGCGCCTGGGGCAATGCCACAGAGATCGTAATCAGGCGTGATAACTTCTCGACCACAACTGAAAGTACAACTATCGAACGGGCTAAGGGCTTTGCCCCCGCCACCCGTGCCGGGCGACTCCCCCGGGATTTTTTTTAGCCGGATAAAGCGGAGAATCCGTTTCTTCATCTGGCCAAAAAAAATCCCCGCCGTAGGCATCGTGCGCAGCACGATCTCTGCATGCGTCGAATTACCGGTTTCCCTGTCGCTTTCCCCCCGCTATACGAGCCGAGTTTGATAACTCAGCGCAAAAGGACCGGATATGGCCAATGTGGTTGTTGTCGGCGCCCAGTGGGGTGACGAAGGAAAAGGCAAGATCGTCGACTGGCTCAGTGAGCGGGCAGACGTAATTGCACGCTTTCAGGGCGGACATAACGCCGGTCACACGCTGGTCATCGATGGTGAAGTCTACAAGCTGCATGCGCTGCCGTCCGGTGTTGTTCGCGGCGGAAAACTGAGTGTCATCGGAAACGGTGTTGTGCTGGATCCTTGGCACCTGATCAAAGAGATCGGAACCATTCAGGCGCAGGGCGTTGATATCTCGCCTGAGACGCTGATGATTGCCGAAAACACACCTTTGATTTTGCCGATCCACGGTGAGTTGGATCGTGCGCGGGAAGAGGCCGCCAGCAAAGGCACCAAGATCGGGACAACCGGGCGGGGCATCGGCCCGGCCTACGAAGACAAGGTTGGTCGTCGCTCTGTTCGTGTTGCTGATTTGGCAGATGAGGCGACGCTTGAGGCACGTGTCGACCGTGCGTTGCAACATCACGACCCGCTGCGCAAAGGGTTGGGGATCGAGCCAGTTGATCGGGATTCGCTGATCGCTCAGCTGAAAGAGATTGCACAGCAAATTCTGCCCTTCGCGGCCCCCGTCTGGAAAGTGCTGAACGAAAAGCGCAAGGCCGGCAAACGCATCCTGTTCGAAGGCGCGCAAGGCGCTTTGCTGGATATTGACTTCGGGACTTATCCGTTCGTGACTTCGTCCAACGTTATTGCCGGTCAGGCTGCGACGGGCGTGGGTATCGGTCCGGGGTCCATCGACTTCGTTCTGGGCATCGTCAAGGCCTACACAACCCGTGTAGGCGAGGGTCCGTTCCCGACAGAGCTGGAAGACGACGATGGTCAACGGCTTGGTGAGCGTGGGCACGAGTTCGGGACGACCACAGGCCGCAAACGTCGTTGTGGTTGGTTCGATGCCTGCCTGGTGCGCCAGACATGCGCGACAAGCGGTGTGAACGGTATCTCGTTGACCAAGCTGGACGTTTTGGACGGATTCGAAACCCTGAAAATCTGCGTTGGCTATGAATTGGATGGCGAACGTCTGGACTATCTTCCGACCGCCGCCGACCAACAGGGGCGCTGCAAGCCGATTTACGAAGAGGTGCCGGGTTGGAGCGAATCCACCGAAGGGGCGCGCAGCTGGGCGGATCTGCCGGCCAATGCCATCAAATACGTGCGCCGGGTCGAAGAGCTGATCGATTGTCCCGTCGCCCTTTTGTCTACCAGCCCGGAGCGGGATGACACCATTCTGGTGACAGACCCGTTTGCAGACTAATGGCAGAGGAACAGAAACAAGGCCTCAGCTATAAGGCGCGCCGCCGCTGGTCTCTGGCGCTTTTACTGATTGGTTTGCCGCTTTACATCGTGGCTGTGGTGACGGTTGTGAACTGGCTTGATCGCCCGCCGATCTGGCTTGAACTGCTGGTCTATGTCGGTCTGGGCATCGTGTGGGCCTTGCCCTTCAAGTTCGTGTTCAAAGGCGTTGGGCAAGCAGACCCGGATCAGTCGGAAGATTGAGAGAGTGCTTCTTTTCCCCTACAAAAAAGGGGCCGATGATTGCATCGGCCCCTTTTTCTTTTGATTATTTAAGTTCAGCCTGCGGCGCGCTCATCGTCAGGACGGAACCCGATTTGCGTTGATGCAGCGAAGCGACCTCCACCGGCTTTTTCGATCTTGCCGTCCCGAAGCAATTGACCGAACGAGCGCAGGCTTTCTTCGCGGTTGAAGTCGTCCTGCTTGAGCGAGCGGATCTTATTCATCAGCTGTGGGCGCGAGAATTGTTCCTGACCTTCGATGAACGACAAGTAGGCGGCTGCAGCTTCCAACAGGTCGGGCAGCGATTGTGCGCCTTGTTCCTGTGCAAACAGGGCAAAACCACCTTCTTCGTTGGAGTCGCCTGCTTCGTCTTCTGACTTGGACGTAACGCGGCGCGGGGTCACTGGACCGGAGTCCTGTTCCCTTGCGTCGACACGCTGTTCCGCAACCAGTTTTAGCGGCGACGAGGTGTCCGACTGAGGGCGCATGCTGGTGACTTGAATCTCGGGGCGGCGCGGGCTGACGACCGAGGTCAGATCCCCGCGATATCCGCTTTCCTCGGACTCTTCTTGCTGGGGTCGGTCCTCGCGCTCAGCTTCGGTTGCGGCGACGGCCGTGCGCAGATGCGAATAGGTTTCGCGCTGCGTGCTGGTCGCCGGGTCATCCATCTGGCTGTCGGCCTTGTCCATCAGGCGGGACAAATCCTGATCCAGGGCAGTTTCGTTCGGTGATTGACCGTCCATTGCGGCTTCGACCTTCGAGATCTCGCTTAGAACATTGGCCTCATCCTCGGCGGTCAGATAACCATCGTTTGCCTCCACGACCTCTTCGATCTGATCCTCTTCGGCGTCTTCGCTTAGTATATTGCTGGCCTCATCGGTTTCGGCCGTTTCCTCAAGATCAGTGAAAAGGGCAGAGGGTGTGGGCGCCTCTTCCTCGTCTTCGTAGTCGGTGTACTGCTGCATCGAGATCGGTTGACCGGGTTCTTCCGGTTCTTTGGATGTTACGACCTCAGCTTCTGACGGTTCCTTGGGGGCTACGGCCTCTGCCACAGGTTCAGCCAGAGAGGGGTTATCCTCGAGGTTTTCCGCCTCAAAAGCCGGCGCCGTAGGTTCAATGGCCTCTTCGGGCTCGTCCGTTTCGGTAAGGTCCGACGAATCGAGCGAGCCCATCTCAAACGCGGCGGCGACTGCATCCTTCGGGGCAGCTGGCTGATTACCCAGGTTTGTGTCTTCGTCCTCGGTATAAATAACCGAATTTTCTTCGGAATGCGAAACGACGGCGCGGATGCGCTGCAGTTTTGCGGCAATGCTGTCGGCAGCTGGGGCAGGCGCGCTTTCAACCGGCTCGGCATCAGCAAAGAACGACCCGGCCCCTTGTGCAGGGGGGGTGGCACTGGGGCTCATCACTTGGGGGTCTGCTTGCGCAGCGGTTGGAACCACAGCAGGGGTTGGCTTTGCAGCCTGCTGGGTCGCGCGCAACAACAGGCCGGAATCGCTCTGGCTGGCTTCTACATGTTTTGCGGCGTCGCGCTTTGCGATCCGGGTCAGCATTTCTGCGTCAGGTTGTGGGGGTTCAGAACCAAAATACCGATCATCGGCAGAAAGATCGCGGAAGTATTCTGCGATTGCTTTCATCGTTTCGAATGAATCGTCGAATCCTTCCAAAGTGCAGGAGAAGGTTCCATAAGAAACGGTCAATACCTTGTTGTTCTGTACCATCAGACGCACGTCCTCTACAAACTACGAGAGCCAACCACCTTATGCAGGCACACCTATTGGCTCGGAACTCTCTGCATGAACCTATCATTTTGTGGTCTCAATGTGTCCAAATCCGGGAAAAATGATCAATCTAAGTAAAAAACGCCCAATTGTACGGTCATTTGAGCCAATTGCACTGGTCGGAGGTGGGGAAATCGGCCCTGACGACCTGGAGGTGATGCTGATTCGCGCCAATACGGTCGTGGCGGCCGATGGTGGAGCCGCCCCATTGGTAGAATCGGGTCGCCTCCCTGATGCCGTGATTGGTGATTTCGATTCGCTGGACAGCCGACACAAAGACCAAATTCCAGTGGACCGGTTGTATCCCATACGGGAACAAAACAGCACGGATTTTGACAAGGCCCTGCGCAGCATCGACGCGCCTGTTGTGTTGGGGGCAGGGTTCTTGGGCGGGAGGTTGGACCATCAGCTTGCTGTTCTTAACACGTTGGTTCAGAGACAGGATCGCCCCTGTGTCCTGTTGGGCGAGACCGAGGTCGTCTTCCACGCGCCTCCACAGATTTCCCTGTGTATCACCCCTGGCGATGTCGTTTCATTTTTTCCGTTTCAGCGGGTAACCGGTACCAGCAGAGGGCTGGAGTGGCCCATCGACGATTTGGTGATGGAACCAGGCGGGCAGGTAGGCACATCCAACCGCGCGCTGGCGGATGTTGAACTGACGGTGGATGCGCCGGGATTGCTGGTGATGGTGCCGCGATACGCTCTGGATCAGGTTATGCAGGCGTTTCTGTCGGGGCAGACCGGGCGCTGGCCCGCTCGCGCAGAATGACATACAGGCCTGCGGCGACGGTGATACCAATGCCGACAGCGGCCATGCCATCCGGAAGGTCATGGAAGATCAACCAGCCAAAGAACGTCGCCACCGGGATCTCAAGATACTGCATGGGGGCCAGCGTGGCGGACGGCGCATAGCGCAACGACCACGTCATGAATAGATGCGCGACAGTGCCCAGGACACCGATTCCGATCAGCAGCAGGTGACTTTCACGCTCGGGAACAATGAAAGACAGCTCCCAAACATTGCCGAGTGTTCCCAGCGCCAGAACCGGCAGCAGCAGAACCGTCGCCATCACTCCGGATACGGCCTGCAAGGATATTGGGTCGGTTTCCTTGGCAATCTGTCGTGTCACCAACATGAAAAGGGAAAAGACAATCGCAACGACCAAGGGTAACAGAGCGGCGGCACCGACCTGAACAAAGCTGGGCTGGATGACCAGCAGAGTGCCCACGAACCCGACAACACAGGCGATCAGGCGGCGCATACCGACCTCTTCACCCAGCACGTACTTGCCCAGCAACAACATTATGAAGGGCATGACAAAGGCGATGGCGACTGCATCCGCCAGCGGCAAGTATTGCAGTGCGCTGAACATTGCCGCGATAGCGACGATATGCAGAACCGTTCGGATGAACGCCAGCCACACAAGACGTCCACGCATGCGCCAGTGCCGCCTGGTCAGGGCCACCAAAGGTATCAGGATCAACGCCTGAACGGCAAAGCGAATAAACACCAGAACGCCGACCGGTGTCGTCTCACCCAGCAGCTTGGCGATGGAATCGCCCATCGGTGCAAGCACGCAAAAACACAGCATCAAGAAGATGCCAAAGACGGGACGATCCTGGGTCATGCGGCGACGCTACGGGTTTTGGCACCCGGTTGAAAGCTTCTATGAAATCGGCTGCACCTTCGTGTAGTCGGGTCCGATGCAGACGGGCAGGTCGTCGTCCAGTTTCAGCCAATCCAGCCGTTCTTCATGGGCCACGTGCAGTGTGGGCTGCAATTGGTTGGGATCCTCTAATGTGGCGACATACAAATGCAGCACGTCCGACATTGCTTGGGATCGAAACGAGATCGGCGTGCCGCAATTGGGACAAAAGCTGCGCTCGACACCGGGCGAGGAATTAAAGGTTTTCGGAGACTCGCCAGTCCAGCGCCATTGCCCGTCGCGCACGCCAAAATAGGTCGTCATCGGGGCCGCACATTGCCTGCGGCAACTATCGCAATGGCAGCTCACGCAGGACAGGACCGGAGGATCAACCTCGTAGCGGATGGTGCCGCACAGGCAATGTCCTTGCATCGTTGACCTCCATTGCTGTCACTGTCAGCAGTTTGGCACGTTTACGGCCAACCCGCCCAGAGACGTTTCCTTGTACTTCTCATGCATATCATGCCCGGTCTGGCGCATGGTTTCGATCACTGAATCCAGCGGCACGAAGTGTTTCCCATCGCCACGCAGCGCAAGTGAAGCAGCCGAGACGGCTTTGATGGCCGCCAAACCGTTGCGTTCGATGCAAGGAACTTGCACCAGACCAGCGACCGGGTCGCAGGTCATGCCCAGATGATGCTCCAATGCAATTTCGGCGGCGTTTTCGACCTGCTCGGGCGTACCACCCATCACGGCGCAGAGGCCCGCTGCAGCCATTGCCGAGGCGCTTCCAACTTCAGCCTGACACCCAGCCTCAGCGCCTGAGATCGAGGCGTTGTATTTGACCAACCCGCCAATGGCCGCTGCCGTAAGGAGGAAGTCCTCGATATGGCTTTCCGAGGCACCCGGAACGTGATCGAGGTAATAGCGCAGTACGGCAGGCATCGTACCAGCTGCCCCGTTTGTGGGCGCAGTGACGACTTGCCCGCCAGCCGCGTTTTCCTCGTTTATCGCCATCGCATAGACGCTCATCCAGTCGTTGATGGTGTGCGGCGCGTTCAGGTTCATACCCCGTTCGGCCAACAACGCGTCGTGGATGCCCTTGGCGCGCCGGCGCACTTTCAGGCCGCCGGGTAGAATGCCATCCGTCTTCAGTCCACGTTCGATACAGTTGTTCATGACTTCCCAAAGTCGCGCGGTGCCTTTGGCGAAACTGTCCGCACAGCCCCGCGCGATTTCGTTCTCGCGCTTCATCTGGGCGATGCTTTTGCTGCTAGCGTTTGCCATCTCCAGCATTTCGGCCGCCGAGTGAAACGGGAAAGGCACGGCGGGGCCGTCATTGGTCGCTTTGCCTTCGGCCAGTTCTTCCTCGGTCAGGACAAAACCGCCGCCTACGGAATAATAGACCTGCCGCAGGATCACGTCGCCCTGTGCGTCGGTAGCCATCAGGATCATACCGTTGGCGTGACCCGGCAGGTTGTGGTCGTAGTCAAAGATCAGATCGGCCTTTGGATCGAATTGCAGGGTCGGCAACCCCTCGGGCGTGACTGAGTGCGTTTCAGCAATAGCAGCCAACGCGGCCTCGGCCTTGTCGTTGTCATAGGTGTCAGGAACAAACCCGGCCAGCCCAAGGATCGTAGCCCGGTCTGTTGCGTGACCTACGCCAGTAAAAGCCAGCGATCCGTGCAGCGATCCGCGAAGACCGGCGAATTCAAACGGCGAGGCGCGCATCAGGTCCAGAAACCGTGCGGCGGCAACCATCGGCCCCATTGTGTGTGACGAGGACGGGCCGATGCCCACTTTGAACATATCAAAAACAGACAAGAACATATCAGGTAGCAGAGCCTTCTGGAGGGTGAGCATAAGATGGACTGGTGAAGGGGGTAACCCCCAACCCCTCGGCCGCGATGGCAGCCCGGGTTGCGGGACGGTTTTCCAGGCGTATCAGAATGGATTGCAGGTAACGCGTATCCGCCAATTGATACCAACTGCGATCAGCGCGCTCCGGGTAAAGGGACATCCACCGCATCTGGCAGGCAAGGTAGTATGTAAGGACCGAGGGCTGATCGGCGTGCAACCAGCTGGGCGCAGTTTTAGCAACGTCATCCAGAACCCGAAGATGTTGGCGTAGGCGCGGGCGGATACCGTTGCGCAAAGTTTCGGCCTGTGCCGCGTCGATGTATTTTTCGGCATAGAACAGGATGCGCAGATCGGCATGCAAAGTGTTCGATGCGAAAAAAAGCCATTTCAGGAACGCAGCCCGATCCGGGTTGTCAGAGGCGGGAGCCAGTTGCGCATGTGTATCTGCCAGCCATAACAGGATGGCGGCTGTTTCAAAGATCGGGCCTTGCGGTGTTTCAAGAACCGGGATCAGACCATTCGGATTCAACCCTCTGTAAGCCGCGCCATCCTGTGCGTCTTGCCGTCGATCCACCAAAGCCGTCTCATAAGGCAGGCCCATCTCTTCCAGCACCAGTCTGATCACCAGAGAGGCATTGTCGGGGGCAAAGTGCAATCTATAGGGCGCGTTCATGGGCTGTATTTATACACCAGCTGGGATGTCGAACGTCTCGATTGCGACGTTTCCAATAGGAAACGCGTAGTTTCGCGACAAGTTGGCCCGCTGGATCGGCGAATTGGCGCTCGCAGTTGGGTCGGACATTCCGTATAAATTCCGCAATACCAAGGGGGAATGCAACAATGACCGGAGATTTGTCACCCATAGACAAAGCCAAATTTGTCGCGGCGCGACGGGCCGCCGATATAGTTCAGGACGGGATGCGCGTTGGGCTGGGCACCGGATCAACGGCCGCCTGGATGGTCCGCCGTCTGGGAGACCGGGTGCAGCAGGAAGGTTTGCGGATCAAGGCTGTTCCGACCTCAACCCGTACCGCGCAACTGGCCCGTGAGTTAGGGATCGAGGTTGTCTCGCTGGATCAGGCGGGTTGGCTAGACCTGACCATTGACGGCGCGGATGAATTTGACGGCGATCTGAACCTGATCAAAGGTGGGGGCGGCGCGCATCTGCAGGAAAAGATCGTTGCCACGGCAAGCGATCAGATGATCGTTATTGCTGATGCCGGGAAAGAGGTCGAAACGCTGGGCGCATTCCCGTTGCCGGTCGAGGTTATCCCTTTTGGCTGGCAGACTACGCGAACGCTGATCCAAGAGGCGTTGGATACGATGGACGTTCTGGGCACTTCTGCCGCGCTGCGCATGAACGGAGAGGCGCCGTTTGTCACGGATGAGGGCAATCACATTCTGGACCTCCACCTTCAGCGCATCGGAAATGCCAGGCAACTGGCGCTGGTGCTTAATCAGGTTCCGGGTGTGGTCGAGAATGGTTTGTTCATCGACATCTGTGACAGAGTTGTGATCGGCCACGGCGATGGTCGGGTCGAGCTGCGCGATATCAACGATGGAACGATCGAACTTGATCAGTCAGTGGAGGCAGGCGAGAACTTGTTCTCGGATCTGGCGGATTAAGCGGAGCAAACACAGATCGCTTTTCTTCACTCGTTTTATTCGGACGCTACATTGCTTTGAGTGAAGTCGCGACCGCGAACGATTTGGGACACGTACAAATTGGCACTTGGTTTGACCAATCCGAGACGCGGAGGCCGTCGTTGAATAAAACAAAAGCAACCATATCTGGGCGTTTGTTCACAACGCTGTAGCGGTTCCCTGCGCAAGTTCGAGAAATCGAAGAGGCTGGCGCCCCGGCGATCACTCTGGACAGCAGCGCGAGATAGAGTACACCCCATGCAAGGCCTGCGGGCGCTTGCGGAAATTTGGAAGAGGCAGGACAAATGAGCTTTGACTATGATCTGTTCGTTATCGGCGGAGGCTCAGGCGGGGTCCGGGCCGCACGTGTGGCAGCTGGTGAGAACGGTGCCAAAGTGGGGCTGGCCGAAGAAGACCGCTACGGCGGCACATGTGTCATCCGGGGCTGTGTGCCTAAGAAGCTGATGGTCTTCGCCAGTGAATTCTCGGGCATGGTCGGGGATGCGCAGGCCTATGGCTGGGACATTCAGGCCGGTGCTTTGAACTGGGATACTTTTCACGGCAAGCTGGTGACTGAACTGGACCGGCTTGAAGGCATCTACCGCAATATCCTGAAGAACAACGGTGTCGAAAGTTTTGACCAACGGGCGACCGTTGTGGATCCACATACGGTCGAATTGGCGGATGGGACACGCAAGACAGCCAAGCACATCCTGATCGCCACAGGCGGTCGTCCGGTCGTGCCCGAGTTCCCAGGATCGGACCTGGCGATTACGTCGAACGAGATCTTCCACCTCGAAAAACTGCCCCAAAGCATTCTGATCGTCGGTGGCGGCTATATTGCCAGCGAATTCGCGGGGATTATGAACGGGATGGGTGTCAAGACCACTCAGTTCTATCGCGGTGCGCAAATTCTGCGAGGTTTCGACGAAGAAGCACGTGGCCTGATCTGCGAAGAGATGCGCCAGAACGGCATCGATGTTCGTTTGGGCACCAACGTGCTGGAAATGACAAAAGAAGGCAACAATATCCGCGTCAAGGCCACCGATGGCACCGAGGATCAGTTCGACGTGGTCATGTACGCCACCGGGCGTGCCCCGAATGCGGATAATTTGGGCCTCGAGGCGCTGGGCGTGGAACGTGGCCGCAAAGGTGAGATCGTGGTGGATGAGTACAGCCAGACTGGCGTACCCTCGATCTATGCCATCGGCGACGTGACCGACCGCGTGAACCTGACACCCGTCGCGATCCGCGAGGGGATGGCCTTTGTCGAAACCGTGTTCAAAGGCAACCCGACTCCAGTGGATCATGAACTGATCCCGACCGCGATCTTTACCCAACCGGAATTCGGAACGGTAGGCCTAAGCGAAGAAGAAGGCGCGGCACAGGAACCGATTGAGGTTTACGCGACATCGTTCAAGCCAATGCAAAAAGCTTTTGCTGGTGGAACACAACGGGTGCTGATGAAGCTGATCGTCAGTCAGGCGACCCGCAAGGTTCTGGGTTGCCACATCGTCGCGCCGGGCGCGGGTGAGATGATCCAGTTGGCTGGCATCGCCGTCAAAATGGGCGCAACCAAGGAAGATTTCGACCGCACGGTTGCCGTTCATCCAGTGATGGCAGAGGAATTGGTAACAATGCGGCAACCTGTGCGCACTGCTTGATTTGCAACCGCGCGCACACAAGTTACAAGGGAACCCGTGATCACACGGTCCAACACAAGGGAATAGATACATATGGCGGGCAATAGCGGCGGCCCCTGGGGGGGCGGAGGCTCCTCGGGCGGCGGAGGAAATCGGGGTGACAACGGTGATGGGCGCAAGCCCCCCGAAGGCGATGGTCCGCAGATCCCCGAGATTGATGAGCTGATGAAGAAAGGCCAGGAACAGCTGCGCGTCCTGATGGGCGGCCGCGGCGGTTCAGGCCGAGGTGGCAACGGTCAGGGCTCTGGCGGCGGTGGCCCCATCTTCACAAAAGGTACGGTTCTTATTGGTGTCGTCGTCGCGGCGGTATTGTGGGGGGCGGCCAGTTTTTACACAGTCAAGCCCGAAGAACAGTCGGTTGAGTTGTTCCTCGGCGAATTCTCGGCCGTCGGAAATCCGGGTCTGAACTTTGCGCCGTGGCCTTTCGTTACCGCCGAGGTAATCCCGGTCACCCGCGAACAAAACGAAGATATGGGCGGCGCCCGCGGCAGTGATGATGGTTTGATGCTGACCGGCGACGAAAATGTGGTCGATATCGACTATCAAGTCGTCTGGAACATCAATGACCCTGCGAAGTTCCTGTTCAACTTGCGTGATCCGCGCCAAACGATCCGTGCGGTGTCGGAATCAGCGATGCGCGAGATTATCGCTCAAAGCGAGCTTGCACCGATCCTAAACCGGGATCGTGGTGTTATCGCGGATCGCTTGCAGGAACTTATCCAATCCACGATGGACAGTTATGATTCAGGGATCAATATCGTCCGCGTCAACTTTGACAAAGCCGACCCGCCGCAGGACGTGATCGCCGCCTTCCGCGACGTTCAGGCTGCTGCGCAAGAACGGGACCGGTTGCAGAACGTAGCCGATGCCTATGCGAACAAGGTGTTGGCAGAAGCGCGCGGCGAAGCTGCGCAGGTTCTGGAAGAGGCAGAAGGATATCGCGCCCAACAGATCAACAGTGCGCGGGGTGAAGCCAGCCGCTTTAGTGCAGTTCTGGAGGAATATTCCAAAGCACCCGATGTGACGCGCAAGCGTCTATATCTGGAACGTATGGAGCAGATTTTGGGCGACGTTGACAAAATCATTCTGGACCAGAACTCATCTGGGCAAGGGCAGGGCGTTGTGCCCTATCTGCCGCTGAACGAGCTGCGTCGTAGCCCTGCCGGGGAGAGCAACTGATGCGTAAATCACCCATTATCCTCATTCTTGTCGTGATCCTTGGCGTCGTTGGCCTGTCTTCGATCTTCATCGTGGATGAACGTGAACGCGCGCTGGTCTTGCAATTTGGTCGTGTCGTCGCGGTCAAGGAAGACCCCGGTCTAGCGTTCAAAATCCCGGTGATTCAAGAAGTTGTCCGCTATGACGACCGTATCCTGTCTATTGACGTACAGCCCCTTGAGGTGACCCCTCTGGACGATCGGCGTCTGGTTGTCGATGCATTCGCACGTTACCGGATTTCAGATTTGAACCAGTTCCGCCAGGCCGTTGGTGTCGGTGGTATCCCGGTTGCCGAGGATCGTCTGGATCGTATTTTGCGGGCCGAAACCCGCGAAGTTCTGGGCTCGGTTTCGTCCCGTGACATCCTGAGCTCGGACCGTGCGGCGCTGATGCTGCGCATCCGAAACAGCGCGATTGCCGAAGCACAGGCGCTGGGCGTGACTGTAATCGACGTGCGATTGAAGGCGACCGACTTGCCACAGGCCAACCTTGAGGCGACCTTCGACCGTATGAAGGCTGAGCGGGAACGTGAAGCAACAGACGAACGTGCCCGTGGTAACGAGGCGGCGCAGCGTGTGCGTGCGCAAGCTGACCGGACCGTGGTCGAACTGGTGTCAGATGCACGTCGTGAGGCCGAAATCACCCGTGGTGTAGCGGACGCCGAACGTAACGCGATCTTTGCCGAAGCCTATGGCGCGGACCCGGAGTTCTTTGAATTCTACCGTTCGCTGACCGCGTATGAGAACGCGTTGCAGGGCGGCAATAGCTCGTTGGTTCTGAGCCCGGATTCCGAGTTCTTCAACTACCTCGCTTCGCCGACCGGACGACCAGCTCCGGCTGCTGCGGCCTCCGAATAATGGGGCTGATCCTTCTGGCTTTCGGGCTGGTATTGATTGTAGAGGGGCTGGCCTATGCGCTGGCCCCTTCGCTTATTGAGCGCATGTTAGAGGCATTGCGGTCAATGCCCGAGCAGGCGCGGCGGCTGGCCGGTTTGCTGAGCGTAGTCAGTGGCTTTATCTTGCTATGGGGGGCTTATCAGGTTGGGTTTTGACGCTGTGACCTCACTTGCAAGTGATTTCCCCGCGATCCCGAGTTGCGGGCAAGGACAAACCGACTACATTGGTTCCTGAGAAGATTTGCCCGAAGGCAGTTTTACAAGACTTGTTGACAAGGAGTTCCCAAGTGCAGGCACAAGCACGCAGTATTTCAGTCCGGCAGGATGAGGGTGTTGGTTTCATGCGGCTGATGTGGCTGGCCATTGCGGGGATGATTCTTGTTCTGGCCCAAGCCGTCGCAGCACAGGCGCGGAGCGAAAGTCTGGCGCCGCTGGCAGAAAAGATCAGCCCGGCCGTGGTCAACATTACCACCTCAACGTTGATTGAAGGCCAGACCGGCCCGCAGGGCATTGTGCCCGAAGGGTCGCCCTTCGAGGATTTCTTCCGCGATTTTCAGGACCGGAACGGTGATGATGAAAATCGCCCGCGCCGCAGCAACGCGCTGGGTTCGGGGTTCGTGATTTCCGAGGACGGCTACATCGTCACCAACAACCACGTGATCGCCGAGGCCGATGAAATCCTGGTAGAGTTCTTCCCCGGTGATGGACAGCCGCCGGAGGAACTGCCTGCCAAGGTGATCGGCACGGACGAGAAAACCGATATTGCGCTGCTGAAGGTCGAGGCCCCGGGCCCGCTGCAATACGTGCAGTTTGGCGACAGTGACGTCGCCCGTGTCGGTGATTGGGTTATTGCCATGGGCAACCCGTTGGGGCAGGGCTTCTCGGTTTCGGCCGGGATCGTTTCGGCCCGCAACAGGGCGCTGAGCGGCTCGTATGACGACTACATCCAGACCGACGCGGCCATCAACCGGGGCAACTCGGGCGGTCCGCTGTTCAACATGAATGGCGAAGTGATTGGTGTGAATACAGCGATTTTGTCGCCCAACGGCGGCTCGATCGGGATCGGCTTTTCAATGGCGTCCAACGTCGTGGTCAAGGTGGTCGACCAACTGCGTGAATTCGGCGAAACCCGCCGTGGGTGGCTGGGGGTTCGCATTCAGGACGTAACCGAGGACATGGCCGAGGCAATGGGGTTGGCCAAGCCGGGCGGTGCGCTGATCAGCGATGTTCCGGATGGGCCGGCGAAAGATGCTGGTCTGCTGGCTGGTGACGTGATCCTCAGTTTTGATGGGGTCGAGGTCGAAGATACACGCGGCCTTGTGCGTCAGGTCGGCGAGACAACCGTGGGCAAAGCCGTGCGTGTTGTCGTGCATCGCGATGGCGGAACACAGACCGTCCTGGTTACTCTGGGTCGTCGTGAGGATGCCGAACGGGCCGATCAGGGCGACGAGGAAACGTCTGAGGCTCCAACGGAAGAGAATGCTGACATTCTTGGTCTGACCATTTCGCCGCTGACGGACACGCTACGCACGGATCTTGGTCTGGAAGAAGACGCCGATGGGCTGGTTGTGACCGAAGTGGATGAAGCCTCTGAGGCGTTTTCCAAAGGGTTGCGCGCCGGCGATCTGATCACCGAGGCTGGACAGCAAAAGGTGACGTCGATTGAAGACCTGGAAGCACGCATGGAAGAAGCGCGTGAGGCCGGGCGTAAATCGCTGTTGTTGCTTGTACGACGCGGTGGCGACCCCCGCTTTGTGGCGCTGAGCTTGGGCGAGTAACGCACCACATCAAACGTTGTGACAAGGCCGGGGCAATGCCTCGGCCTTTTCCGTTCCACGTGGCGCTGAAAGTAAGTGAGCCACACGCCGGGGAGGCGCATGGCTCTGGTACAGGGAGAGGCCAGTGGACAGATATCGGGGATGATTCTCTGGCCCCCTACGGTAACAACTAAGACATTAGCTATTTTGGCATGCGCCGTATGTGAAGGAGGTCACAAGGTCAGATTAAGTCGGATTCGGCCAGTTCTTTCAGGGCGTTAAAGTCCTGGATCATCAACCCGCCGCGGGATGCCTCGACAACATTGTCGCGTTTCCAAGTGGAAATCGTCTTGGATACGGCCTCGCGCGTGGCACCGACGAACTCGGCCAATTCGCTTTGGGACAGGGTGATGCGCATGGCGGGGTCGTCCTGAAGGGCAGACAGATGCAGCAATTTGCGCGCCAGACGAATGGGCATCGGCAAGAACACTTGTTCGTTTAGCTGTGACCCCATCCAGCGCATGCGCAGGCCCGCCAGACGGATCATGTCGACGGCAAGATCGGGGTGCTGGCGGATCTGGTCCATCACGTCGCTGCGGCGCACGCGCAGCACGCTAGATGGCTCGGCCGCTGCTATTGTGGCGGTCCGCGGCCCGCTGTCGAACAACGCAATTTCGCCAAACACTTCGCCCGGCTTCATAAGGGTCAAAGACAGCTTGCGCCCGCTCATCGCAAGGAATGAAACCTCGAGCGTACCTTCAGAAATCACATACAGCGCATCGCCTTCGTCCCCCTGCTCAAACAGCACCTGGCCCTGATCCAAGGAAATCTCGGTCGCGAGTGCCGAAAGCATTGCCCTGAGTCGGTCTGATGCCTCGGACAGGAATCCGCTGTTTGGGAGTGCCTTCATGTGGTTGAGGGGTCTCCAGCTGCTGGTGTTGAGTGGTGCCCCAATGTTCCACAGCCGGGCTATTATTCCAAGGTTTTTATTGGTTTGTCTGATTGCGCGCTGTGTGACGGCTCAATATGAAAGCAAACGCATAAGCTGCGCACCGATTATCATAGTTCGCCTATTGGTGGTCTGGATCATCCATGTAGCGTTGCAACAGACTGAACTGAAGCATCAGGAACGCCATCAGCGCGATCGGAAAGGCGAAAGTTTCAATTTTGACCCACAGGTCCGTCGACATGGTTCGCCAGACAAATTCATTGGCAACGGCCAGAACCGCAAAGCAGCCGCACAACCGACGGGTCAGGATCATCCAGCCCTCATGGCGCATCGGCAGCATGTCTTCGAGGACATAGGCCAGATAGGATTTCCCCTGCAGAAGGCCAATTCCAAGGATGACCGAGAAAAAACCGTAAACCAGCGTGGTTTTCATCTTAAAGAACCGCTCATCATTGAACCAAGCGGTCAGGCCCCCAAAGAAGATGACCATGAAGGCGGTGAATATCTGCATCCGGCTAAGTTTGCCGGTCAGGACCCAGAGGATGCCCATGGCGGCCAGCATCAGCGGGACGAAGATGATCGTGGCGACGATAAAGCCGGAATATTCGATGCCTCCGATCAGGAAACTGTCGTCACGCAGGCGTAGATAGATGAAGAAAAAGGCCAGAGGGGGCCCAAGCTCCAACGCCTGTTTCAGAAACGGATTGATTTCTTTTTTGCCTGACATGTCGGTTTCCTGATTTTTACCCGCCCATTTCAACTATTACGGCGCCCAATGCAATCAATGCCATCAGCGCGACCCGTCTTGGCCCCACAGTTTCTTTTAACACCAGCCACCCGATAAGCGCCGCGAAGACTGTCGAGGTTTCTCGCAGAACGGCGGCTTCGCCGACCTTGTCCAGGCGGGTGGCCAGCATGATTGCTCCGAAGGACATAGGGGCGATGATGCCTCCGGCCAAGCCCCGCAACATCAATGGGCCGACGGCTGGGCGGTTGATCATGGCGTGCCATCTGAGGAATGCGTAAATCGGCATCGCAAAACCGTCGATCATGAAAAACCACGCCAGAAAGGTGAACGGGTCGGCGGTGGCACGGATGCCATAGGCGTCATAAGTGGTGTAGAGCGCGACGAACAGGCCGGTTGCGATGGCCAGTATCAGCGCGATGCCCAGCGTTTCCCGGTTGGTTTCCAGAAAACGCAAGTTATAGGCGGCCAGACCGAAGATACCGGCCAGCAGGACCAAAACGCCAAACCATTGAATCCCGGTAAAGGTCTCGCCAAAGAGCAGATAGGCGCCAATGACCGTGAATAGGGGGCCAGTGCCTCGTACGACCGGGTAGACGACAGTGTATGAACCCTTTGTATATGCCATGGCCTGAAGGACCTTGTAGGCGATGTGGATCACCCAGACCACGGCGAAGATGGACCACATGTAGGGTTCAGGCCACGGTACCACGAAAATGGCAAAAGGGGCGGCCATCAGGCAATAGCAGGCGTCGATTGCACCTCGGGACAGCCAGGGATCGTGACGGCCTTTCTGCAGTGCGCCAAATACCGCATGCAGGAAGGCGGCCATCAGAGCGAGGCCAAGAGCCAGCTGATGGCCCGCTTCGGTGCCTTCGAGAGAAATCAGCCAGTCGCTCAAATGTCAGTCTTTTCGCTGGGAGGAGAGGCTGGGGGTTTTCCACCCCCAGACCCCCGGAGGATATTTGGGGCCAGATGAAGGGGGGATCAGGTTCGGTCCAGGCCAGTGAGGGCGGCGGCGAACTCTTCGGGGTCGAAGGGGGCGAGGTCGTCGATCTGTTCTCCGACGCCGATGGCATGGATCGGCAGGCCGAACTTGTCGGCCAGTGCAACCAATACGCCACCCTTGGCGGTGCCGTCGAGTTTGGTCATTACCAGGCCTGACACGTCAGCGAGGTCGCGGAATGTCCGGACCTGGCTCAGCGCGTTCTGGCCAGTGGTGGCATCCAGCACCAGCAGCGTGTTGTGCGGGGCGGTCTCGTCGATTTTGCGGATCACGCGGACGATCTTGGCCAGTTCTTCCATCAGGTCCGATCGGTTTTGCAGGCGACCGGCAGTGTCGATCATCAGCAGGTCTGCGCCGTCTTGCTGCGCGCGGGTCAGGGCGTCGAAAGCCAATGAGGCCGGGTCAGACCCCTCGGGTGCGGTCAGCACCGGCACACCGGCGCGGTCGCCCCAGACCTGGAGCTGTTCGACGGCGGCGGCGCGGAAGGTGTCCCCGGCGGCGATGACAACCTTTTTGCCGGCGCCTTTGAACTGGCTGGCCAGTTTGCCGATGGTTGTGGTTTTGCCGGACCCGTTGACGCCAACGACCAGAACGACCTGCGGGCGCTTGGGGTAGATGGGCAGGGGCTTGGCAACCGGTTCCATTACGCGCGCGACTTCCTGGGCCAGCAATTGCTTGATCTCTTGCGTGGAGAGCTTTCGACCCAACCTCCCCTCGGCCATGTTTGATGTGACCCGCAGTGCGGTGTCGACGCCCATATCCGAGGCGATCAGCAGTTCCTCTAGCTGCTCAAGCATATCGTCGTCCAACGTACGACGGATGACGGCCTTGGCTTCGTTCCGGCCAAATAGGCGTCCCAACACCCCTTTGGATGGCGCGGCCTCAGGTGGTGGCGGGGCAGGGGTTGGATCGACCGGTGCGGGTTCAGGTGTTTCGACCGGCTGTGGCACAGGGGCGGGTTCAGGTGTCTCTGGCCCGGGCTGCGGAATTTCGGGAACCGGTTCCGGCTGCGGCTCAGGCTCGGGGATAACTGGATCGGGGGCGGTCGTTTCCTCGCCACCGTCTTCGACGATGGCATCCAGCCCCTGTTCGAGGCGGGACGAGGATTTGAACAGCTTGTCCTTGAGCTTTGAGAAAAACGCCATTTTTAGTCTCCGCAGGTGTTCCTCTCACCTAATGCGGATTTGCGGCAGTTGCAAAGGGTCACAAAAACGCAATCAACAGCCCCGCTTGCGCGCCCCAGTAGAGGACCCAGATCATATAGGGCGTGATGCGTAGCGCCGGATGGCCGTCAGGCAGCAGAAACTTTTCAGTCGCCAGTATCAGGTCCGACGCGATGAAGGCCAGTGCGGCGGGCAGGGCCCAGCGTAACGCGCCCGCCTCGGGCAAGGCGAGGACCGTAATGCCCATGCCAAGGATGATCGGGATATAGCCCAGAACCGGTATCTTGAGGTCACCGGCGCGGGGGGCGAGCAGGGTTGCAGCAACGATCCCGAGGATGATCAGCGACCAAAAGATGCCGGGCTTGTCGAAGATCAGAGCGGTGTCGCTGTATGGATGGCTGAGGAACAGAGCGATATAGGCCAGGTGGCCTGCTGCAAATGCACCGATCCCTGCCATGAAGGTCGAGTCCGTCTCGCGTGATAACAGCGCGTCGCCCAAGGCGCACAGGACTAGCGCAAGGGTCAGTAGCATGGGGGCGCCACTTAAGACAGCAACCAGCGCCAGTAGCGCGACAGAGGCCGTCTTGAAGAGGGATCGCAGGGGGCTGGCCGGGCGCGGTGACATCGGCAAATAGGCCAGCGCGCTCGCGGCAGCGATCCAGAAAAAAGCGGTTGTCATCAAATGTCCCCCATTTGGCTTTTTTTGGCAGCATCACCGGGATCGCCATTACAACTCAAGCGGTGACGTTAAGGCAGCCGGTTTAGGGGATTGTCTGTTGGCGATGCTGACCGGCATCTGTCAGAATGTTCCCATGCTCAGGCGTATTGCGATTCTTCTGACACTTTCTGCGCAGACGGCAGCGGCTCAGTCAGCTTTGTCTGGGGCTGAATTCGACAGTTATACGCGCGGAAAAACCATGTTCTATGGGTTTCAGGGAACGGTTTACGGCGTCGAACGCTATTTGCCCAATCGCCGCGTGATCTGGTCTTTTCTGGACGGCAATTGCAAAGAGGGTGTCTGGTACGAACAAGCGGGCCAGATCTGCTTTGTCTACGAAGACCGGATTGACCCGCAATGCTGGGTCTTTACCAAGTCTGACGGGGGCCTGATCGCCTTGTTCGAGGGCAACTCGGACGCCACCGAGCTGTACGAGGCCGAGGACATCAATGAAGAAATGGTTTGTCTCGGCCCCGAAGTCGGGGTCTGAAGGCGCATTCGGCTAGAACAGCGAGCCCTGGTCCGGTGCATCTTTCTTTGCTGACTTCTTAGGTGCCGCCGCTGAAGTCGTGGGTTGGCCCGTATTCAGCAGACCATCTGCGAATTCGATCTCGAATGCGCTGTGTTTTGACGCCTGTTTCTTGGTTGTCAGAACCTCGCCTTCAGCTCGGACCACAGCGTAGCCACGCTGCAACGTCGCCTTGTAGCTAAGTGTTTCACGCAAGCGATCAGCGGCGTCCAGCTGTTGCCGCATCCGATCCAGGCGCGTGGCCTGTGCCGCGTTCATACGGTCGGCCAACCTGTTGATATTCTGCTTTTGTTGTTCGATCTCTCTGTGGATTGGGCGCAGAGACAGACGGGATGACAGGTTGCGTAAGGCCTCGTTTCTGGTCGAAACGAGATTGCGCAACGTCGACGGGCGCAGATGTGCGGACAGCTCGACGACCTGCAGACGTCGGTTCTGGACGCCGCGATTCAGTGCGGGCGTCAGCCGATCTGCAATCAAATCAAGTCGTTGGCGTGGAGTGTTCAACAAACTGTTCGGGCGAGGCAACGCGCGGGACAGATCACGAAGCCGTTGAGACCGCCTTTGAACCGCATCCGAAGCGGCACGAGACAGACGCGCGCCTTGCTCACCTGTCCAGGCCAGTATTTCCATTCGAACCGGCACGGCAAGCTCGGCCGCGGCGGTCGGTGTTGGCGCGCGGCGGTCTGATACAAAGTCGATCAGCGTCGTATCTGTTTCGTGACCAACGGCTGAAATCAGAGGAATGTCCGAAGCGGCCGTCGCACGCGCGACAATTTCTTCGTTAAAGCCCCAAAGATCCTCGATCGACCCGCCCCCCCGGGCGACAATGATCAGGTCGGGGCGGGGCAGTGAACCGCCAGGTGTCAGCTTGTTGAACCCTTCGATGGCCCGCGCAACCTCGGGCGCGCAGTTTGAGCCCTGTACAGCGACGGGCCAGATCAGCACCTTGCGCGGGAAGCGATCTCGCAGGCGGTGCAGGATGTCCCGGATCACAGCACCAGATGGTGAGGTCACCACGCCAATGATCTGCGGCAGGTACGGCAGAGGCTTTTTCCGTTCGGGCGCAAACAGACCTTCAGCCTCGAGCTGTTTCTTGCGCTTTTCCAGCAAGGCCATAAGTGCGCCTTGCCCGGCGACCGCGACCTCATCGACGTTCAGGTTGTATTTCGATTGCGCGCCAAAGGCCGTCAGACGACCGGTGACGACAACCTCAAGACCTTCTTCCGGCACCACGGATAGGCCCGAAACCTGACCTTTCCAGGTGGTGCAGGCCAAAACGTTCCGGTCGTCCTTGATGTCATAGTACAGATGCCCCGAACGCGCCGTAAACACGCGTCCGACTTCACCGCGCACACGGATTCGTCCAAACGTGCCTTCGAGCGTGCGTTTCACTTCGCCCGAGATGTCTGAAACGGAGTATTCTGGGGTGTTTTGGCCCGGGATCGGGTCATCAAGCAGGTCGGACATTTCAGCGCCTTGTGTCAAATGCCCGGCCAGCTTAGAACGCCCGGAAGGCGAGGCCAAGCAGATCGGAGACCTTCATGAACATCCTTATTCTCGGCAGCGGCGGGCGGGAACACAGCCTCGCCTGGGCGGTGATGCAAAATCCCAAATGTGACCGCCTGATCGTGGCGCCGGGAAATGCCGGGATTGCGCAGATCGCCGATTGTGCTGCGCTGGATATCGAGAATGGCGGCGCGGTTGTCAGTTTTGCCGAAGAGAACGCGATTGACTTCGTGGTCGTCGGCCCCGAAGCGCCCCTGGCCGCTGGCGTCGCGGATCGTCTGCGTGAAGCGGGTGTGCTGGTCTTTGGCCCGTCCGCCGATGCGGCGCAGTTGGAAGCATCGAAGAGTTTCACCAAGGAAATCTGTGACGCGTCGAACGCTCCGACCGCAGGCTATGCAAGGTTCACTGAGGCCGAGCCTGCCAAGGCTTACGTCCGCGAACAGGGCACGCCGATCGTGGTCAAAGCCGATGGTTTGGCGGCAGGCAAGGGTGTGATCGTCGCCATGGACGAACAGACCGCGCTGGAGGGCATCGACGACATGTTCGGCGGCGCTTTTGGTGGCGCGGGGGCCGAGGTGGTGATTGAGGAGTTCATGGAGGGAGAAGAGGCGTCTCTCTTCGTCTTGTGTGATGGCGAAGATATTCTGTCCATTGGCACGGCGCAGGACCACAAGCGCGTGGGAGAAGGCGACACGGGCCCAAACACAGGCGGTATGGGGGCGTATTCCCCAGCCCCGGTCCTGAGCGCCGAGATCGAGGCGCGCGCGATGGAAGAGATCGTGCGCCCGACCATGGCCGAGATGAAGCGCCGGGGCATGCCGTTTCAGGGCATTTTGTACGCGGGACTGATGATAAAGGACGGCCAACCGAGGTTGGTCGAATACAACGTCCGCTTTGGTGACCCGGAATGCCAGGTTCTGATGATGCGGCTTGGTGCCCAGGTTCTGGACCTGCTTCATGCCGCGGCCGAGGGTCGTTTGAGCGAGACGCAGGTGAACTGGGCTGACGATCATGCGATCACCGTTGTGATGGCGGCACAGGGGTATCCGGGTTCCTACGTAAAAGGATCTGCGATCAAGGGCTTGGATGCGCTACCAGAGGACAGCAGCAACATGGTCTTTCACGCCGGCACCAAGGCCGTTGATGGGCATGTTCACGCCGCAGGCGGGCGGGTTCTGAATGTGACCGCGCGCGGGAATACACTGCAAGAGGCGCGCGACCGGGCCTATGCGATGGTTGAAGGTGTGGATTGGCCCGAAGGCTTTTACCGCCGCGATATCGGCTGGCGATCTCTTTGAGTGGTTGGTAGGACAGGGGGCTCTGCATCCGCCGCGCTTTGCGCGACTCCCCCGGGAAATTTTTAGCCAGATGAAGCGGATCCGGTCAGTGATGTGTGGGCTGGATCCGGTCCTGACGGAGGTCTCTGGCCGACAGACCGTGGGCGGTGCGGAAAGCACGGGCAAAGCTGGATTGTGAGGCAAAGCCTGTGGCGAGTGCCACGTCCATCAATGGCATATCCGTATCGGTTACCAGACGCCGCGCTTCGGCCAGGCGCAGTTGCAGATAGTGATCCTGTGGTGTTGTATTCAGGCGCAAGCGGAATTGCTGCTGCAGGGTACGCGGGCTGGTGCCCAAGGTATCGGCGATGTTGGCCAATGGCAGCGGATCCTCAAGAGACCTTTCCATGAGAGAGTTCGCCTTTGCGGTCAGGGCCGTATGGCGATGCGGTGCGCCAGTGCGGCTTTGTGGTTTTGTCGGGCTTGGCGCGCCATCGTAGAGGAACAGGCCGGATACACGGGCGGCAAAACCTGCGCCGTGGCGCGCGGCGATGATGTGTAGCATCATCTCGACCGCGGGGATCGCCCCGCCTGAGGTCAGCCGGTTGCCGGACACAGTAAATCGGTCAGGGCGAACATCGACTTCGGGGAAGCGGGTCGCGAAATTGTCCAGATCCTCCCAGTGTGTTGTGGCGGAGTGGCCGTTCAGCAGGCCGGCTTCGGCCAGTAGCCAAGGGCCGCCGTCGATGCCAGCCATGGTGGCTCCGGTACCGGCAATGCGGCGCAGTCCGGCGAGCAAGCTGGGTGTGGCGTGACGGGCCAGTTGGAAACCTGCAATGACGATCATCAGGTCGCAACCCTGCAACCGAGCCAGCGGTGTGCCTGGAACATTCAGGGCGCTGGTCAGCATCGCCGGTTCCGCTGTGGCCGTCACATAATCCCAGTCAAAGGCTGGGCGGTCCGCCAGACGGTTGGCGGCGCGCATGGGATCAACGGCCGAGGCAAAGCTGAGCGTGTTGCATTCATCCAGAACCAGCACGGCCGTTTTTAGGGCGCGATGTTCGGGCTGCAATATGTTTTTTGCGGATTTCATCAAGTTCGATTCGCATTCTGGCAAGTTGTTTCCATAAAGCTGCGCCAGAGTCGGGGATGAACGCAAATCGGAATCCGGGGAGAAGCCTGAGGATAACTTAGGTCAAAACCGGGTATAAGTTGGGGAAAACACCATGCCACTGGAAATGAACCGCGAAGTCTTCATCACCTGCGCTGTTACCGGCTCGGGCGGAACACAGGATCGCAGCCCGCATGTGCCGCGTTCGCCCAAGCAGATTGCCGAAAGTGCGATCGCCGCGGCCAAGGCAGGCGCGGCCATCGTGCATTGCCACGTGCGTGATCCGGAAACCGGTGCACCCAGCCGTCGTCTGGACCTGTACCGCGAGGTGACTGATCGCATTCGTGAAGCCGAGGTCGACGTTGTGCTGAACCTCACCGCCGGGATGGGCGGCGACATGATTTTTGGCCCGACGGAATCTCCGCTGCCGTTGAACGCGGACGGCACCGACATGATCGGCGCGGCTGCTCGGGTGGAGCATGTGGCTGAATGTCTGCCCGAAATCTGTACTCTTGATTGCGGCACCATGAATTTTGCCGAAGCTGACTATGTCATGACCAACACGCCAGGCATGCTGCAGGCGATGGGCCGGATGATGACGCATCTGGGCGTGAAGCCCGAGATCGAAGCATTCGACACTGGTCATCTGTGGTACGCCAAACAACTGGTGAAGGACGGCGTACTGGACAGCCCGGCACTGGTTCAGCTGTGCATGGGCGTGCCGTGGGGGGCTCCGGATGATCTGAACACCTTTATGGCCATGGTGAATAACGTGCCTGATGACTGGACCTTCAGCGCATTCGCGCTTGGGCGGAACCAGATGGCATATGCGTCGGCTTCGGTGCTGGCGGGCGGCAATGTGCGCGTTGGCCTTGAGGACAATCTGTTCCTCGATAAAGGCGTTCTTGCGGAAAACTGGCAGCTGGTTGAGCGGGCGAACACCATCGTTTCGAACATGGGCGCGCGGGTGATCGGCGCGCAGGAAGTGCGTGAGAAGCTGGGGCTGGTGAAACGAGCACCTAAGGGTTGAATTTTCTCCTTGTAGGAAGTTCGCCTTGCCATGACACCGGGGCATCAACTGAGGGAATGAGACTCATGAAAGTGATGTTGCGGTGTCTGGCTGTCGTTGGAGCGGGGCTTATGGCGGCTTGCCTTCCGGCGGATGAAAAGGCGGAGGCGGCTTCTGTGAACAATGGGAGGCAGGCCTGCGAAGCCAAAGGCGGTGTCTACGAGGTTGCAGGCAAAGCCCAGCAATATGTGTGCGTTCTGCCGCTGGCAGATGCGGGCAAGACCTGTGAAAAAGGTTCGGACTGTCAAGGCTTTTGCCTGTCCGAGACCAAACAATGCAGCGCGGTCACGCCGCAGTTCGGGTGCATTCCTCATCTGGATGAGACGGGACGCGAGCTGGTGATCTGTATCGACTAGGAAAAGAAATGACACAAACAGCAGCAATCATCGGTGGTGGTGTAATCGGTGGCGGGTGGGCCGCGCGGTTCTTGCTTAACGGTTGGGACGTTCGGGTTTTTGATCCGGACCCTGAGGCCGAGCGCAAGATTGGTGAAGTTCTGGACAACGCGCGCCGGTCTCTGCCGGGGTTGAGTGATGTGCTTTTGCCGTCTGAAGGGGCGCTTTCCTTCCACGACGATCTGACGGACGCCGTGCAAGGGGCCACTTGGATTCAGGAAAGTGTACCTGAACGGCTGGATCTGAAGCTGAAGGTTTACAAAAGCTTGCAAGAGGCCTGCGATCCGGAGGCGATCATCGGGTCGTCAACCAGCGGGTTCAAACCGTCCGAGTTGCAGGAAGGCGCGTTGCGCCCTGAACAAATCGTGGTGACACACCCGTTTAATCCGGTTTACCTGCTGCCGCTGATCGAATTGGTGCCGACCGACAAGAACACGCCCGAGTTGGTCGACCGCGCGAAGGACCTGTTGAAATCGGTGGGTTTCTTCCCTCTGCATGTCAAAAAAGAAATTGATGCGCATATTGCTGACCGGTTCCTCGAAGCCGTCTGGCGCGAGGCGCTGTGGTTGGTCAAGGACGGTATCGCCACGACTGAAGAGATCGACGAAGCAATTCGCATGGGTTTTGGCATTCGCTGGGCACAGATGGGTCTGTTCGAAACTTATCGCGTGGCCGGTGGCGAGGCGGGGATGCGGCATTTCATGGCGCAGTTTGGTCCGGCACTGAAATGGCCCTGGACCAAGTTGATGGATGTGCCCGAGTTCACTGATGAGCTGGTCGACATGATCGCGGATCAGTCTGACGCACAATCGGGCATGCACTCAATCCGCGAATTGGAGCGTATTCGGGACAACAACCTTGTTGGCATGATGCGGGCCCTCAAAGCACAAGATTATGGGGCCGGTGCTGTTTTGAACCAGCATGACGCGGCGCTGAAACCGGGTGCCTTGCCGACGATGGATCAGGCCGATCTGAGCCAACCAATTCTGACACTGGCGCGTGCAGTGCCGTTGGATTGGACGGATTATAATGGCCACATGAACGAGGCCCGGTACCTTGAAGCCTTCGCCGCAGCGACCGACCGCTTCATGGAAATCATGGGCTGCGATGCGGATTACATCTCCTCGGGTGGCAGTTACTTTACGGCCGAAAACCACCTCCGCTATATCGACGAAGTCCACGCGGGTGCAAAGATCGAAGTGCGCACGCAGTTGCTTTTGGGGCAGGGCAAGAAGCTGCACGTGTTCCATTCCATGTACGAAGGCGACAAGCTTTTGGCCACGGGCGAAAGCTTCCTGCTGCATGTAAGTCTGGAAACCCGTCGTCCGAGCGCACCTTCGGCCGAGATCGAAGCGGCTATGGCCCGGATCGCCGAAGCTCAGGCTGGATTGCCTTATCCTGAAGGTGCGGGTGCTGCGATCCGCAAACCGGCATGAGTGGGCGCGTTCTGATCACGGCTGGCGCCTCGGGCGTTGGCCGCGCTATGGCCAAAGCCTTTGACGCAGCTGGTGCGCAGGTCTGGGTGGCTGACGTCAACCCGAAGGCGCTGTCAGTTTGTCCGGCGCATTGGCGGCGGTCCGAGGCGAACGTCGCGGACGAGAATGCCGTGGCCACCTTGTTCCAAGACATCGAGGCGGAATGGGGTGGTTTGGACACCCTGTGCGCAAACGCAGGAATCGCGGGACCAACCGCTTCGGTTGAAGACGTTGCATTGGACGATTGGCGCATGTGCCTTGCAGTAAATCTGGAGGGTGCCTTTCTGTGCGCCAAACACGCGGCGCCGATCCTGAAACGTCAGGGCAGTGGCGCGGTGGTCATTACGTCTTCGACGGCTGGCCAATATGGGTACCCTAATCGCGCGCCTTATGCTGCTGCGAAGTGGGGGATGATCGGTCTGGCCAAGACCCTGGCGATGGAGCTTGGCGCGCATGGCGTGCGATGCAATGTCATCTGCCCTGGCTCAGTAGAAGGCCCACGGATGGAAGGCGTGCTGCAGCGAGAAGCCGACGCCAAGGGCATGACGCGTGACCAAGTCTATGACGGTTACGCCTCGGGCACTTCAATGGGTCGCTTTGTCGAAGGTCACGACATCGCCAATATGGCCGTGTTCCTTGCATCGGATGCGGCGCGGCTGGTGTCGGGGCAGGTGATTGCCGTTGATGGGCACACCGTCAACCCCGACCCGAAAATCTAACCCTGATTGGGTCCGCGAATCTGGCGGATGCTCTGGCGAACCGCCTGCCAGTCGCGGGCTTGCTGCATGTTCCCGGCGTCTTTGCATTCGCGCATCTTCTGCGCGGCTTCCGCCTCAGCCTGATCTCCGTGGGCGGAATAAAGCGCCCGTGCGTATTGAGCAGTTTTTAATGCGTCCATTCCTATGGTCCTCCGTCTGTGATCGGATCGCTCGAAAGTTCGCGCCAAGTGACGATATCACACCTTGGTCGCTTACGCATCTATGAGGCCGTTATCAGGCGGAAATCGTTGATCGCAGCTGCCTGAGATGATCGGGGAAGTCCCGCGCCGTCACATCCGCTTCTCGCACCAACGTATCGAAATGACGGGAAAAAACTTCGATTCTGTCGCGGTCCCGAAAGGCCATATAGTGACTGCCCGCGTAGAACACACACAGCAGCGGGCCAAAAATCGTGACCGGCGCAGAATAGAGGCGTTTGGCATCAAACAGATAGATGCGCATTCGGGGATAAAGCTGGTCGCTCAGCTCCAACAGGTGGTCGATCTGATCCATCCTGATCTTTGGGCACAGGCCTTCGTAGTATCCGGTCGCGCGGGCAAAGCTGTCGATCTCATACAGTGGCATGGCGATTTCATAATCTGATTGCGCACTGCGCATCCACGTCAGCCGGTCTTCTGATGCGCCGATGGCCTGATCCGCCGTTCGCCCCAGATGGGGGGCGTATTCCCACTCTAGCACAGCGCGGGTTTTCAGCATGTCGGGCAGGGTGGCAGGTACATAGCGAACCTTGTAGCCAGCCGCTTCTTTGTGCCATTCAAAAATGCGCTCATCGACCAGCGCGCGTGGCGCCTTGGTCATACTCAGAGAAAGCGCCAGAAGCTCTGCAGCGCTTTCTGGCCGATCCGATAAGCTCAGCAGCCAGTCAGCCGAAACACCTAGCGCTGTGGCGCAGCTGCCAACGACATGCGCGTTCGGCAGGCGCGCACCTTCGCCAGTCAAAAGTTGGGATACGGTCGATCGGTCGACACCGATATCCCGGGCCAGCGCGCTTTGGCTGATGTCACGTTCTTCCATCGCGCGGGCAAGGCGTTGGCGAAACTGTGCAGCGCGGTCTCGTTTGTCTAATTTATCCGTCATATGTTGATTTATATCATGGATGATGAATTTTGTTAATCATATTCAGAATTTTCAACTCGGCCACGATCCGTAATTCTTAAAAAATAACAATAATATGGGTGACGGAATGGAAACGCGACGAAGATCGGTCGTGAAGGCTGTGGTGTGGAATGCGATGGGCCTGGTCATGATGACTCTGGTGGGTCTTATCGCGACAGGCTCTGCCGCAGTTGGTGGGACGTTGGCGATTGTGAACACGGGCATCGGCCTGACGATGTACGTGATCTATGAGCGTGTCTGGGCAGGCATCTCATGGGGTCGAAATGTCTGAGCGGCCGGGTCCCGAGTGGGGCACCTTTGCCCTGATCATTGCGTGTTATGCAGCGTGGCTGACGGTGATATTCACACTTCCCATTTGGCTGGCAATCCCCGCCATGGGCTTGGTCGCGGCGCTGCACTCATCACTGACGCACGAGGCGCTGCACGGGCACCCGTTCCGCACGCGTTGGCTGAACGAGGCGCTGATGGCGCTGCCGCTAACCTTGTTCATTCCTTACAACCGGTTCCGCGACCTACATCTGGCGCACCACAGGGATTCGACCCTGACCGACCCCTATGACGACCCCGAGTCGAACTATCTGGACCCGAAGGTTTGGAATACGCTCAAAAGCTGGCAAAAGCGGCTCCTGAGGGCGAACAACACACTACTCGGGCGCATGGTGTTGGGCCCGACGATTGGTCAGTATCTCTTCTTTCGGGATGAGTTGCGCGGCGCCAAACGCGGAGACAGAGCCGTACTGTTGGCATGGGGGCTGCACCTGGTTGGGGTGGCCGCGGTTTTGTGGGTGGTTGCTGGGTCTCCAATGCCTGTATGGGCCTTTGTTCTGTCTGCTTACATTGGCTTGGGCCTGGTCAAGATCCGGACGTTTCTTGAACACCGAGCGCACGAAAACTCCAGCGCCCGAACCGTCATCGTTGAAGATCGTGGATTGTTGGCTTTTTTGTTTCTGAACAACAATCTGCACGTCGTTCATCACATGAATCCCGGTGCTCCGTGGTATCGGTTGCCTGCGCTTTATCGTGCCGGAAAAGACCGCTATCTGGCCAGCAACCACGCTTATGTCTACCGGTCTTACGGGCAGATTTTCCGGTCCTATTTCTGGCGTACCAAGGACCCGGTCGAGCATCCGCTCTGGCCAAAGGGTTGATTTGACGACACAAGGGAATCCATGAGTTTGTGGATTCCCATCACCATCGCCGCCGCGGCATTTCAGACCGTGCGGTTCATGCTGCAAAAGTCGCTGAGCACCGTGAAACTTTCGGCAGCCGGCGCGACTTTTGCGCGTTTTGCCTATTCCATGCCGTTGGCCGTTCTTGCGCTGATCGTGGCGATGCAATTGACCGGGTTCAGCCTGCCGGCCCTGACCGGGCGTTTCTGGTTGTTTGCAGTGATCGGCGGGACTACGCAAATACTGGCGACCATCTGCGTGGTGGCCCTGTTCAAGCAACGCAATTTTGCCGTCGGTATTACATTCAAGAAGACTGAAGTTATCCAAACCGCCATCGTCGGATTTCTGGTCCTGGGCGATCAGGTGTCCTCGGGTGCGTTGTTTGCGATTGTTCTGGGACTGGTGGCGGTCTTGCTGTTATCGAAAAGCCCTGGTGGGGAAGGGGCTTGGTGGGCACACCTCACCAACCGTGCATCGCGCCTTGGGCTGGGTTCGGGCGTGCTGTTTGCTTTCTCATCCGTTAGCTATCGCGGTGCCTCGTTGGAACTGGGGGATTTAGACGCCTGGTTTCGGGCACTGGTCACCTTGGCCGTGGTGGTTTCGTTCCAATTCCTCAGCATGGGACTGTGGTTGCTGTGGCGCGACCGTGCCGAGCTGCGCGCAGTTTGGGACACACGCCGAACGAGCGTTTTTGTCGGGCTCACCAGTCTATGTGGATCGTTCTGCTGGTTTTTTGCCTTCACGCTGCAAAACGCGGCCTATGTCAAAGCTCTCGGGCAGGTCGAACTGATCTTCAGCCTGTTCGCCTCGCTATTGTTTTTCCGCGAAAGAATCACCCGGCGCGAGATCGCCGGGATGACGTTGCTTGGTGCCTCGATACTGGCACTGGTGCTTACGATTTAGCCTGCACGGCGTTCGTCAAAGCTGAGGGCGATGAAGCTGGGCAAGTGATCGCCCATGCCGACAACTGCAGGGCCCCTGTCGTCTCTGCGACCGCGGCCTTTGGACTCTTTGTCCTTACGGGGCTCTCTATCCTTGCGCGGTTCTCTATCCTTACGAGGCTCTCTTTCCGTACGGGGCTCGCTTTTGCGCCGATCGGACTTTTTGGTGTCCGCCGCTTTGGGCTGATTCTCGGTCTTTGGGGTATCGGCTTTGGAGTCATCCGCCTCAATCGGGTTGTTCAGACGGGGAATTTCTCTCTGAATCAACTTCTCCACCGCCGCCAGCGCCTTTTCATCGCGGGAAGAGCAGATCGTGATCGCCTTGCCCTCACGCCCGGCGCGACCGGTGCGGCCAATGCGGTGGACGTAATCCTCGGGGTGGCCGGGGACGTCGAAATTGATCACATGGCTGACGGATGGCACATCCAATCCGCGCGCGGCCACGTCCGAGGCCACGAGTAGGCGCAAAGACCCGTCCCGGAAGCCGTCGAGTGTTTTCGTGCGCTGGGATTGATCCAGATCGCCGTGGATCGCGGCGGCGTCATAGCCGTATTTCTTGAGAGACTTGGCGCAGATATCCACATCGGTCTTGCGGTTGCAGAAGATGATGGCGTTGGTGCATTTCTCGCCTTCAGCGTCGATCAGTGCCCGCAGGACATTGCGTTTTTGGCTTGCCTCACGATCCCGACGACCGCCTTTGAACATCACGACGCCCTGTTCAATAGTTTCCGAAGCGGTGGCCTGACGCGCAACCTCGACCCGCGTGGGTGCAGACAAGAAGGTGTCAGTGATCCGCTCAATCTCGGGCGCCATAGTGGCCGAAAAGAACAAGGTCTGGCGCGTGAACGGCGTCAGCGAGAAGATGCGTTCGATATCGGGGATGAACCCCATGTCCAGCATCCGGTCAGCTTCGTCGACAACCATGATCTGAACACCGGTCAGCAGTAGCTTGCCGCGTTCGAAATGGTCCAGCAGGCGACCCGGTGTGGCGATCAGGACGTCAACGCCCCGGTCGATCAACGCGTCCTGTTCTTTGAAGCTAACGCCACCGATCAGCAGCGCTTTGGTCAGTTTCAGGTGTTTGGCGTAGGTGTCGAAATTCTCGGCCACCTGCGCGGCCAGTTCCCGGGTTGGGCACAGCACCAGCGAGCGCGGCATACGTGCACGGGCGCGCCCACGAGCCAGCAAGGTGATCATCGGCAGCGTAAAGCTGGCCGTCTTGCCGGTACCGGTCTGAGCAATGCCCAGAACATCACGACCTTCAAGGGCAGCGGGAATCGCGCCTTCCTGAATTGGCGTGGGCGTTTCGTATCCGGCTTCCTCAATGGCTTTGAGGACCTTCGGGTTCAGGTTCAGTTCGTTAAATTTTGTCATGTATGTCCGGTTCATGCGGACACTAGACCTAGCCCGCGCGTCAATGGAATGCCGGGCCCGGATGGCCATACGCTGTCAGGCGCATTGCGGCTTTGCGCGGACATAACAAAATCATGGGGCAGGGTCAAATGAAGAGCCCTTAACCTGACGTCGCTAGCGCCCACTGCAGATTTTCCGCAACAATTCAGCAGCTTCCGGGGAAGTGTTTCACAACTTTCGCGTCCAGATCCAGCGGTCTGTGCCGGATCAACCCATATTCTTCGAGACGTGTGCGTACGCCAGGATCGGCACCGCTAATTTCGTCATAGAACGCGCGCAAGCCGTCCTGGCCCTGTTCTGTCTCGATCCAGTTGAACAGCTCATTCTTGTTCAGACCGCCCAGTTCGCGCGGAACATTAGGGGACATGCCGGGTTGATAGGACCCACGCGCCATCCGGAACTGATAATGCGCCGCCCAGTGGTTCCAATCCGGGGCGTGGCGATGACACAGCTCTAACCCCGGAAGTTCAAATTTGCAGGGCAGAAGCTTTTTGTTTTGAAACAAATTGTGGATTCGAAAGTTCAGCTTTTCCATACCTGTACGGACAAATAATTTACCCTGAACATGGCTGAGAAACCCGCCAAGAACAAAGCCACCATAGTTGGGATAGATCGACTGCACTATGGCTGAACGGTCCGGTCCGCTGGGGATATGTGCTTTGAACAGATCTTCGCCCCCTGACATTTCCTCCATCGGCCGGACGCGGACGGCAGGGATTTCGGCGGGGACGGATTGCAACTGCTCACGGATGGGTTTTGAAGACCAAAGGAACTCATCCACGTCGATATGGGCCAGCCAGTCCAGATCGGTGTTGCGATAGGCGAATGTGGCATGAAGTGTCTGACGAACCTGATGGCGGTCCGGGCGGTCGCGTTTGCGTTTCTCCCAAAAGGCATCGTCGCAGATTCGCGCTCTGATTTTTGGGTGTTTCCTGAGGGCCCGGTGCGCCTCACGGTTGGGTTCGTCCAGGTAGATGTACAGATAGTCCGCACCCAGATCGAGGTGATGGGCCGCGAACCTGAGTATGTCGCGGGTCGATCCGCGAACCATTGAGACGATGCCCCAGGTCGTCATGCCCAGACCTGTTGTGCGACGCCATATTTACGCGCAACGCAAGAATGAGCGTCGGGCGATTCCATACTGAATTCAAAAAGTTTTTTCTGGGCGCCGAACCCGTGTACTGCGCCTGTGGGCGTCTGGAGGTCGTCATTCATGCGTGTAAAATTGCACAGGCCATGTTGCCTGTGCAATCAGCCTGACACATCACACCATCATTTCTTTCGTGGCCGTCAGGTTCAGTTCGGGATAGTCGCGGATGATCCGGTCGATGTCCCACTGAAGGCGCGTCAGATAGACGATGTCGCCATCATGATCATGGGCGATGTGCTGCTTGTTGGCGTTGACGAACTTTTCGACCTCGGCCTTGTCACCGCTGACCCAGCGGGCCGAGGTGAACTGAGATGCTTCGAACCGAACGGGCAGGCCGTATTCCATCTCGATCCGGCTGGCGAGCACTTCAAATTGCAGCGCGCCAACGACGCCAACGATAAAGCCCGATCCGATTGAGGGTTTGAACACCTTGGCCGCACCTTCTTCGGCAAACTGCATCAGCGCCTTTTCCAGATGTTTGGCTTTCATCGGGTCGCCGGGGCGCACGGTTTGCAGCAGTTCAGGCGCGAATGAGGGGATGCCGGTCACCCGGATAGATTCGCCTTCGGTCAGCGTATCGCCGATGCGCAATTGCCCGTGGTTGGGGATGCCGATGATATCACCGGCCCAGGCCTCTTCGGCCAATTCACGGTCGGACGCCAGAAACAGCACAGGGTTCGAAATCGCCATCGGCTTTTTCGACCGCACATGGGTCAGTTTCATGCCACGCTTGAAATGGCCCGATGCCATACGAACAAATGCCACGCGGTCGCGGTGCTTGGGGTCCATATTTGCCTGAACTTTGAAGACAAAGCCGGCGACTTTCTTTTCGTCGGGCGCGATTTGACGAGGTTCGGCAGACTGGATCTGCGGCTGCGGGCCATAGGCGCCGATGCCCTCCATCAGTTCCTTGACACCGAACGAATTGATCGCCGAACCAAACCAGATCGGGGTCATATGCCCCTCAAGCACTGCCTGCGGGTCCATGGCGGGCAGCAGCTCGCGCGCCATCTCAACCTCTTCAAGGAACTTTTCCAACAGATGCTCGGGCACGTGTTCGGCAAGTTTCGGGTCGTCCAGCCCATTGATTTCGACGCTTTCGGCCACCTTGTTTCGGTCGGCGCGGTCCATCAGTTCCAACCGATCGCGCAGCATGTCATAGCAGCCGATGAAATCGCGGCCCACGCCGATGGGCCAGGCAGCAGGGGTGACGTCGATGGCCAGCATTTCCTGGATTTCGTCGATGATCTCGAACGTATCGCGGCTTTCGCGGTCCATCTTGTTACAGAAGGTCAGGATCGGGAGGTCACGCAGGCGACAGACCTCGAACAGTTTCTGCGTCTGGCTTTCCACGCCTTTCGCGCCGTCGATAACCATCACGGCGGCGTCCACTGCGGTCAGCGTGCGATAGGTGTCTTCCGAGAAATCACTGTGACCGGGCGTATCCACCAGATTGAACCGGAAGTTGTCGTAGTCAAACGACATTGCCGAGGCGGAAACCGAGATACCGCGATCCTTCTCCATTTGCATGAAGTCCGAGCGTGTTCGTCTTGCCTCACCCTTGGCGCGCACCTGACCTGCCATTTGAATGGCGCCCCCGTACAACAGGAACTTTTCGGTCAGCGTCGTCTTGCCCGCATCCGGGTGCGAGATGATGGCGAATGTCCGGCGCCGAGCAATCTCGGGCGGCAAAACGGGTTGGTTGGTGGCGGTATCAAGCATGAACGCGCGTATATGCGGGGAATCCTGCCGAGGCAAGACAAAGGGACTGGTTCGAATCGCAGAGCTTTGGCAATGAGAACATATAGTGAACAAATAGTGGAGAGGTGTGATGAATTTAAAAAAAATTGCAGACGAACTGGTCGCTGGATGTCGGGAAGGCCGGGCCAAAGCGAATTTGGACAAACTCTATGCAGACGATGCCATTTCGGTCGAAGCGACAGATGCCATGGGCATGGGTCGTGAAACCGCAGGTCGTGATGGCATACGTGGCAAACATGAATGGTGGGAAGGCGCGCATGATGTAAGCGGCGCTTCGGTCAGCGAACCGTTTATGCATGGCGACGACCGCTTTGCCGTGATCTTCGAAGTGCAGGGCACAGTTAAGGAAAGTGGCGACAGTTTTGATATGCGCGAAGTCGCTATTTACCATGTCGCAGACGGCAAGATCGTGCGCGAAGAATTCTTTTACTAACGTGTTTTGGTTTCTGGTCTTCCCTGAAAGGCTGGTGCTAGATGTGCGGCAAAGACAGGGAGGATCAGATGGATCTTGGGATCAAAGGTAAACGTGCGCTGGTTTGTGCCAGTAGTAAAGGTTTGGGTCTGGGTTGTGCCGAGGCGCTTGCAGCGGCCGGCGTTGATCTGGTGATGAACGCGCGCGGGTCTGAGGCTTTGGAAGCCGAGGCCACGCGCCTGCGATCTGAACATGGGGTGGACGTGCAAACCGTCGCCTGCGATGTGACCTCGGTTGACGGGCAAGAACAGGTGATAAAAGTCGCGCAGAGTGTTGATATCCTTGTGACAAATGCCGGAGGCCCGCCCCCGGGTTTGTGGTCGGACTGGGATCGCGATGATTTTATCAAAGCGCTGGACTCCAACATGCTGACGCCAATTGCGTTCATGAAGGCTTTGTTGCCTGGGATGATGGACAAAGGCTGGGGCCGGGTGGTGAATATCACCTCGCAATCTGTGCGCGCGCCGATCCCCGCACTGGGTCTGTCGAACGCGGCCCGCACCGGTTTGACGGGGTATGTCGCGGGAACTGCGCGTCAGGTGGCACCAAAAGGTGTAACGATCAACAACTTGCTGCCGGGCATTCACGCCACCGACCGGGCGGACTCACTGGATGGTGGCGTGGCTGAGCAAAAAGGAATTTCAATGGACGAGGCGCGCGCTGAACGCGCGGCAACCATCCCGGCGCGACGGTATGGAACGCGTGAAGAATTTGGTGCAGCTTGTGCGTTCCTGTGTTCGCAGAATGCCGGTTTCATTGTCGGGCAGAACATACTGCTGGATGGTGGCGCCACCAACCTGACGATGTGATCATGGCACAAAACTTCTCGCTTAAAGATCAACTGTTTAATGTCGAAAAGACCCGCTACTTGGCGGGACTTTTCGCGGGCGCGGACCCGTCCTTTGATGCCGAGGCGTTTGAGGCGCAGGTCATGTCGCGTCTGCTGGATCTGGAGTTGAAAGAGAGGATGGCCTGGATCGCCGAATGTCTGCAACATGCGGTGTCGGGCGACGTGCCTCAGATCGCACCAACGCTGCTGCGCGCTCTGCCGCCGCCATTGGATCCCGGCAAAACGGATGATGATTTTGGTGATTTCATCTTTGCGCCGCTGGGTGACTGGGTTGTTGCCGTGGGGATGGATCATCCGGATCAGTCATTGGATGTGCTTGAGGAACTGACCCAGAGGTTTTCAATGGAATGGGCCATACGGCCATTCCTCAATACCCATCAGGAACAGGTGCTGGCGCGGATGCAGGAATGGTGCATACACGACAGTTACCACGTGCGCCGACTGGTCAGCGAAGGCACAAGACCGCGTTTGCCTTGGGGGCAGGCGGTGGGGCTGGACCTGACCGATCCGCTGCCTCTACTGGACCGGCTGCATGCCGATGGGACGCGATATGTCACGCGGTCGGTAGCCAACCACCTGAACGACATCTCCAAGAAAGATCCCGATCTGGTTCTGGATCGGTTGCAGGAGTGGGACACGAGAGGGCAACAGGATCAGGATGAGTTGGACTGGATGACCTCGCACACCTTGCGTGGTCTTGTGAAAGCAGGCCATCCGCGCGCCATGAAAATGCTGGGCTTTGACCCGGATGCGAAGGTTTCGGCCGATGTTACCATAAAGGGTGATGCAAGGATCGGCGGCGCGTTGGAATTCGATGTAATGCTGAGTGGTAACGGCGACCAACCTGTTTTGGTGGATTACATTGTTCATTTTCAAAGGCCTGGGGGTAAAACCTCTGCCAAAGTGCACAAGCTGAAACAGTCCGCGTTGGCAGACGGTGCTCTTACCCTGACCAAAAAGCACAAGCTCAAAGGTGACGCGACCACGTTCAAACTTATCCCCGGTGCGCATCGGCTTGAGATACAGGTTAACGGCAAACTGCGCGCGGGCGTTGATTTCGAACTGATGGCATAACCCCTACACGCCCTCACGCTTTCGTCAGATTCTAAAGGCCCGGATTGCGCCAAGCCCCGCGCTGCATTAGCTGCTATGCAGCCATCAGACAAAAGGATAACCGCGATGAAGCATGAGTCAGTGCAGAATTACTATGGCGAAGTCTTGCAGGGCAGCTCGGACTTGCAGACAAACGCGTGTTGTACGCCTGATGACATGCCGGATCATGTCAAAAAGATCTTGTCGAAAATTCATGACGAAGTTCTGACGCGCTACTATGGCTGCGGTCTGATCGCTCCGCACGACCTTGAGGGGATGAGCATTCTGGATCTCGGCTGTGGTGCGGGACGTGATGTTTATGCCTTGTCCGCAATGGTAGGTGAAAAGGGGCGTGTTGTGGGTGTGGATATGACACCGGAACAGCTGGACGTCGCGCGGGCGCATCAGGACTATCACCCGCAGGCCTTTGGGCATTCTGCCAGCAATGTGGAATTCCACCATGGCTATATCGAAAAGCTGGATGAGCTTGACCTGGAACCCGGTTCTTTTGACATCATCGTCTCGAACTGCGTGATCAATCTGGCCACCGATAAAGAGGCTGTTTTGCGCGGCGCGCACCGGTTGTTGAAAGACGGGGGCGAGATGTATTTCTCGGACGTCTATTCAGACCGCCGCGTGCCCAAAGAGATGGCCGAGGATGAGGTTTTGTACGGCGAATGCTTGTCAGGCGCGTTGTACTGGAACGATTTTCTGTCGATGTCGCGCAAGGCTGGCTTTGGCGACCCGCGCCGGGTCACGCATCGTCCGCTGACTATTGAAAACGCGGTGCTCGAAGAGCGTGTTGCGCCTCTTAAATTCCTGTCCGCCACCTACCGCCTGTTCAAGCTGCCCGAGTTGGAGCCTGCGTGTGAAGATTACGGCCAGGCCGTGATCTACAAGGGCACCATCCCGAACGCCCCGCATCTGTTCGAACTGGATGATCACCACGCGATCGAGGCAGGTAGGGTCTTTCCTGTCTGCGGCAACACGTGGATAATGTTGAAAGACACCCGTTTTGCCCGGCATTTCGACTTCATTGGCGATTTCTCGACCCACTACGGGATTTTCGAAGGCTGCGGTGGTGAAAGCCCGTTTGAAGCCATGGGCGAGGCCCCATCCGGCAGCTGTTGCTGATCTCTTGCGCCTGAGGGGCGGGGTTGTTATCCCCGCCTAAGCCCGATGGAATTGATCGGGAAAGGCAACGGGGCCCATCGGTGACAGAAAACGCTACTCCTCCTCGGTTGGAAATCCGAAATCTGATCGCCCGGTATGAAGGGCGGGTTGTTGTGGATGACGTCTCGCTGACGGTGCGGGCGGGGCAGGTGACCTGTCTGTTGGGGCCTTCGGGCTGCGGCAAGTCGACAACCCTGCGCATGATCGCCGGGGTCGAGATGCAGGAATCCGGTGAAATCTATGTCGATGGCAAGTTGATCTGTGACACGGTGTTTCGTGTGCCGCCCGAACGGCGTGAAATAGGGCTGATGTTTCAGGATTTTGCCCTGTTTCCGCATCTCAGCGTTGCCGACAATGTGGCCTTTGGCCTGAAGGGGCATAGGGACGAAAAGCGCGCCCGCGTCGAAGCGCTGCTGCGCAAAGTCGACCTGATGCGTTTCGTCGATGACTACCCGCATCATCTGTCAGGTGGCGAGCAGCAACGTGTGGCACTGGCCCGCGCATTGGCCCCGCGTCCGCGGATCATGCTGATGGATGAACCTTTCTCGGGCCTCGACAACCGGTTGCGGGACGGCATTCGCGATGAAACGCTTGCGATCCTCAAGGAAGAGGACGCCGCAGTTGTTCTAGTCACGCATGAGCCGGAAGAAGCGATGCGCATGGCGGATGAAATCGCCCTGATGCGGCGTGGTAAAGTCGTGCAACAAGGCGCGCCCTACAACGTCTTTACCCGCCCGGCGGACAAGGCGGCGGTGGCGTTTTTTAGTGATATCAATGTTTTGCAATCCAAAGTGAATGGAGCCTTGGCCGAAACGCCATTCGGGCAATTTCTGGCACCCGGCGTTCCGGACAATACAGATGTCGAAATCGTATTCCGCCCTCAGCACGTGCGGCTGGACTTTGACCGTAACGGCAAGGGGCCGCTGCCGACACCGACCGACGGCGTTGCCGCGCGGGGCGTAGTCGAGCGGGCACGGTTTTTGGGCAACGAAAGCCTTGTTGAATTTCGGATGGACCATGACGGCTCGATCCTGAGGGCGACGGTGCCCAATGTCTTTGTTCCCAGTCCGGGACGGGTCATGTGGCTGACCATCCGACGTGACAGGTGTTTCGTTTTCCCGGTTTAGGCTGGAAAGCCACAGTTTAGCGCCAAGTGGTGCGCGAAAGCATCAGATTGGACGCGCGCTTTGCTTGCCGCGACGCGGGGGCGGGTCTATCAAGGGCAAAACGCCGGGTGGATGGGGCTTATGCGTATACTTCTGACCAATGATGACGGGATCAATGCCCCAGGGCTGATCGCACTTGAGGCGATTGCCGCCGATCTGGCAGGCCCGGATGGCGAGGTTTGGGTCGTGGCACCCGCGTTCGAACAATCGGGTGTCGGCCACTGCATCAGCTATACCCACCCGATGATGGTCGCCAAGCTGGGCGAACGCCGCTATGCCGCCGAAGGCTCACCCGCTGACTGTGTGTTGGCCGGGCTGCACGACGTCATGAAAGACACGCCGCCCGATCTGGTGTTGTCCGGTGTGAACCGCGGCAACAACTCGGCCGAGAACACGCTGTATTCCGGCACGGTGGGTGGGGCGATGGAAGCCGCCCTGCAGGGTATTCCTGCAATTGCCTTGTCGCAGTATTTCGGGCCGCGCAACCTGGGTCTGGATGATCCTTTTGAGGCTGCAACGCGTTACGGGGCCGACCTTGTGCGGCGAATACTGAAAGCAACGCCTGAAGAGCAGGGCGATTACCGCCTGTTTTACAACGTGAATTTCCCACCTGTGCCGGCGGATGAGGTTCTGGGGACGCGCATCGCGCCGCAGGGTTTTCGCCGGGATACCAATTTCTCGGTTGAACCGCACAGTTCGCCGTCCGGTCGGCGGTTCCTGTGGATCAAGGGCGGCTATCAGCATAACCCGACCGCACCCGGAACCGATGCGGCGGTTAACCTTGGGGGCTACATCTCGGTCACACCGATGCGTGCGGACCTGACGGCCCATGACGTTCTGGAACAACTGAAGTCGATCGAATGAGCGGACTTGATCCAGAAACAACCATGCAGTTCCTCTTTGCCCTGCGGTCGCGCGGGGTAACGGATGCGCGCGTTCTAGCTGCGATGGAACAGGTCGATCGGGGCCGTTTCGTCAAGGGTCTGTTCGCCGAGCGCGCTTATGAGGATACACCGCTGCCGATCGCCTGTGGCCAGACGATCAGCCAGCCTTCGGTAGTGGGGCTGATGACGCAGGCGCTGGATGTGCGCCCTCGTGACACGGTGCTGGAAGTTGGTACAGGGTCGGGCTATCAGGCCGCGGTTCTGTCCAAGCTAGCGCGCCGGGTCTATACGGTTGAACGTCATAAACGTCTGGTGCGCGAAACTGGCGAGCTATTTCGTGAATTGGGGATGACCAATGTGACGGCGATGCTGTCGGATGGGTCGTTCGGTTTGTCGGAACAAGCCCCGTTTGATCGTATCATTGTGACCGCCGCCGCCGAGGACCCGCCCGGGCCGCTCTTGGCGCAGCTCAAAATCGGCGGTATCATGGTTTTGCCGGTGGGACAGTCGGATGCGGTTCAGACTCTGATCCGGGTCAGACGCACCGAGACCGGCCTGGACTATGATGAATTGTTGCCCGTTCGGTTCGTGCCCCTGCTAGAAGGGCTTGGCAAAGACGGAGCGTAAAGAAATATTTCGCGATAAGCGCTGGAACCCCGGACAACAGGGGCAGGCGGTGAGGACAGTAAAATGAGAGCAGTTTCCAAATCAGCAGTCGCAGCAGGTGTAGCGTCTTTGGCGTTCCTCGCGGGATGCGAAGGCCCCATAGATTATGACCTGCGAGGCAACGTCGGCGGGTTTTCTACGGCCGATGCGGCGCAGGCGGCCACCGCGAACCGGCCTGCTCCGGATGCGCGTGGCGTGATCACCTATCCCAATTATCAAGTGGCCGTTGCGCGCCGGGGCGACACGGTTGGCGATGTCGCCGCCCGGGTCGGATTACCGGCAGCGGAAGTCGCGCGTTTTAACGGATTGCAAGCTGCGGACCAGCTGCGTGATGGCGAGGTGGTCGCCTTGCCCCGTACCGTCAGCGCGGCCAGCTCTGTCGATATCGCGACAATTGCAGGCACTGCGATTGACGCAGCTCCGGCGGATGGGTCGGTGCGCACATCGACGCTGGAACCGGCACAACCAACCGCCGCGCCTGCTCCGGCCCCTGCGCCGGCGGGACCCGAACCCATTCGCCACAAGGTCAAGCGCGGCGAAACCGCGTATACGATCGCGCGCCTGTATAACGTGCCGGTAGATGCCTTGGCCGAGTGGAACGGGCTGGGGTCGGACTTTACCGTGCGTGAAGGACAGTTTCTGCTGATTCCTATCAAGAACCAGCCTGCGCCCCGTCAGGAGGCGGCCGCCGTGACAACAGTCCCTGCGACTACGATCACCCAACCTGGGCAGGGATCGCCGACACCGACGCCACCCAGCGCGACGCAACCTCTGCCGGATGAAGTCATCAAGCCCGCCGAGCCCGCGCCAGACGTGACCGCCGAAGCGCCAACTACGCAAAGCAATTCTGCGCTTGGACTGCCTGTCACAGGTACGATCATCCGCACCTATAAAAAGGGCTCGAACGAAGGCATCGACATTGCGGCCTCGCCGGGTAGCCCGGTTAACGCTGCCGCTGCGGGTACTGTTGCCGCAATCACGGCGGACGCGGATCAGGTGCCGATCATTGTGGTAAAGCACAACAGCGACCTGCTGACCGTCTACGCGAATGTCGAGAACATCACTGTGAAAAAGGGTGCTCGCGTCAAGCGCGGCCAAAAGATCGCCTCCTTGCGCGGCGGCGACAATGCCTACGTCCATTTCGAGGTGCGTAAAGGGTTCGAATCTGTCGATCCGGAACCCTATCTGCGGTGAGGGTTATGGCCCCGAGCGGGATGTGCCTTCTGCCAGAGTATTCGAGAGAAGACGAGACCTGTCAGGCGTGCGGGTCATAATCGCTAAGGCTCTTGCCGGGCTCGTCTGCGAAGACCTCGGGCAGGGGCAAGTTTGTTTCGATCAGGTCTATGCGAAAAACACGGAACCCCTGACGTAACTCGCACCATGCCGTCAGGGTCCAGACGCGCCCCCAGTATTCCATGTGCAGCGGGCGTATGACCCGATCAGTCAGAACGCCGTCGATCCGACGGTAAGACAGACGGAGTTTCTGGCGGGATTTGATGGCGGCGCGGATCGGGGCCATATGCGCCAGCCCACGCGCCGCATCGGCAAAGGGATAGACTGCAAATTTCCAACTGTCAGCCTCGGCCACTACTTGCGTGGGCAACACGGCATCGATCTTGTCGGCCAGCGACGTGGCTGCGGCCTTGAGGTCGGGGTCTGCGGCTTCGGCTACGATGGCCATACCGAGGTTCAACGCCTCAAGTTCGGCAGGGGTCAGGTTCAGAGGGGGCAGGGTGATCTGCTCACGCACCATGTAGCCCACGCCGCGTTCGCCCTCGACCGGGACGCCCGAGGCAACCAGCGTATCCATGTCGCGATAGATGGTGCGGACCGACACCTCAAGCCGGTCCGCGATGTCCTGCGCACGGTGCAGTCTACCGTCGCGCAGGATCTGGATGATATCGAACAGCCGATCAGAGCGGCGCATGGGATGTCCTGCTTGTCATGACGCTCCGATGGTCCAATGGATTGCATCGTGGCGCATAGTCACCGTGTCCGGCGCGATTGCAGCCATCACCGCAGGAGCGAAATCCTGCTTTGGAAAGGCTGCGGCGGCGGATTGAGCGCAATCCATGTCGGCCCAGATGACTGTGTCGGTCCAAAGCCCATCATCCCCTGCGCTGAGGCGTCGAAAGACAAAGCCGTCCGCGTTCCGAACAAAGGATTCTGTGCCTTTCATGATGTTCACGAAATCCTCCTTTGTTACATCGGCCGCGAGTTTGAAGGTTACGGTTTCTGCGATTTGTGTCACGTCATGCTCCTGTTTTGATGAGACAGGGCTGTTGTACGTGTTTACAACTGACATAAACCTGTCAGTTGAGAAATGCGAGTCCTCAAAAATCGCGTGATCCGTTCGTTTTTGGGCACAGAACCGGGCCGACACGCTTTTGCGATGGACCGCACGGGCGTAAACACAGTGCCAGATCACATTCCCGGCGCGCTTGCGCCGACTTCAAAGGAGAAGAGACATGCTTAACAATATCGGACTTCCCGGTCTTCTGCTGATTGCCGTTGTGGTGCTGGTGCTGTTTGGCCGCGGCAAAATCAGCTCGCTTATGGGCGAAGTGGGCAAAGGCATCACCTCGTTCAAGAAGGGCGTTAAAGAAGGTGCGGACGAGCTGGAGCAGGACGCGTCCGAGGTGGCCAAAGACGTCACGCCCGAGACAGACAAAGACAAGGTCTAAGCGCAGATGTTTGATCTGGGGTGGACCGAGCTTCTGGTCATCGGCGTTGTTGCCCTGATCGTTGTGGGGCCAAAGGATCTGCCGGTGTTGTTCCGCAATGTCGGCCGCTGGGTTGGCAAGGCCCGTGGCATGGCGCGCGAGTTCAGCAGCGCCATGAACGAGGCGGCGGATCAGGCGGGCGTGAACGAGATCAAGAAGGGTCTGAATGCGGCCACCAATCCCGTGAACACCGCCATGGACGGTGTCAAAGAAGCCGCGCAGGAAATGGCCAAGAGCATGGACCCGACCAAGTTCGACCCCGACAGCGAGACAGGCAAGCTGGCTGCTGAACGTGCCGAGCAGGCCAAGAAGATCCAGGCCTCGACCGCGCGTGCCGCTGCCGAGCGTAAGGCCAAAGAAGCTGCGGATGCGCTAGCCAAGGCTGAAGAGGCCGAAGCCGCGCTGAATACTGAAAGCAAGACATGAGCAATACCGACGAGATCGAAGACAGCTCGGCCCCATTGATCGAGCATCTGGCAGAACTGCGCACGCGGTTGATTCACTGCGTCGTGGCGTTTCTGATCGGGATGATAATCTGTTTCACGGTCGCTACGCCGCTGTTTAACTTCCTGACGAATCCCTTGTGTCAGGTACTTGCTGATCGCGGACAGGATTGTGGGCTGATCTTCATCTCACCGCAGGAAGGGTTCTTCGTCGCCATCAAGGTCTCGCTGCTGGGCGGCTTCATACTGGCATTCCCCTATATCGGGATGCAGATGTGGCGGTTCGTGGCACCAGGCCTGTACCGGACAGAAAAGAATGCGTTCCTGCCGTTCATGCTGGCGTCGCCGTTCATGTTCCTGCTGGGGGCAAGCTTTGCGTTTTACGTGGTCACGCCGCTGGCTTACGACTTTTTCCTGGGCTTCCAGCAGTTCGGAGCGGAAGGCGAGGCAGTGGTTGACGGCACGGTCACAGCGCCGCTGAGCGTGGTCTTCCAGGGCTCGGCACAGGAATACCTGAACCTGACGATCAAGTTCATCGTGGCCTTTGGGCTGTGTTTCCAGCTGCCGGTTCTATTGACCCTGATGGGCAAAGCCGGGTTGGTAACTGCCGAAGGTCTGGGGGGCGTGCGTAAATACGCTGTGGTTGCCATTCTGGTTCTGGCCGCGCTGGTGACACCGCCTGACGTGATCACGCAGGTCATCCTGTTCGTGGTCGTCTATGGGCTGTACGAGGTTTCGATCTTCCTGGTCGCACGTGTTGAGAAGAAGCGCGAGGAACAACTGCGCGCCGATGGATACTATGAAGACGAAGAAGAAGCGGATGAAGAGATCATTCAGGAAGAAGAAGGCAAGTAATCCTGATGATAGGTAACAATCAGGCGCGCCCGTTGGGGCGCGCCTTTTTTGTACGCGGCTCTTGTTGCACCCGGCAGAACATGGTTTGAAACCAGCAAAACCGACCGGAGGCGCCTATGAACGACCAAGCCCTGAACCGTATCGCTGACGCCTTGGAACGCATGGCACCGGCCCCATTGGCCGCGCCCGACTTCGAAGCTGCCCCGGCCTTTGTCTGGCAAGTCGAGCCGGACCGGCTGGAGTCGGTCAAACAGATCAACCGTGTCGATCTGGACCTGCTGGTGGGCATCAACCGCTCACGTGATACGCTGCTGGACAACACGCGCCGCTTTGCGGCCGGGTACAAGGCCAACAACGCGCTGTTGTGGGGCGCACGGGGCATGGGCAAATCCAGCCTCGTGAAAGCTGTCCACGGTACGTTGCAGGCGGAATTTCCTGACCTCAAACTGGTTGAACTTCAGCGTGAAGACATGGGCTCGGTCGCGCGTCTTCTCAACCATCTGCGGGCAGCGCCACACCGGTTCATCCTGTTCTGTGATGACTTGTCTTTCAGCCACGATGACCAGCATTACAAGTCGCTCAAGGCGGTGCTGGACGGAGGCATCGAGGGCCGCCCCGAAAACGTTGTTTTCTATGCGACCTCGAACCGCCGTCACCTGATGCCGCGGGACATGATCGAAAACGAACGCTCCAGCGCAATCAACCCGTCAGAGGCGGTCGAGGAAAAAGTCTCGCTCTCTGACAGGTTCGGCCTGTGGCTGGGCTTCCACCCCTGCGATCAGGATGAATACCTTGCGATGATCGATCGGTATTGCGCGGCTCATGGTGTATCCGTAGACGCCGATATCCTGCGCGCCGAGGCCATCGAATGGCAAGCCACTCGGGGCGGACGCTCGGGTCGCGTGGCGTGGCAGTTCTTTGTAGATCTGGCTGGGCGCAACGGCGTACATATCGCGTAGATCGCCCGCTTCAACTGGCCAAAAATATCCCCGCCGGACGCATGGCCTAAAGGGCTATTCCTATAACAGCGTCAGAATTCGGGCCGCCTCATCCGCAGGACTAGTCAACACATCGCGGTCTTCGCCGGGGTGGAACCGAGCGCGCACAGCCGTGGGCATCGGCGCGGGTTCCACGATCAACACGCGCGGACCCGTGCGTTCTGTCTCCACCGCCCAGCTGCGGGCAAGCGCCAGTTGCGCGGCCTTGGTTGCTCCATAGATGCCATAGAACTTCTCACCCGCTTTGGGATCGTCAAAAAACACCGCATGGCCGCTGTCGCCCAACAGGGGCGCAATATACGGGATCAGAACCGACGTGGCTGTTGCGTTGATGTTGACCGCCTTCGTCCATTCCTTGGGGTCCACGAAATGCACAGGCGTCAGGGCCGAGGTGTGGACTGCAGTGTGCATCCACAGATCAACTTTGCCCCATCGGTCATGGATTCCCCGGCACAGGGTCGCCATGGCGTTCGGGTCCGCGATGTCCATCGGCGCAAGCGTGGCCGCGCCACCTTTGGCTTTGATCCGGTCGTCTAACTCTTCCAGCCCACCAGTGGTGCGGGCAACGGCGACGATGTGATACTCGGGTGCCAGAGCTTCGGCCAGGGCAGCACCCAATCCGCGCGAAGCCCCGGTGATGAGGGCAATTTTAGTCTGATCGGTCATAAGGGCGGTTTGAACCCATGCGCGCAGGGCGTCAAGACAGATTAACTTCCGGGGATGACGATCCGCTTGGTCTGGCCGCTTTGTCGCAGCATGACGCCTTCGTCATCAATGGCAATCACAGTGCCTGACGACACCCGGCTGCCGGGCTTGACCTCTTTGACCCGGCCTGACGACAGGCGCACCAACGCACGCATGTCAGCTTTTGGACCAAAGACGCCCAGCACAGAGACTGAATTCTTCTTTAGCGCGCCCGTCTGTGTGGCCGCGTTTTTGACGTTGGCGTTTGACATAATTTTCGGCCTGGCCACGTTGGCCTGACCCCTTGTTTTATGAGTGGTTCGGCAAATGCGCTATCAAACGAAGGACAGGAACTAAAGAGGCGGGGATTGCGCGATAGCGCGGCTGAATAACTGCGCCGCCAAAGCTCCTGCAATTGCGGTTTCTTCATCGAAAAGTTGTGCGCGAAAACCAACCGATCAGGCGCGGCCCATACGTGAAAAGGCCCGCATCGCAATTGCGAAACGGGCCATCACTGCAGTCTGATTCGGGCGCGTACTCTTAGCCGGACGCCAGTTTGGCCGCATTCCAGGACCCGCCGGGCACCTGCATGTCCTGCTTTTTCTTGCTGACCCGGCTGCTGTTTTCGAGGCTGTCCAGATAGTCTTCGCTGACGCTGCCGGTAATGTAATTCCCGTCAAAGCACGAGCAATCGAAGGATTCGATATCCGGGTTACCTTCCTTGGCGGACCAAATCAGGTCATCGAGATCCTGATAGAACAGGGCGTCTGCGCCCAGCTCCTGCCGGATATCCTCAATGTTCTTACCGTTTGCGATCAACTCATGCTTTGTGGGCATGTCGATACCATAAACGTTGGGGAATTTTACCGGTGGCGAGGCGCTGGCGATGAACACCTTCTTGGCCCCGGCTTCGCGGCACATCTGAACGATTTTTTTGATCGTGTTGCCGCGCACGATGGAATCGTCGATCAGCAATACGTTATGGCCTTTGAACTCCAACGGAACGGCGTTCAGCTTGCGGCGCACTGATTTCTGCCGCTCTTCCTGACCGGGCATGATGAATGTGCGGCCTACATAGCGGTTCTTGACCAGACCCTCACGGTAAGGAATGCCCGTGGCTTTCGCGACCTCAAGTGCCACAGGTCGCGCGCTGTCCGGCACAGGGATGATGCGGTCTATCTCTAGCCCTGCAGCCTCAATCTGGCGCGCCAGCGTCTGACCCATACGCATCTGGGTTTTGTAGACCGAAACACCATCCAACAGCGAATCCGGACGGGCCAGGTAGACGTACTCAAAGATACAAGGGGTCAGCTGACCGTCGACTGCCTGGAACGTGTGCATGTTGCCGTCGAGGTCAATCAGGATGGCCTCACCCGGTTTCACATCACGCAGCTTTTCAAAGCCATTAATGCCGAATGCCACGTCTTCGGACGCAAAGGCATAGTCGTCGCCGTCCCCATCCACATCGCGCTTGGCAACTGACAGGGGGCGAATACCGTAGGGATCGCGGAACGCCAGCATACCAACGCCGGCCACCAGACAGATCACTGAATAGGCACCCTGAACGCGTTCCATTGTCATCTTTACACCGGCAAAAATATTGCGGATGGGTTCGGCATTGCCGTTGACCTTGATTGCGTCGGCCACTTTGTCCGCCAGAACATTCAGCAGAATCTCTGAATCCGAAGTGGTGCGCAGATGACGGCTGTATTTGGCGGTGACTTTCTCGCGCTGCTCGGCGGTGTTGGTGATATTGCCGTTATGGACCAGATAGATGCCATAGGGCGCGTTGACGAAAAACGGCTGCGCCTCAGCCGCGCTGAGCGATCCGGCCGTAGGATAGCGCACATGTCCCATACCGACCTGTCCCAGCAAGGTCTCGGCGTCACTGGCGTTAAAGACGTCCTTGACCAGCCCGTTCGCTTTCTTCTCACGGAAGAACTCACCGGTATAGGTCACGATCCCCGAGGCATCCTGACCCCGGTGCTGCAACATCAGCAGCCCGTCATAGATTTCGGCAAAGACATCATGTGTCCTGCTTGCGATCCCTAAAATGCCACACATGTACGGGCTCCAATTTCCATGACGTGTTTATGTTGATTAGGTGTGCGGGTCGGGCCGTCTGGACAGCGGTATCTGTACGCATTGTCGCCCGGCCGATTGGCGGCGCAAACACGCCAGCGTCGCAAGGGCGAGCGCGTAAGAAAACAGATACAGCAAGATCGGCAGCTCCGATTCCATGTCAGTTCGCCACTCACATAATGCCTAAGCGCGCCTGTGTCATCAAAGGATCACATTCGCGATTTGACGCATGCGGATTTTGTCAAAAACAACATGAAAAGGTGACAGGGACCGCAGGCATGTGGTGTCATGGTCGACATAGTGAGTTTTCGGCAATGATAAAGGTTCGATCGGATACCCGCCATGTGGCAGCACAAACAAGGAAACAAAAAAGAAGAACCGGTAAAGCGCCGGTGTCACCGATGCAGGGGTATGGGGCGGGCACCTTGCCAGATCTGTAACGGATCGGGAGAGGTTATCAAAAGTCGCGACATTCACGGAAAGCCGATATTCAATCGCTGCGACGGCTGTTTCGGTTTGAAGACGATTAGATGCACGGTTTGTGCAGGCGAAGGGTTCGTCTGAACTCGAAGATTTACTAAGCAAAAATAAACGGGTGTAGCTGCGAACCAGTGCCCTTTTTTGTCGAAAAGATATCTCGAAAACTCTTCAGCTAATTGTTTTTGTACCGGGCTCTGACAAGCGGGTATCTGGTGAGTCTGGTCGGGCGCCCGGAATGGGACCGGATTAGACGTGATTTCCTTCCACAGTGCGCCATCAGCGTCAGTTTTTGGGGTTTTGGTGTCATTGTGATACAATCCTAGCGTTGAGACTCTCTGGTAGCTCAACGGGAAAAGTAGTCATTACAATCTCGGATTTGTCGAAAAGGATGTGTTTCATGTCTTACGGACTTTGTAATTTTCAACTCAAAAGTGTGCGTTCATTTCTGAGCGTGGCAGTCATTGCTGCAGGCTTTGGAGCCATGACGACGACAACAGCGTTTGCGCAGGTGTTCATGACTCAGGAAGAGCTTCTTGCCACAATACCTGGCGGCCAGTTGTCTGGCGTCTCTAACAATGACGGAAAGACGCCGTGGATTCAGGCATATAGCAAGGCAACAAGCAAGAAGAACGGCAAACTCAACGGGCTTTGGGACGGTAAGGACAAATACACGGGGGACTGGTTCGTCAAAAACGATCAGTGGTGTGAGAAAGGGAATTGGGGGCAAAAGTGCTGGAGCGTCGAACGCATCGGCGCAAATGAGTTTCGGATCTACGAAAACGGACAACCGAAAAAGAACACTTGGAAACTCAAGTAGAAGTGCGCTTTTAGGAGGATTTTGATCGGGATGTGTGGGTTTTTTGAAGACCCGGCAAGACACCCAAGAAGTACTTAATGACAACCGTTCAGGGAAAGATCTTCCAAACAATTACAAAAAAAGCACGGGCACAAACGAAAACGAGCCGCCGGCAAAGCGGCGGCTCGTTTCAACAATTGCAGCATGGGTGGCACCCGTGCCAGGCATTTATTCCGTAGTCGTGGGAGCTGTCAGATCCTCGGCCGGTGCGGAACCTTCTGCGCAGCTGGCGACCAGTTCTTCATATTGGCGGGTGACCCAGCCAAGAGCCGCTTCGGGGTTCTGTTCTTCGATCTTGTCGCTGAACTGTTCGAACACTTTGGCCGAGCGGCTTTCGTCAACGATCGTATAGGACTGACCCGTCATCACCGTGTCATAGACAAAGAACGCGATGGCAACCAACAGGATGCCGCGGGCGATGCCGAAGAAGAAACCAAGTGCCTGATCCAGTCCGCCCAAAGCAGATCGCTGGACGATCGACGAAAACAGGGGCGTAAAGATGCTGACAATAATAAGTGCAACTGCAAACACTGCAGCAAAGCCCGTGATGACGGACAATTCACAGCTGTCGCGCAGAAAATCCCCAACAACCGGGATCTCTTTGACCAGTGGCACCGCTTGGGGTGCAAAGATAAAGGCCAGCACTGCGGCTGCGACCCAGCCTGCGATGGCCAGAACCTCACGTAAGAAGCCGCGCGAATAGGCAAGAATGCCTGAAACGACGACGATCAGGGCAACGACCCCGTCAATTATTGTAAAACCTTCCATGGCCCTCGCCTGTTTTTTTCTGCCCCTCAGGGGGCGACTTTAACCTGCTCCGAAGGTTTCGCCAACAAACCCAACCAAATCAGAGGGTCGGGTGAGTGTCAGACCTGCCACAGTACCGGTTTTGCCGCCCGCTGGAGCGATTGCCGATGTGAAACCAAGTTTTTGGGCTTCTTTCAACCTGTTTTCGGTCTGTGGGGCCGGTCTAAGTGCCCCAGATAACGAGATTTCTCCGAAAACAACGGTATCTGCGGGCAGGGCTGTGTCTTCTCGGGCACTCAGAAGGGCTGCGGCAACGGCCAGGTCTGCGGCGGGTTCACCAATTTTCAATCCGCCGGCGACGTTGAGATACACATCGAGACCCGCAAAAGGGATGCCGCAGCGTGCTTCGAGCACGGCGAGGATCATCGCCAACCTGCCACTGTCCCAACCAACAACGGTCCGGCGCGGTTGTGAATGCGGGGACGGGGCTACAAGCGCTTGTAATTCAACCAAAACGGGGCGTGTGCCTTCGATCCCGGCAAATACGGCCGACCCAGGGCTGGGTGTGCCGCGCTCGGACAGAAACAAGGCCGATGGATTGGTTACCTGTGCCAGGCCTTTGCCTGTCATTTCGAACACGCCGATCTCGTCCGCAGGGCCAAAGCGGTTCTTGACCGCCCGCAGAATGCGGAACTGATGGCCGCGCTCTCCTTCGAAGTATAGGACTGTGTCCACCATATGTTCGACCACGCGGGGACCTGCAATTTGGCCTTCTTTAGTGACGTGGCCGACCATGATGATTGAAACACCGTGTCGTTTCGCAAACGTGGTCAATTCATGCGCCGCGGCACGGACTTGTGACACCGAGCCCGGTGCGCTGTCCACATTGTCGGCCCACATGGTCTGAATCGAGTCGATGATGGCCAGACCGGGTTTCTCAGCCTCAAGCGTCGTCAGTATGTTCCGCAGGTTGGTTTCGGCGGCTAGTTGAACAGGTGCGTCCTCTAGACCCAGACGGCGCGCGCGCATGCGCACCTGAGCGCTGGCTTCTTCGCCAGACACGTAAACCGTCTTGACGCCAGCACGTGCAAACCGCGCTGCGGCCTGTAACAGCAACGTCGACTTGCCGATACCTGGATCGCCCCCAACCAGCAGGGCCGAGGCCGGGACCAGACCGCCACCCAAAACGCGGTCCAGTTCTTCTACGCCGCACAAGGTGCGCGGCGGCGGTGTTTCCTCGGTCGACAAGTCCGTGAGTGTAATGCACTGGCCACGTTTGCCGCCGAGGGATTTCTTTGCAGGGCCAGCCGAAAGAGGCACGTCTTGCGTGATTGTGTTCCATTCACCGCAGCCGTCGCACCGCCCGGACCACCGGGAATGCGTTGCGCCACAGGCCGAGCAGGAGAAAGTTGTCTTTGCCATTCGGCCTTGGTGCCCGAGCGCGGGCGGTTCTTCAAGCCCTTGCAGGGCTTTCACCTCCGCCGGTGGCGCGCCGCGTCCTCAGGCCCGATGGGCCATCGTTCCCGGCGGGCGCCGTCGCACCTATTCGGCGGCGCGGGGCGGCGACATCGCTATGACGCTCGATTTCTTGGGATCGCGGTCGTCCACGGACGATTGAAGCTGTGCCGACAATTCGGGCAGCAGTTCAAACAGTTCGTCCCGCAAACGTGCCAGCTGCGATTTGGCAATGGATTCTTCCATCTCGATATCGTGGGTCCATTGGCGCAGCTCGTGCTGGATGACCTGTGCTTCTTCGATCCGCTTCTGGAACGTTTCGATCTCTTCCTGACGTTGCTGCAGGAACGTGCGGGCGCGGCTGACGCGGGCATCGCCATAGGTTTCTGCCAGCTCTTGGCTGATATGGCTCATCTGTGCGGCCAGCTCCAGGATTTCGGGTTCGAGTGATTGCAGGTCGGGGTGGTGGCGCAGGAAGGCCATCCTTTCCTTAACTGCGTCGAATTCCGAGGACAGCAGAAACGTTTCGCCGCGATCCGCTGAATGAGCCAAGTGGTAGGCCTGAGCCACGTCATACATGTTCAATGAGAACTTACGATGTGACGTTTCAAGCGCCATCATCCGGGCATTAGCGGGCAGATAGAACGCCAGCATGAGAATCAGCACGGTCAGGCCGATCTGGATATACATGCCCGCGTCCATAGCCGGATCGTTGCCGAAACCGGCCTGCATGGACAGCCAGGGCAGAACCCCCAAGGCGGATAAAAGACAGGCACCGACCAGGAAAAATGCCGCAGTGCAAATGAGGAAAAAAGTCAGTCGTAAAAAGGCATTCTGAAATTGCAATGTAATGTTGTGGAGGGCAGTCATCTTAGACGAACTCCTTTTGAAACCGGAACACACCGGCCCAAAGCGGGGAACATCTAACACACACAGAATGATCCGCTCAGGACCGAAACTACAAAAATTTTCTGCTCGAAATATAAAGATGATACTCAGATAAGCGTTTTCAATCAATTACGTCTGAGGATTTCGTGAACCACGTGTCATTTCGGTAATGTGTCCCAATGCGAGCGAGGCCAGAATGCACGCCGTAAACAGGTAAAGACCCCACGCGGTCTCAACGGTGGCGTAAGAGATTCCCTTGGCCAGCGTGATGTATAGCGCGATGAGGAAAATGTCGGCCATAGCCACTTTCCCGAGGATGTTGAGTGCGGGTTGGATTCGTGGGTCCAGCATGTCCCATTGGATCAAGGCGGTACCGATTGTTTTGATATAGGGCGCAAACAGGGCGAAGATGGTAACGATCAGTGCCAGAAAGACGTCTGATTTCCACAGCGACTGCAGGCCGGTGATGACGCTGATCTCGCTGAGGCCGAAGATCGGCAGGAACCCCGCGCGCATCAGCGGCGCGAACCACGCGATGGGGTAGAGGATCAGGAGGGAGAGAGTAGCGAGGCGGAGGGGCATGGATAAATTGGGGGGAGACTGCGGCATTCCAAGCAATTGTTCTGATCTGATATCGTCCTTAACATGATATAATGGGGAGTGACCCCAATCACCCAAAAATTCTTGATGACCACGAAAATAATAACCAAATCACTGAAATGCACATGATGATTGAGGCAAATGCATGAGCCGTGTAGAGCCGTTTGTAGATTGAAAATGCTGCGGCGCCAATCGCTGCAATCGTACTTACAAAAATCGGGGTAACTACTATCACTTCCAACAATTTCCCAATGAGATTCGAACTCATTAGTTTGTCTGGAACGTATGACAAGTTAAGGAGAACGATGATTGAAAGCACTATCCATGCGCAGCAGAAGCACTGTGACCATGTTAGTATATGGCCAGCTTTCTGGTGCGTAGTGTTATTATTGATTTTTCTTCCAAGTGTAGCCGCGACCAATGCGGCTGTAGTTGGCAAAATAAGAAGTAAGCTAAGTAAGACAATCATCGTCAACATTCAGTTCTTGTTGAGAATACTGCTGCTTGGATTTGGGTTCACCGCACCGCCTCGATCGGCCCTTCAGCACTCCCACTAATGAACTGCTCCACGTAAGGATCGCCCGAGGCATCCATCTGGCTGACCGGGCCGGTCCATTGGATGACGCCTCCGTGCAGCATGGCCACGTTGTCCGCAATCGCACGGACGGAACTCATGTCGTGGGTGATGGTCATCGCAGTCGCGCCCATTTCTGTCACGATCTCGCGGATCAGGTCGTTGATGACGCCGGACATGATCGGGTCAAGGCCAGTGGTGGGTTCGTCGAAGAAAATAATCTCGGGCTCGGCGGCGATGGCGCGGGCAAGGCCCACGCGTTTCTGCATTCCACCCGACAGTTCGGACGGAAAGCGGTCGGCCACGTCGGATTTCAGGCCCACGCGGCGCAGTTTCTCGATGGCGATCTCACGTGCGTATTCGGCGGGCCGCTTCAACGGGCCGCGTAGCAGACGGAAGGAAACGTTTTGCCAGACGGGCAGTGAATCGAACAAAGCCGCGCCCTGAAACAGCATTCCAAAGCGGGCCAGAAACTTATCGCGGTCGCCCTTGGCCGCGTCTTTGCCGTTCACGTGGATCATCCCGCTATCGGGTTTGATCAGGCCCAGAATGCACTTCAGCGCCACGGACTTGCCGGTGCCCGAACCACCGATGATGACCATCGAGGTGCCTTTGGGGATCTCAAGGCTCATGCTCTGCAGAACCTGATTGTCGCCAAAGGCTTTTGCTACGTTCTCCATCCTGATCATACCGAGAAGAACACCCCTGTGAGAATGAAGTTGGCGGCGAGGATCATGATCGCAGCGGATTCGACCGAGGACTTGGTTGCTCGGCCAACGCCCTGCGCACCCCGGCCCGAGCTCATGCCGTAGTAACAGCCCATGATGGCTGCGATCAGGCCGAAGGCTGCGCCTTTGACCAGCGATGACACGATGTCCTTGGTTTCAAGGAAATTGACCGTGTTTTGCAGGTACGTCGCGGCGTTGAAGCCCAGATTTTGGGTCGCAACCACATAGCCGCCTGCGATGCCGATGATATCTCCGATACCGACCAGTAAGGGCACGGTGATCAGAGCGGCCAGAACACGCGGTGCGGTTAGGTATTTCATCGGGTGAGTCGACAGGGTGACCAGCGCGTCGATCTGCTCGGTCACTTTCATCGTAGCGATTTCTGCTGCGATGGATGACGTCACGCGCGCGGCGATCATCAGGCCGACCAGCACCGGACCAAGTTCGCGCACCATGCCGATGGCGACGATCTGGGGTACCACGGCCTCGGCGTTGAAACGCGCGCCGCCCGCATAGATTTGCAAGGCCAGCGCACCGCCGGTGAAGATTGCGGTCAGGCCAACAACCGGCAGCGACAGCCAGCCGACATTCATCAGGGCAACGGCAAACTCGCGCGGGTAATAGGGTGGCCGAAAGATGTGTGAGATCGCGTCCAGCGCGAAAATTCCCACCTTGCCAAAATTGGCAAGCATGGACAGGACCGCATGGCCCAACCCACCCAGCGCGGCCAAAGGGTTCATTCCACGTATCCCCGGGAATAACGCGCGCCCAGCGACGTCAGGATTTCATATCCGATGGTGCCGGCGGCTTCGGCCAGGTCGTCGACTGTTTGGTGTCCGTTTAGAATGCGCAGGCGTTTGGGATCCTCGGGCAGATCGGTGACGTCAACCGTGATCAGGTCCATCGAGATGCGTCCGACAACCGGGCAGGGCTGGTTGCCAAAAAACACGTCGATCCCACCACCGATGGCGCGGTGCAAACCATCAGCGTAACCGGCGGCAACGGTTGCAATGCGAGAGGGACGACGCGCAATCCAGCTGTTGCCGTATCCGACCGTTTCACCGACGTCGACAGGGCGGACTTGGATAACAGGCAGGTCGATCGCGACAACGGGTTTCGCTTCGGCAAAGGGCATGCCGCCGTACAAGCCGATGCCGGGGCGGCAGAAGTCAAAGTGGAATTCGGACCCCAACATCGTACCACCCGTAGCAGCCAGAGAACGGGGGGCAGTCACGCCATCTGTCATCTCGCGGAAGGCTTTCAACTGCTGTTGGTTCATCGGGTTATCAGGCTCATCCGCGCAGGCCAGATGTGACATAACTACCACCGGGCTATTGGCCTCCATCTCGGGCCGCAGTTCAGCCCAGTCTGCGGGGTCAAGCCCAAGGCGGTTCATGCCACTGTTCAATTGGACCCCAAAAGGGCGATCCGGCATTGCCTGCCGGAGCCTCTTATACTGTTCCGGCGAATTGATCAAAGGGATCAGATTATCTGCATAATGTAGCCCATTGTCCCCTTCCATGAAACCAGAGAACACGAAAATCTGCGGCTTGGGGCCTACCGCCTCGCGCACAGCGGCGCCTTCTTCGGCGGCGGCGACAAAAAATTGGCGAACCCCTTCTTCAGCCAGGGTCGCAGACACTGGCCCAGCTCCAAGCCCATAAGCGTCAGCTTTGACAACTGCTCCGGTTTCGACTTTTGTTTTTGCGTCCAGTGCCCGCCAATTGCTGGCAAGCGCATGAAGATTGATCGTTAAGTGTGCGGTACCCATGGAGTGTTCATGACATTGGATTGCGGCAGGTCAAGGGGGTAAACAGCAATTCTTGAGGAGATTTTGCGAGTACCGGGCGGCTTCTAGCCGCTACGGCAGGGACAATGGCGGTTTTCCTGACTTTTAGGAATATTACAGCTGCCTCGACATTGTATCCGCCACGTATTCAACGAACGTTGTATAAGTAAATCGTTTACTCAGAGCCGGACGATGAAGTGAGAGGAATTCCATGCTGAAAATGACCTGGGACTACAATGCGTATGCGACCGAACTGCCTGAACTGTTTCGCGACGTATTCACGGCATCTGAGGGTAAAGAAGAGGGAGCAGTGATCAGTGCGCTGGTCAGCGATCTATTGGAGACGACGGACAGAGATGACCTGCACGGTGCCATTGCCCATGATGGCCCCCAACTGCTGGGTTGCATCCTGTTTTCGCGGCTGCGCTTTGACCAAGATCCGCGACAGGTGTTCCTGATGTCGCCGGTTGCCGTGCGTACAGATCGCCAGAAAGCGGGGATAGGGCAGCGACTGATCGCGTTTGGGTTGGGCGAGCTGCGCCGTGACAAAGTGGATTTTGTGGTGACTTACGGCGATCCGAACTACTACGGCAAAACCGGGTTTTTTCCGATTTCAGAAAAAGTCGCCCAAGCTCCTCTGCCGTTAAGCCATCCGCACGGGTGGTTGGGGCAATCGTTGACAGGGGCTGAGATGGCGCCGTTCAAGGCGTCATCTCACTGTGTCAGTGCATTCAACAAACCCGAGCTGTGGTGAGGGTTAATAACCCTCAATCTGTCCGTCCTGTTGCCAGGGTTTGACCAGATTTCCAAAACGGGTGAACTGCGCCTCAAACGAGAGGTCAACCGTGCCGATGGGACCGTGGCGCTGCTTACCGACAATGACTTCGGCCTTGCCGTGCAGACGTTCCATCGCCTGCTTCCACTCTTCCATCTTTTCAAGTTCGTGATCGCCGGGCTTTTCGCGTTCCTTGTAGTACTCCTCGCGGTACACGAACATCACCACGTCGGCGTCCTGTTCGATCGAGCCTGATTCCCGTAAGTCGGACAGTTGTGGGCGCTTGTCGTCGCGGTTTTCAACCTGACGCGAGAGCTGGGACAGGGCGATCACCGGAATTTGCAATTCCTTGGCGATGGCTTTCATGCCCATCGAAATCTCGGCAATTTCGTTGACGCGGTTTTCGGCCATGCCCCGGCACAGCTGCAGGTAGTCGATAACGAGCAGGTCCAAACCATGTGTCCGTTTCAAACGGCGTGCCCGAGCCGCCAACTGCGAAATCGGCAGGGCGGGCGTGTCGTCAATGAAAAGCGGGCAGGCTTCCAGTTCCTTGGCCGCGTCGACAAAGCGGCGGAACTCGGACTCGGTCATGTCACCCTGGCGGATCTTATGGGATGAGATTTCGGAGGCTTCAGCCAGAACTCGGCCTGCCAGCTGTTCGGCACTCATTTCCAATGAGAAAAAGCCAACGACACCGCCGTCAACCGCGCCCTCTGAGCCGTCTGGTTTCAGCCCACGTTTGTACGCCTTGGCGACATTGAATGCCACGTTGGTCGCCAGAGAGGTTTTTCCCATCGACGGACGACCGGCAAGAATGATCAGGTCAGACGGGTGCAAGCCACCCAGTTGTTTGTCCAAGTCGGCCAGACCGGTGGAAATCCCTGCCATGCCACCACCGCGCTGGTACGCTTCGTTGGTGACGTTGACGGCTTCTGTGACCGCCTTGAGGAAGGATTGAAATCCCTGTTCGGTCTGGCCCTGCTCGGATAACTGATAAAGCTGTTGCTCGGCTTCGACGATTTGTTCTTTTGGTTCGCTGCTGATGTCGACCCGCGCTGCCTTGTCCGAGATATCGCGGCCCAGGCGGATCAGCTCGCGCCGGATGGCCAGATCATAAATCATCTGGGCATAGTCATGCACCGCAAAGGCGCTGATCGATGCGCCTGCCAGTTTGACCAGATAGGCCGGGCCACCCAGTTCCTGCAGGCCCTCATCCTCGGCCATGAAGGATTTTAGTGTCACCGGCGAGGCCAGTGCATTCTTAGCAATTCGGGTCGAGGCGACCTCATAAATCCGGGAGTGAACCGGGTCATAGAAATGCTCGGCCCCGATGATTGAGGCGACCCGATCATAAAGATCGTTATTGGTCAGGATCGCACCCAGAAGCTGCTGTTCGGCCTCAATGGAATGCGGCATGGTTTCGGCGTTCTGAATCCGAGCTGCTGCTTGCTCGATGCTGCTTATTTCGTTCATTTTGTCCCCGCTGCCCTGCGGCGCTTTCTACACGCTATTTTGGCGTGTCGGCTATCTGGAAATACCTGTGGCTAACTATGGATAAAGCCTTGGGATAACTTTCCTGACAGTTTGGATACCTGTGTATGCGTAGCTTATTATGTAGGAATTGGGGGAAAAGTCACCAGATATCGTGGCCGGTCGACCGATTCTTCTGGGCTTATCCCCAATCTGTCCACAAGAGGTTTACGTGGATTTATTTGCTTCCTGCCAGCCACGCGGGTCTCTCAGGAAGGCTTCGACACCGTCAAGTGTTTCCTGATCAAAGGCTTTCTGCGCTTTGGCCTCGGCCAGAACATCCCACCATGTGCACAGGTGATGCAGTTGGATGCCGTGTTCGCCCAGGGTTTTTTCGGTCTCGGGGAAGATGCCATAGTAGAAAATGACCGCCGTGTGCCCACAAGTGGCACCTGTTTCGCGGATCGCATCCACGAAAGACAGTTTCGAACCGCCATCGGTGGTCAGATCCTCGACCAGCAGCACGCGTTCACCCTCGCTCATCGCGCCTTCGATACGGGCGTTGCGGCCATAACCCTTTGGCTTTTTGCGCACATAGGTCATCGGCAGCGCCATACGCTCTGCGACCATTGCGGCGAATGGAATGCCCGCGGTCTCACCACCTGCGATATTGTCGAACGCCTCAAAACCCGCTTCGCGCATCACAGTGACGGTCAGGAAATCCATCAGGGTCGACCGGATTCGCGGGTAAGAGATCAGCTTGCGGCAGTCGATGTAAGTCGGGCTGGGTAATCCGCTGGCCAGCGTGAACGGCTCACGCGAATTGAAGTGGACAGCTTTGATCTCCAGCAACATCCGCGCGGTCAGGCGGGCAATCTCGGTGCTGTCGGGGAATGAACTGGGGATCATAACGGTACCTCTGGGCTGAATGGCATTGCGGGCTGATAGCCTGTCCTCAGACCCAGAGTCGAGAGGGGTGTGCGCAAAAGAAAAACGGACCTCACGAAGAGGCCCGCTTTGGCCCTTGCGGGCAAGAGGCAGCCAAGGTGGGCTTAGCTGCTCATGTCATAGGCACGCTCGCCGTGTACCGAAAGATCGAGCCCGTTTGTCTCGGTTTCTGCATCTACGCGAAGCGGGGTGATCAGCGCAACCACCTTGATCAACACAAATGTGACAACTGCCGTAAAGACACCTACGATGACCAGCCCGCCCAACTGCGCGGTCCAGGCACCCAGGCCGAACACAGCGATCATGATGGTGCCAAAGATGCCGCCTACGCCGTGCACCGCGAACACGTCCAGAGTGTCGTCGATGTTCAGCTTGTTACGGATAATGTTCACGGCCTCCTGACACAGCACGCCTGCTACGGCACCGATGATCAGCGCCTGAACCGGATCGACATATCCCGAAGCTGGGGTGATCGAAGCCAGACCCGCAATCGTACCTGTAACCAGGCCCACCATCGAGGCTTTGCCATATTTGATGCGTTCATACAGCGCCCATGTCAGCGATGCGGTTGCGGCCGAGATATGCGTGACTGTTATCGCCATAGCGGCACCGCCATCTGCCGCCAATTGTGAGCCGCCGTTGAAGCCAAACCAGCCGACCCACAGCATCGCAGCGCCGATCATGACGTAGCCAGGGTTGTGTGGCGGGGTTGTGCGGTTGCGGCGCGGGCCAAGGACCACGGCGATGATCAGCGCGGCCAGACCTGCCGTTTCATGCACCACAATGCCACCGGCAAAGTCACGCACGCCGATCTCGCCCAGAATGCCGCCATCGGTCAGAATGCCGCCGCCCCAGATCCAGTGAACAACCGGTGCGTAACACAGCAGCATCCACAGGCCCGAGAAGATCATCACAAAGCCATAGCCCACACGCTCGACATACGCGCCGATGATCAGGGCGGGGGTGATGATTGCAAAGGTCATCTGAAAGGCAAAGAACAGAACCTCGGGCAGGGTGCCCGACAGGCTGTCGACATCAACTCCGTTCAGGAAGGCTTTGCCCAGACCGCCCCACAGGCCCGACCCACCGTCACCAAATGCGATCGAGTATCCGGCGACCAACCAAAGTATGCTCATCAAACAGGCGATTGAGAAGCAGTGCATGAAAACGCTCAGCACGTTCCGGGCGCGCACGAGGCCGCCATAGAACAGGGCGAGGCCCGGCAATGTCATGAATAGGACCAGTGCAGTTGCAACTATGATCCAGGCGGTATCGGCTCCGTTCATCAGCCGGTCTCCTCTGTGGCGTCTTCAGCTTGCGTAGCTGGCGTTGAAGCGGAGAGAAGGCGGGGAAAAAAGAGGCAGAGGTGGTTTTTGATGCCTGTTTTAAGGGCCTTTTGTGAACCGGTGATTAAATGAGCGCCAAAATGAGTGAGGTGCTAGATTATTGAGCAATTGACGAAAGGCCGCGCGACAACAGGTCCAAGGCATGATCGCGGGCGGTCAGCCGGACCTTATCACGCCCCAACGCCCCGAATTCCACGGTTTCGGTTATCGTCTTCTGCCCGTCCACTGCCAATCCAAAGCACACGCGGCCTTCGGGTTTGAATTCGGATCCACCTGGACCCGCGATGCCGGTGATGGACACGGTCAATTGCGCGTCTGAATTCCTCAACGCGCCATCGGCCATCTCTTGCGCCACTTCCTCGGACACCGCGCCATGAGTTTCCAGCGTTTCGGGCTGCACACGCAGCATCTGCTGCTTGGCTTTATTGGTGTAGGTGACAAACCCGCGATCCACCACGGCCGAGCTGCCCGGGATATCCGTAAGCGCAGCGGCGACCATGCCGCCGGTGCAGCTTTCGGCTGTCGCGATCATCACGCCTTTCGACTTGGCGCGGTCAAGCAAGGCGGCGACATTCATAGGCCCAGAACACCGTGTGAGATGCCGGCGAGAACCAGAACGCCGATCCCGGCAAAGGCGCCGGCGATAACGTCGTCCAGCATTACCCCCATCGCATCACCTTTGCGATCAGCCCAACCGACAGGGCCGGGTTTGGTGATATCGAACAAGCGAAACAGAAGGAAACCCGCGATCCAGCCGGGCCAAAGATCGGTGATATCAATTCCATGAGCCCAAGATGGGTAGGAAATAGCCCAGAGCGCGATGAATTGCCCCGCAACCTCGTCAATGACGATTTCGGACGGGTCATGGTCATCCTGTCCTGCAGTCATCACCTGCGTGGCCCACAGGCCGCCGACAAAAACAGCGACAGTGGCGATGACCAACAAGGGAAAACCGCCCAGCGTATGTAGAACCCAGGCCAGGGGCAGGGCGGCCAGAGATCCCCATGTTCCGGGTGCCGGGCGCAGATATCCGACGCCGCAAACCGTCCCGATCAATCGCGCGGCGTTCATGACTTCACCAGACAAGCTGTGGCCAGCGAGGCGATGCCTTCGCTTCGCCCGGTAAAACCAAGGCGTTCGGACGTGGTCGCCTTGACCGAAACCTGATCGACGCGCAACCCCATGATGCGCGCCATTTCTGCACGCATCTCGGGTGCGTGTGGACCGATCTTGGGGAATTCACAGACCAGCGTGCAATCGACATTTGAGATGCTGTAACCCATCTGGACTGACAACTCGACCGCGTGGCGCAGGAAGATCTCGCTTGCTGCGCCCTTCCATTGCGGGTCCGTGGGCGGAAAGTGCTGGCCGATATCGCCCTGCGCCAGCGCGCCATAGATTGCATCAGTAACCGCATGCGTGCCGACATCCGCATCAGAATGGCCCTGTAGCCCCCGGTCATGCGGAACTTTGACGCCGCACAGGATCACGTGATCCCCGTCGCCAAAGCGATGCACGTCATAGCCGTTACCCAGTCTTACATCCATGTCCGTCCCCAATACGCGTTCCGCCCGGGCAAAATCCTCGGGTCTTGTGATTTTGATGTTATCGGCATCGCCCGGCAGGATCACCACGTTCATGCCCGCGGCGCGGGCGACCTCGACATCGTCCGCCGCGCCGCCAGAATGGGCCGCGTGCGCCGCGACAATCGCGTCATAGCGAAAGCCCTGTGGGGTCTGCGCCGCAAAAAGACCCGTCCGGTCCTGCGTTCCGGTCACAGCGGCTTCGTCACCGGTCCAGAGCGCATCTGTAACGGCCAGACCGGGTGCTGCAGCCTCATTCGTGGCTAGGGCGGTCAGGACGTCCGCAATAGTCTGGCTGCTTACGCAGGGGCGGGCGACGTCGTGAATCAGGACATGTTCGATCCCCTGCCCATCTAATGAATCCAGCCCGTTCCGTACCGACCCGGCACGATCGCTGCCACCTTTTGCCAGCAGCAGATCAGAGCCTAAAAACTCGTCCCAAGCGGTCTGATCATCCTCGGACAGCACCAGAACAATATGATCGACCTGATGGCGAAAGCGGTCGATGGTCCAGTCTGCAACTCTGCGTCCGGCCAATGGTCGCCATTGCTTGGGAATGCCGCCTCCGGCGCGCAATCCGCGTCCTGCGGCGACGATGATGGCGGCGGTGGTCATTGGGCGAATTCTCCGATGATTTGAGCGCAGTGTTTAAGCTGCGGTGAATGTAGAGGCAATCACCCACGTCAAGTTGCTTAAAAAATAGGCAAGTGGTGATTTTGCAAGCTTGTTTCCTGCCGTTTTGTTGTTCATATGCGCGGAATTCGATATCTAAGTCGCAACTGCCCAAGGATTAAGCACTTTGACCCTACACCTCGCCGACAAAACCTTGAATCCGCCGGTCATGCTGGCCCCGATGGCCGGGATCACTGATCGGCCGTTCCGCGATCTGGTGATGCGCTTTGGCGTGGGCATGGTCGTCAGCGAAATGGTCGCTAGTCAGGAAATGGTGCAGGCCAAACCGGGCGTGCGCGAACGGGCCGAGTTGTCTGCTGACGTTGAAAACACCGCTGTTCAACTTGCCGGGCGCGAGGCGCATTGGATGGCCGAGGCTGCGCGTCAGGTGGCCGATCGCGGGGCGCGGGTGATCGATATCAATATGGGCTGCCCGGCAAAGAAGGTGACGAATGGCTATTCCGGTTCGGCGCTGCTTAAGACGCCGGACCACGCGCTGACGCTGATTGAGGCCGTGGTCGAGGCTGTCGACATTCCGGTCACTCTGAAAACTCGTCTGGGCTGGGACGACAACTTGCTGAACGCACCAGATGTGGCGCGCCGGGCGCAAGGTGCGGGCATCCAACTGGTCACAATCCACGGGCGTACGCGGTGCCAGTTCTACAAGGGACGCGCGGACTGGCAAGCGATCCGAGCGGTGAAAGAGTCGGTCTCGATCCCCGTCATCGCGAACGGGGATATCGTAGATACTGATGCAGCGTGCACGGCTTTGGACCAGTCAGGCGCTGATGGCGTCATGGTTGGGCGTGGGGCGCAGGGTAAGCCTTGGCTGCTGGCGCAGATGTGCCACGACTTGTATGGCGCACAAGCGCCGGTCATCCCCGCCAATGGCGACCTGATCGACATGGTGCGCGCTCATTATGAGGCGATGCTGGACTTTTACGGCACCGATCTGGGGCTGCGCGTGGCACGTAAGCATCTTGGCTGGTACATGGATGAGGCCGCGACCCCGGCAACCCTTCGCCGTGCGGTATTGACCTCGCGGGATACCGCCGAGGTGCTGCGCCTGTTGGGCGATGCCCTGCACGGCGACGCAGAGGCAGCAGCATGACCTCGGACCAGAACATCTGGGCGTCGCTGCCGGTTCCGGCCTTCATCATTGATGCCGATGACCGGATCACCGATGTGAATTCCGCCGGAGAGGGGTTCCTGAATGCGTCCCGCAATGCAGTCATCGGTCACCCGGTCTGGGACCAGATAGCCGTGGATGCCCCACTGGAAGAAGCGTTTTTGCGTGCGCGCCAACAGGGCACACCGCTTTTCGTGAATGATGTCGATGTGGGGTCAGGTAATCGGGCGCCGCTGCAATGCGCTTTGCAAATTGCGCCGCTGCTTGGGCATCCGGGGTCAATGATCATGACCATGTCCCCACGCGAACTGGCGGGGCGGATGACGCGGGGCAACACGGTAAAATCTGCTGCGCAATCGGCGATTGGCATGGCCGAAATGCTGGCGCATGAAATCAAGAACCCGTTGGCGGGGATCACCGGTGCCGCGCAGCTTCTAAGTATGAATATCAGCCAACAAGACCTTGAACTTACAGATCTTATCGTTGCTGAAAGCCGGCGAATAGTGAAGCTGTTAGAGCAGGTCGAGCAATTTGGGAACCTGACCCAGCCAGATTTCAAACCAGTCAATATCCATGACGTTCTGGACCGTGCGCGGCGCTCAGCGCTGTTGGGTTTTGGCGCGCATATGACGATTATCGAAGATTACGACCCCTCGTTGCCGCTGGCCTATGGTGACCCAGATCAACTTTTGCAGGTGGTGTTGAACCTGCTCAAAAATGCATCCGAGGCGTCCCCCAACGGCGGAACGATCCGCCTGCGGACGTATTTCGAACATTCCTTCCGCCTGCGCCGCAGCGACGGTTCGGGGCATTCTTTGCCCCTGCAGATTGAAATCATCGACGACGGTCCGGGGTTGCCGGACAAGATCCGCAGCGACATTTTCGATCCGTTTGTGTCGGGCAGGGAAAACGGCACCGGTCTTGGGTTGGCGCTGGTCAGTAAAATCATCTCGGACCACGATGGCTGGATTTTGGCCGAGTCGGTTCCGGGACACACCGTATTCCGTCTGTCCCTCAGGCGCGCGCCGCGCGCCGCGACCTGAGTTGGACAACCGGGCAGAGATAGTAAGGAGAGCACCTGATGGATGGCACAGTACTGGTCGCAGATGACGATCGCACAATCCGAACCGTACTGACTCAGGCCCTGACGCGAGCCGGGTGCAAGGTGCATGCGACATCCTCGCTGACGACTCTGATGCGCTGGGTCGGTGAGGGCAAAGGGGATGTTGTAATCTCGGACGTCGTCATGCCGGATGGCAACGGGCTCGAGATGTTGCCCAAGATCGCGCAGGACCGTCCGGGGCTGCCGGTCATCGTGATTTCGGCGCAGAACACGATCATGACCGCCATTCAGGCGGCTGAAGCGGACGCATATGACTATCTGCCCAAGCCTTTTGACCTGCCGGACCTGATGAAGCGGACCGCACGGGCCTTGGAGCAAAAGCAACTCGTGCAGGCGGATGCGGTCGTACCGGCCGAAGACCGTCCTGAGGAGCTGCCGCTGGTTGGGCGCACTCCGGGGATGCAGGCGCTGTATCGCCTTGTGGCACGCGTGATGAATACCGATCTTTCGGTCATGATTTCCGGTGAAAGTGGCACCGGCAAGTCCTTGATAGCACGAGCTATTCATGATTTCTCGGACCGACGCACGCTGCCCTTCGTCACTGCGACTGCCGGTGATCTGCGTGACCTCGAAGGGCCTGCGCGCATTATGGCCAGGGTGCGGGGCGGTACTCTGTTGATTGATGAAATCGCTGATATCGAAGATGAGGTCCAGGCACGTATTGTCCGGATGATGGACACGCCCGGCGATCATCTTCCGCGTTTCATGGCGACCAGCCAATCGGATCTGACCGAAGCGATGGAAAGCGGGCGGGTGCGTCAGGATCTGTATTATCGACTGTGCGGCGCGACGATCCATGTGCCTGCGCTGCGCGAGCGGGTGGACGATATCACCCTGCTGGTTGATCACTTCCTTGCCCGTGAGGAACGGGAACATGGCACAAAGCGCTGGCTCAGCCCCGAGGCGGTAGAGCTGGTGCGTCGGTATTCCTGGCCCGGTAATGTGCGACAGCTGGAAAACGCGATTCGACGTTTAAGCCTGACCAGCCGGGCCGAAGAAATATCGAAAGCCGAGGTTGAGATGGTTTTGGGTAGTCAGCCCGAAGCGGAACCGATTCTTGGTGACGGCGAAAGGGAGAAACTCTCGGCCTCTGTGGCCCGTCATTTGCGTCGCTATTTCGATCTGCACGGCAATTTGTTGCCACCTCCGGGCCTGTATCAGCGCATCCTACGCGAGGTTGAGGGCCCCTTGATCGAGCAGGCACTGGACGCAACCGGCGGAAATCAGGCGAAATGTGCGGATTTGCTGGGGATCAACAGGAATACGCTGCGCAAAAAAATCACCGATCTCGATATTCAGGTGACACGACGACGCAAACTGATGTAATATCGCCACACAAAGCGTGGCATCCGGGTACAAGCCCGGCAACGACCACGAGATATGGCGGTACGCCGCGTAAGCGGCACATCAGGATGAGGGCAGACGGTGGCAACCCGAGCACAGAGCGGGCTGATCCTATCGATTGATCGGTGGCGGAAATCCCGAAAACTGCGCAATTTTAGCACATTGGGGCTGGTCCTTTTGGGGCCGCTTCTGGCGTTGGCCACATATCTGGTCATCGGTCCGTTTGATTTGGGTTCGGCAGCGCCAACGCTTCGGCTGATTCTGCTGGCGGATCTGGTCTATGTGCTGGTCGTTGCAGCACTTGTTCTGGGGCAGGTGTTCAGCCTGATCGCTGCACGCCGGGCAAAATCTGCCGGGTCTCGTCTGCACCTGCGGCTGATCGGTGCGTTCACCTTGCTGGCCCTGGTGCCGACAGTGACCGTCGCGATCTTTGCCGGCCTTACGGTGAATATCGGGCTTGAGGGATGGTTTTCGGATCGGGTCCGTCAGGTTGTCGGATCATCCCTGTCGGCGGCCGAGGCCTATGAGCTCGAGCACCGTAGCGGCCTGACACAGGACGCTATCGTTCTTTCCCGATTCCTCGACAATGCGCGAACGCTGGACTTCTACATCTCGGACGCAGAATTGCGCGAGGTTCTGGCACAGGGACAATCGCAGATTCAGCGGGGCTTGCGCGAAGCCTATGTCATTGATGGCAGTGGAGAAATCAAATCCCGTGGCGACCGGTCCTACTTGTTCAACTATGAACCACCGACACCGGAACAGATGGTTGAAGCGACCGACAGCGGCCTTCTGATTATTGCCGATTGGCAAAACAACGAGTTCCGCGCGCTGGCGCCGTTGCAGGCGTATCTGGACCGGTATCTCTATGTTAGCCGCGAGGTGGATGGCGAACTGCTGAAATTGCTGGATGACACCAAGGAAACGGTTCAGTTCTACCAACAGCTTGAAAGTGAAAGGGGCCGGGTTCTTTTTGAATTCGGACTTTTGTACCTGGGCTTTGCGGTCATCCTGATCCTTGCCGCGATGTCGTTGGGGATGTGGTTCGCTGAACGCCTGTCGCGCCCGGTTGGCCGTCTGACTACAGCCGCACAAAGGGTCGGCGCCGGGGATCTGAGCGTTCAGGTCATCGAAGAGGCCAGCGATGACGAAATCGCCATGTTAGGTCGTTATTTCAATCAGATGACGCGGCAACTTAAAGGGCAGCGCGAAACGTTGTTGGAAAACACGCGTCAAATTGAACGCCGCCGCCGCCTGTTCGATTCTGTACTGAGCTCGGTGACGTCCGGTGTAGTCGGCGTCGATTCGGATGGATGTGTCACATTCGTAAACCGCTCGGCCGAGCGTCTTCTGGACTGGTCGCGCGGTGAAGAACAATTGGCTATCGGCATCGCAGTTCCCGAATTCCTTCCCTTGTTCGAGAATCTGAAAGCCAGCGGTCAAGAGGCCGTGCAGGGTGAGGTTAAGGTCACGCGTAAAGGGCGGTTGGAAAACTTGCTGGTGCGAATGGCGATCCGGCGCGGCGAAGATGGAGGGCTGGAGGGCTACGTGGTGGCCTTCGATGATGTGACCGATCTGGTCAGTGCACAGCGTATGGCGGCCTGGGGCGATGTGGCCCGCCGTATTGCCCATGAGATCAAGAACCCGTTGACACCCATCCAGCTCAGCGCGGAACGGATCAAGCGCAAATTCTCGCGCAAACTGGACGAAGAGGATTGTGACAGCCTTGTATCCATGACCGATGTGATCGTGCGGCAAACCAACGACCTGCGGCGGATCGTGGACGAGTTCTCAAAATTCGCGCGGATGCCTGAACCCGATCGGCGTGAGGAAGACGTCGTCGGCTTGGTGCGCGAAGCTGTTTTGTTGCAGCAAGCCGGACAGCCGGATGTGCAGATCGACGCGACCCTGCCGGACAAGCCCATCCTGGCGGATGTGGACGCGACGATGTTGAACCAGGCATTGACCAATTTGATAAAGAACGCGGGCGAGGCCATTGAAACACTTAAGAAAAAAGGTCCGCCAGAAAATTTGAAGCCACAGATCAAGGTGGACATTTCCAACGATGATGCGGGGACGGTCATTACAATAGCGGACAATGGCATAGGGCTGCCCGAAGATCGGGCGCGGTTGTTTGAACCCTATGTCACTACACGCGACGAGGGCACGGGTCTGGGCCTGCCCATAGTCAAGAAAATCATAGAAGAACATGGCGGAGCGCTGACCCTGGAAGACGCGCCCGTTTTTGACGGACAGGACCATTTCGGCGCGATGGCCGTGATCCGTTTGCCGGGGGGCAAAATTTCCCAGACTGCAGCGCCACAAAAGCAGGCAATTCATACTAACAAACTGAAAGCAGGCCAAAGATGAGCGACATTCTGATCGTAGATGACGAACGCGATATTCGCGAACTGGTGTCCGACATTCTGGAGGACGAAGGCTATTCCACCCGGCTGGCGGCAAACTCGGATGAGTGTATGTCGTCGATCAATTCCGAGCCACCGGGTCTGTTGATCCTTGATATCTGGCTGAAAGACAGCCGTATGGACGGGATCGATATCCTGAAGTCGGTCAAACGCGACAACCCCGACGTGCCGGTGGTGATCATTTCCGGTCACGGCAACATCGAAATTGCTGTGGCCGCCATCAAGCAGGGCGCTTACGATTTTATCGAAAAGCCGTTCAACATTGATCAGTTGATGGTCGTGATCCGCCGCGCCATGGAGACCTCGCGCTTGCGCCGCGAGAATGCTTCGCTCAAGCGGCGTGAGGTCACCAACTCGGACATGATCGGCAAATCGGCCTCGTTCCGGGCGATGCAGAGCCAGTTGGACAAGGTCACCAAGTCGAACGGCCGTGTGATGTTGAGCGGGCCAGCCGGGTCGGGCAAAGAGATTGCCGCGCGTTACATCCACGCCCATTCCAACCGCGCAAACGCGCCATTCGTCACCGTTAACTGCGCAGGGATCGAGCCTGAACGCGTCGAAGAGGTGCTATTCGGGCGCGAGTCAACGGAACGCGGGATCGAATCCGGCTTGCTGGAAGAGGCCCACGGAGGCGTGATCTACTTTGACGAAGTGGCCGACATGCCCTTAGGGACGCAATCCAAGATTCTGCGGGTTCTGGTCGACCAGCAATTCCAGCGGGTAGGCGGGTCTGACAAGGTGCGAGTGGATCTGAGGGTCATCTCGTCGACAAATCGCGATCTTGATGCCGAAATCGAAGCCGACCGGTTCCGCGAAGAGCTGTATCACCGCCTGAACGTCGTGCCGATCGCCGTGCCTTCGATGGAGGACCGGCGCGAGGATATTCCGGTTCTGGCACAGCATTTCATTGAAATGTGCAACGAATCCCAAGGCTTGCCAATTCGCGAGATCTCGGAAGAGGCGGTGGCATTGTTGCAGACCATGACCTGGCCCGGCAATGTGCGTCAGCTGAAGAACCTGATCGAGCGTGTCCTGATCCTAGGCGATGGAACAGGTCCAATCGAAGCCCGCGAATTGCCAACCGAAGAAGAGAAAACCGACGACTCGGGTCGCGTGGTTTTGTCTGGTGCACTGGCAACTCTGCCGCTGCGCGAAGCGCGCGAGGCGTTCGAGCGTGAGTACCTGCTGACCCAGATCAACCGTTTCGGTGGCAATATCAGCCGAACCGCCAGCTTTGTAGGCATGGAGCGCAGCGCGTTGCACCGTAAGCTGAAATCGCTTGGTGTTGTGACCTCGAACAAATCCGGGGCGCGGGTGGCGCAAATCGACGAACCGGAACCGGCGGAATAATCCGCCGGGGCTTTACCCTGCCTGACCCGGGGTGATGATCTGAAATGAGCCGTCGTCGAATTTCACATAGCAGGATTGGGTTCCCAGCGGCGGCAGTTTCGTTGTGCGCGCAGGTGGAACCTGAGACTTTACGCTCTGTTTGCAGGGTGGCAAGCTGATCGGACGAAAGCCTTTTTTAGCCATGCATTGGGCCTCGACCTGATTGCGCAGACCGGCATTCACGTCGACCGTATACACGCGCCCGGGTTCCCACCAACCAGGCGAGCGATAGCAGTGCCCACGGTTGTCGCAATAAGTGCGTCCCGGCCAGTATGTGGGCGGGCTTTGCCGCACCTGATTAGCCACGGGAACGTCATTTACCGCCTTAACCTGACATTGCGTGGTCTCGGACTGCGCGCGCGACACGCTTTCACCTTCGCGGTAATACAGTGAAAGTGGGCCGCTGCAAGCGGACAGGATAGTCAGCGGAATTAGTAAGTGAAGCACTGATTTCATAGGGTTATCTTGCCCCAGCTTTGTCTGAATGACAATTCAATTGACCGCTATAGGGGCATCTGTCATTCAAGGATTTCAGGCAGAAGGGCCAGAAACATGAAGGTCATCATATGCGGTGCCGGTCAGGTCGGCTGGCAGATCGCACGTCACTTGTCGGGCGAACTGAATGACGTAACGGTGGTGGACAACAATCCCGATCTGGTGCGTCGGGCAACGGAAACGCTGGATGTTCAGGGGATTGCTGGGTTTGCAAGCTATCCTGACGTGCTTGAGCGTGCAGGCGCGCGTGATGCCGATATGATCATCGCAGCGACCCATTCGGACGAGGTGAATATGGTCACCTGTCAGATGGCGCATTCGATCTTTTCCATCCAGCGCAAGATCGCGCGGTTGCGGGCGAAATCGTATTTGCAGGCGATCCATTCGGATCTGTTCCGTCGTGACCACTTGCCCATCGACGTCGTGATTAGCCCTGAACGCGAAGTCGCAGCCGCTGCCATGCGCCGCCTTTCGGCCCCGTCCGCCTTTGATACTGAGATGTTCATGGATGGACAGGCGCAGCTTCTGGGCATCCGTATCGACGAAGATTGCCCCATCGTGAACACACCTCTGCGGCAGCTCACGGACCTGTTTTCGACGCTCAGCTCAATCGTTGTCGGAGTTCGGCGCGATGGCACGCTGTTTGCGCCTGAATCCGAAGATCAGCTGTTTGTCGGCGACGAATGCTATGTCTTTACCAATGTCAAAGACGTGGACCGCACGATGGAGGTTTTCGGCAAGACCCACAAAAAGCAGGACCGCGTGGTAATTGTGGGCGGCGGCAATGTCGGTCTGGAAGTTGCCCGAACGCTGGAAGAACGTGAAAGCCGTGTGCGTGCCAAGGTGATCGAGCGTGATCGCCAAAGCGCTGAAATAGCCGCCGAAACACTGGAGCGGACGATTGTCCTGAATGGCGACGGGCTTGATGCCGCCTTGTTGCGCGAGGCCGGGATCGAACGCGCCGACGCGATGCTGGCGGTCACCGATGACGACCGCGCCAACATGCTGGCTGCGGTACGGGCCAAGGCCGAAGGTTGTGCCTTGGCAATTGCCTTGATCAATGATCCCAGCATGGTTGCCCTGATGGGCCCACTGGGGATCGACGCCTATATCAACCCGCGTGCAACCACTGTCAGCTCGATCCTGCGCCATATTCGCCACGGGCGGGTGCGGCAGGTGTATTCTATCGGGGATGCCGAGGCAGAAGTGATCGAGGCCGAGGTGCTGTCGACCTCGCCCATGGCCGGGCAGAAGCTGCGGGATATCGATTTTCCCGAAGGCGTTCTGGTGGGTGCTGTACGAAAAGGCGATGAGCTTTTGCGCCCGACAGGCAGCCTGCGGATCGACGAAAAGGACGTGGTGGCGATCTTTGCGATGGCCAAGGACGTGCCCGAGGTCGAGCGCCTGATGCAGGTTTCAATCGATTTCTTCTGATGGCGCGCGCTCTGAGACAACAGATCACTTTGATACAGCGGTTGCCGCTGTTTCTGTTAATCTGGGGAATCACCGCGCTGTCGATGTGGATTCCGGCGATTTACGCGCTGGCCTTGGATGATCACGACACGTCGCGATCGTTTTTCTATTCCGGCCTTCTGGGGTTGTTCGTGGTGTCCACGATTGCTGTGGCAGCATCAAACCGCGTGCCGCGACGTGGGACGCTGGGGCAACTGGCGGTGTTGTTGGGGTGTTTTACCGTTTTGCCGCTGTTTCTGGCGATTCCGCTGCATGATGCCTTGGGCACCACCACCTTTTTGAATGCGTATTTCGATATGGTCAGCGCTGTGACCACCACAGGTGCAGATCTGTTTCCGGACCCGGATCGCCTGACCGAGCCGCTGCACCTGTGGCGTGCTTTGGTCGGCTGGATGGGCGGCTTGCTGATGTGGATTGCTGCCGCCGCAATTCTGGCGCCCTTGTCGCTGGGCGGGTTCGAGATTACGGCGCGCGGCCAGCCCGGTCGCCCGGTGTCGGGCGTCGCACAAAGCGAAGAGGTCGACCCCCGCGGCCGTCTGATCCGTGTGACCCGGACCTTGACACCAGTCTATACCGGTCTGACCGCAACCATTTGGATATTGCTACTGATCGCTGGCGAAAACGGTTTGACTGCCGTGTGTCACGCCATGTCAACCATGGCCACGTCGGGGATATCTCCGGTCGGCGGGCTGGAGGGGGCGCAGGCCGGAATAACGGGCGAGGCGATCCTGTTTCTATTCCTGTTCTTCGCCTTGTCGCGGCTGACCTTTTCGACCGATACGGCAACCACAGGCTATTCCCGGCTGGACCAAGACCCCGAATTCCGGATTGGCCTGATGATTGTGGGTGTCGTCGCGGCACTGTTGTTCGCGCGCGTCTGGGCCGGCGTTCTGGAAATCGGCAATCAGTTGGAACCGCTTCAGGCACTTAGCGTGATCTGGGGCATGATCTTTACGGCGTTGTCTTTCCTGACCACAGCCGGATTCGAAAGCGCAAACTGGAACGATGCGCAGCAATTGTCCGGCCTTGGCACCCCCGGGCTGATCCTGATGGGCCTCGCCCTGATCGGAGGAGGGGTGGCCACAACGGCGGGCGGGGTCAAACTGTTGCGGGTCTTTGCCCTGTACCTCAATGGCGCGCGCGAGATTGATCGGTTGATCTATCCCTCATCCGTTAGTGGCATTGGCGGCGGTAACCGTCGCATTCAAAGCGACGGGGCCTTTATCGCCTGGATCTTCCTGATGATGTTTGCCTTGACCGCAGCACTGTTCAATCTGCTGCTGGCCGCGATGGGGTCGGGGTTTGAACAGGCGATGGTCCTCAGCGTCGCGGCGCTCAGCACCACCGGGCCGTTGATTGAACTGGCCACCGATGTTCCCATCCGTCTGGTCGATTTGCCCTGGGGCGCAAAGCTGACCATGTGTGCAGCGATGGTGATCGGACGGTTGGAAACTTTGGCGATCATTGCGCTGATTACGCCAACCCTCTGGCGAGACTAAGAATCCTCACCTTTGCCGACACCTTATTTTTCATCTGGAATATCGGTTAACGACACTCCATACTCTGCCAGAGGGAGCGCGTTGGTCCGCAGCGCGTAGCAAGAACAATGGCGAGATTATAATAATATGGCTTCGGACAGACAGAATCTGCAGGACGCGTTCCTGAATAATGTACGGAAAGCAAAGGTCCCGGTCACAATTTTCCTGATTAACGGTGTGAAATTGCAGGGTGTCATCACCTGGTTCGACAATTTCTGCGTATTGTTGCGCCGCGACGGACAGTCGCAGCTGGTCTACAAACACGCAATTTCAACGATCATGCCGTCGCAGCCGATCAACCTGTATGAGGGCGAAGACGCCTCTTGATGGAACACGACAGGACGCGCACCCGGGCTTGGGTGCTGCATCCGGAAATCAAATCAGATGAACAGCGCCGTGTCCCTGGACCGGCGTTGGAAGAGGCGGTGGCACTGGCTGCCGCTTTGCCCGATCTGGATGTGATCGGGTCCGATATTGTGCGTCTGCCACGTGCCCAGCCAGGCCTGTTGTTCGGGACCGGCAAGATCGAGGAGCTGGGCGAACGGTTTCATGACGCCGAGGTCGAGCTGGTTCTGATCGATGGTCCCGTGACTCCAGTTCAGCAGCGCAATCTGGAAAAGGCTTGGAAGGTTAAAATCCTCGATCGGACCGGGTTGATTTTGGAGATTTTCAGCGACCGCGCTCGTACCCGTGAAGGTGTGCTGCAAGTCGAGATGGCCGCGCTCAGCTATCAGCGTACGCGTCTGGTTCGCGCCTGGACCCACCTTGAACGTCAGCGGGGTGGATTGGGGTTTGTCGGTGGTCCCGGTGAAACCCAGATCGAGGCTGACCGAAGGGCGATCGACGATCAGCTTGTGCGCCTGCGCCGTCAATTGCAGAAGGTAATCAAGACCCGGACCTTGCACCGTGCTGCTCGGGCAAAGGTGCCGTATCCGATTGTTGCGCTGGTGGGCTATACGAACGCCGGTAAATCAACTTTGTTCAATCGCCTCACCGGGGCCGAGGTAATGGCAAAGGACATGCTGTTTGCCACGCTGGATCCGACCATGCGGCGGGTTGAACTGCCCGATGGTCCCGAGGTGATTCTGTCGGACACGGTGGGGTTCATTTCGAACTTGCCGACCGAACTGGTCGCGGCCTTCCGCGCCACACTTGAAGAGGTTTTGGGCGCAGATATCGTCGTGCATGTGCGTGACATCAGCCATGAAGACACCGAGGCGCAAGCCCGGGATGTCGAAACCATTTTGACCTCGTTGGGCGTTGATGATGAACGGCCCCGGCTTGAGGTCTGGAACAAAATCGACCTGTTGAACGAAGATGAGCGCGAGGCCACGTTTGCCCGGGCCGACCGCGACCCGTCGATCTTTGCCATTTCCGCCGTGACGGGCGAAGGCATCGAACCATTGCTGGCCGAGATCGCGGTTAATTTGCAAGGGGTTCGGCACGAGACAGTTCTGACGCTGGCGTTTGCCGAAGGCAACAAGCGTGCGTGGCTGTTCCGTCAGGATGTCGTGCAATCCGAAGAGCAGACGGATGACGGATTTCAGATCACCGTATTGTGGACCGACAAGCAAGCGGCGCAGTTCGCCGCGCTTTGATCGATAAGCGAGGTCACGATGGCAAAAGTTAAGGTGGTTCTGCGTGGTCATATTTCGGTGCCTGCCGACCGTGTCACACAGGTGCGGGAGGCGTTGCCGGACCACATCGCCCTGACTCGGGCCGAACCGGGTTGCATCACATTCGACGTTACAGAAAACGCGGATATTCCCGGTCGGTTCAACGTACACGAAATTTTTGAAAACCAAGCGGCCTTTGACGCCCATCAAGCGCGAACCAAAGCCTCGACCTGGTTCAAGGTGACAGAAGGCATTCCGCGCGACTACCAGATCACGCGCGTTTAGGCGGGGCGTCCGCTACTGCCCGTCTATCTGGCGCTGATATTCGTCAGCATCGAACCAACCCAGCGACGTTTGCACCTTGTTGTCAGCGGTCAATTCCCATTCTTCCCAACCACGCGTGACGACGTGGTTGCCGGTCTCTGAGTGATGGCCTTCCAGCGTCCAGACAAAAATCGCGTGTGATCCGGCCCAACGCAGCATGTCGCAGCGCACTTCCAGATCCGGGAAGTCGGCGTAGAATCCGCGCGCCATGTCTGCGACGGCGGCACGGCCGACAATTGGTTCACCCCGGTTGATCGTGATCTGCCCGTCGGGTGCAAAAAAGCCGGCAACGGCCTCTGGGTCGCCCGAGCTCCACGCGATTGCGTAATCGCGCGCGAGATTGTTCATCATATCCCGAATACTGGCCATCTGTACCCCCAAGGTCCCGAATTGTCGGCTTGCAGATCGTAGGCGAAAACACCTGCGCGCGTCCACGGCAGCTTGCAAAAGGGGCAAGGTCCTGCCGAAGCAGTGAAATCAGCGCGGGGTCAGGTTGGTTACACCGACCGCTGCCGCGCGGGCCAGATCCATGTCCAGTGACATGGGGATATACTCACCTCGCCGCCAAAGCTGGGCCTGATCGTCGTAGTAGCGCGACAGGAAATGACCCGACTGACCCGTTGCCGTGATAAAGACCGAGCTGTTGGGATCGGCAAAATCATAGACACCGCGATATCCCGCACCGTGGACGTTTTGGAAAGGGTTGGGCCCTTCGCCCGATGTCCGCCCGCGCAGCAGGGTGTTGTCGCCGCCGCTGGTGGATTGGCGGATGTTGACGAAGAACCGCAGAACGGGAACCGTGCCCAGAACCGGGTGGTCATGCGTGGCCTGATGGGCGTCTCCCCAGCGCAGGGATTCCAGCGAACCACCGTATTTCTCGCTGATCCAGATCAGCGCATCGTCCAGCGCCAGTCGTGCCATGTCGGTACAGGTTTCCACGGGTGCGCTCTGACGCACGTCGCACCAGACCGACGCGCCGTCGATATCGCGGTACACCCGTTCGATGAACAGCGGCTCAACATGTTTGTATTCGGCCGCCAGCGGCCCCAGCTCGTCCGAGATCAGCCGGATTTGCAGCGCGCGCAACCATGCGGCATAGATCAGCGGTTCAGGCAGGTGCTCGTTCATCTCACCGTTCCACTCGGCCAGCAGGGCCAGCGCGACCTGACGCTGGCGTTCCGGTGTGCCCTCGGGCGCAGAGGCTCCGGTAAACCAAAGATCGGCGCCGATTAGCGGCAGAAGTGAACGGGCGGTAAAGCTGACGGTATCAAGTTGCGCTTCGATAAAGCTGTCGCGGGTGTGAACCTCGCGCGATTGCATCAGGCGTTCCCAACGGTGCACCCTTTGGGTGTCGCCCCATTCGTATGAGACGTGGTTGGGAAAGGGGCGGTCGATGATCTTGTTGTTTGTATTGCCCAGAATCCCGCCTGCTGGCGTCACGAATTCGGGGTTGTTTGCATAAGGCAAGCGGCCTTGCCACAGGTTCTCGGCCAACCAACCGGGCGTTGGGATACGGCCGCGGCTTTGGTTGCGAATGTCTCGGCCAGGCATTGCGCCGATCAGCTTCATGCCGATCGTGTCCTTGTCGACCAGCGACAGGTTTTGCGACGGCGCAATGAACAGTTCGGCCACGTCGATGGCTTCGCGCACACTGTCCGAATTCATTAATGCCATCGAAGCCGTCATCGACGTGTCGCGCGGGCTAAGTGCGGTCCAGGCCAATGAGGCAACGTGCCCGGGCGGGGTGATCGTTTCCAGATCGTAATGGCTACCGGGCAAGACGGGTCCGTTCTCGGTCCAGCGCAGAGTCAGGGTGATGGGAGCTTCGTCTTTGATCTCGATGATCGAGGGGCGCGAGCGAAACCGTTTGAAACCATCAGGCGACAGGTATTCTTCTGGGTTTTCCGGGTTCAGCTGTTCGATGTGGACATCCTGATCGTCCAGGTAAGACGAGGTCAGGCCCCAGCCCAACCTATCACTGCGGCCCGTCATGATCGCCGGAACGCCCGGAATGGTCGCGCCGATAACACCGCCTTTGGCAAGCTCAAGCCGTGCCAGGTACCAAATGCCCGGTGCGGTCAGACCCAGATGGGGGTCATTGGACAGCAGGGTGCCTCCGATCGCGGAACGCGAGGGCGCGGCCGACCACGCGTTCGACGCCCCGGCCAAGCCGCGTTTAGGGAATGGTGACAGCGGCGTGTCGGGCATTGGCGTGCCTTCGGCATAGCGCGGCAGTTCTGGGAACAAAGACGCATATTCCGGCAGCGCCGCAATACCCGCGCCCGGTACGTCTGGCAGGATATCGGCCAGCCGCTTTGGATCGTTCAGCATCAGGGATGTGCGGGCGCGCAGGACCTCATCTTTCAAATGGCCAGACAGTTGCAGGCTCATCAGTTTGATGATCGCAATGCTGTCGCCGGGCTGCCACGGCGATACAGATGCGTTGAAAAGGAACATCTCGGGCGCGCCGCGTCCCAATGCGTTCTCATTGATCTCATCCAGCCGGGCATTGACGCCCGCAGAATAAGCGCGCAGCGCAGCTTTGGTGTAATCGTCCTGCACCTCGACCGAGCGGTGGGCAAGACTGTAAAGGTCAAAACGGCGCAAGAGCTTGTCGATAGGGACAGTGCGCTTGCCGAACACTTCGGATAAACGGCCCTGCGCAGTGCGTCGCATCACGGTCATCTGCCACAGGCGATCCTGCGCATGGGCATAGCCCAGGCCAAAGAATACGTCAGGGTCGCTTTCGGCCAGAATATGCGGAACATTGGCGGTGTCACGCACGATCTCGACCGGCGCACGCAGCCCGCTGACTTGGACGGTCTGGTCATAATCCGGCAGGGACTGGCTGGCGAGAAAGTAGACAAGGCCTACAGCCGCGACGGCCAGCAGGACCAGACCCGTAGCAATCCGAACCAGCCAGCGAAAGACAAGACCCATGAACGCCCCATATCCCCATAAGAAATTACTGGCTGAACCCTACTGGAAGGACCGGGTAACCGAAAGAGGAACGCCGCGCGAACGTTGAGTTAACATGTTGAGATGAAAAACCCCGCCACATGGTTTTGAACATGTGGCGGGGTCCGTGGCAAAGGGGGGGTGGTATTCGGTATCAGGGGATAATGCGCGTGTACTTGGTGCCTTCGACGGTCGCGCCGAATTTCAGGCCGGCCTGTCCGAAAACGGCGGCCAATACGGGCTTACGCAATTGGGTTGTGTCGGTCGAGAGCGAGTCGCCGGTCGCATCGACGACATAGCCGATATCCGCCCCTGCGGTCCAACCGCTGGAACGACGGAAGTCATCCAGTGCGTCCTGGGTCATGAAGAACAGGACGTGCGCATATTGTTGCGCGCCGATCTGTAGACCAGCACTGCCGGATAGGGCCGAGTAATAGTCGACCGTTGCGCCGTTAATGCGCAGCGCGCCCTGGCCATAGGCACCGCCAAAGATGAACCCGGCCTCGGTGATTAGTGGCATCACCAGCATGCCGTCAGCTTTGTTGGCGATCTCGACGGTGTTGGGGTACTTGCTGAACATTTCGTTCAGCGTCACGTTCACACGGGCGTCGATCTGGGCCGCATTGGAATTGCCTACACCGTTTCCGCATGCTGCGGTCAGTGTGAGCCCGGCCATGCCAAGCGCAAAGCCACGACGGTTTAGTCGGGGAGAGTTGGAACTGCTCATGTTTTTTTCTCTGTATAAACTGCCTGAAGTGTCGGGTGTTCCCGATCTTGTGTGCAAGAATACGCCGATTGCGCCTGTGTGTCACGGGAAAGCTGGCCCAACAGCGTTCACAATCGGCGAAAAATCGCGACCGCCCGGGGTTTTAGCCTTGAAGAACGCGAGCAACCTGCGGTGCAAAGTAGGTCAGGATTCCGTCGCAACCCGCACGTTTGAAGGCCAGCAGGCTTTCCAGCATGACCTTCTCACCATCAATCCAGCCGTTCTGCGCAGCTGCCTGTATCATCGCGTATTCACCGGACACCTGATAGGCATAGGTTGGCGCGCCAAACGTGTCTTTCACGCGGCGACAGATATCCAGATAGGGCATGCCTGGTTTGATCATCACCATGTCTGCGCCTTCTGTCAGGTCACGCTCGATCAGGCGCAGCGCCTCGTTCGAATTGGCCGGGTCCATCTGGTAGGTCTTCTTGTCTCCGGTCAGCGCACCTGACGCGCCCACTGCATCGCGGAAGGGGCCGTAGAATGCGCTGGCATATTTAGCGGCATAGCTGAGGATCATCACGTTGTGGTGCCCTGCAGCCTCAAGCGCGCGGCGCATTGCGCCGATGCGGCCATCCATCATGTCTGAGGGTCCAATGATGTCGGCCCCGGCCTCAGCCTGCGCCAGTGTCATTTTGACCAATGCCTCGACGGTCTGATCGTTCACGATCTCGCCATCCACGACATAGCCGTCATGGCCATTGATGTTATATGGATCCAGCGCCACGTCGGTCATCACGGCGATATCGGGGGCCGCAGATTTGATCGCCCGAATGGCCCGGTTCGACAGATTGTCTGGGTTCCACGCCTCGGCGCAATCTTCGGTTTTCAGGCTGGGATCAGTATAAGGAAAGATACAGATCGCCGGGATGCCCATAGCCTGTGCCTCAACTGCGGCCTTGGCGATCAGATCGACCGAGCGCCGCACAACGCCGGGCATCGAAGGTACGGGTTCTTCAATGCCTTCACCATCGCGCACAAAAACCGGCCAGATCAGATCGTCTGTCGTCAGCGTGTTTTCCCTTACCAACCCACGAATGGCATCGGATTGGCGCGCCCGGCGAAATCGCGTAAGGGGGTAGGGGGCGATGGTCGGTTTCATGTCGCGCTCTCCTTGAATAATCGTGCATTGGGTGGCATGAATTCCCGATGGTCTCAAGGGTAACATTGGACGCGCCTGCGCGAAGAACGCCCCAAGGACAATGAACAAAGGGCTGATGCGTGGATTTGCACTCTTCGATTTTCGAACTCATCGACATGCGCAGCTTTTCGAATCTGTGGTACTGGATTGTGTTGGCGGTGCTCTGGTCGTCGGCCAGCCACTGGGCGATGGGGGTTCCCTACGATCTGCTTGTGCGTGCCCGTCGTGTTGGCGGTCAGTCCGAGCAGGACCTGCTGGATATCGTAAGGATCAACCGTAACAGGATGCTGTACATCGTTGATATGTCAGGCCTGGTTATTCTTGCCTTGAGCTGTTTCTTTTTTACCGGGCTTGCGATGCTGGGTTTCTATTATGGCGTTGAATTTGCACAGGCCGTGTTTTTGTTGCTGTTCCCGGTGAGTTTGGTGATGCTGATCAACATTCGCGCCGCGCGCAAGTTGCAAGGCATCGAGCCGGTGCTCGGAAGCGTGTCGAAGATCCTTGTGCGCTGCAGGATTTACACCCAGATCATCGGCATGATCTCAATTGTCATCACGTCACTTTGGGGTATGTACCAGAACGTCTCGATCGGCGTTCTCGGGGGATGAAAATCAGAAAGGCAAGGCGATGACAGCTCCGAACCATGTGACGGTTGGCGGCGCTCCCGAAGGGTTTGACGCACAGCTTGTTCTGAGTGAGATCGTGCGCGTTGGCGGGCCGGTCTGCCATGTCGCGCGTGACGATAAACGGATGGAGGCGATGCGGGCCGCACTGGCTTTCTTCGCCCCCGATATGCCGGTCTTTGTGTTTCCGGGGTGGGATTGTCTGCCATATGACCGGGTGTCGCCCAACGCCGACATAGCAGCGGCGCGTGTGGCGACTTTGGCGGCACTGGTGCATCAGATGCCGGATCGGTTTGTTCTGCTGACCACGCTGAACGCGGCGACCCAGCGCGTGCCTGCGCGGGATGTGCTGCGCGAGGCTGCTTTTACCGCCCGCGTGAACCATCGCGTCGATGAAACGGCGCTGCGGAACTTCCTTGTGCGCATGGGGTTCACCCAAAGTCCGACGGTGATGGAGCCGGGTGATTACGCGGTTCGCGGCGGTATCATCGACATTTTCCCACCGGGCGAAACCGGTCCCGTACGTCTGGATCTGTTCGGAGACGTGCTGGACGGCGCGCGCCGGTTCGATCCGGTTTCGCAACGCACGACCGAAAAGCTGGATGTTGTCGAATTGGCTCCGGTTTCCGAGGTCATTCTGGATGACGCCGCCATCACGCGGTTCCGCCAAAACTATCGCATCGAATTTGGCGCGGCGGGCACCGATGATCCGCTGTATGAGGCGATCAGCGCGGGCCGCAAGCATCAGGGCATCGAACACTGGCTGCCGTTCTTCCACGAAAAGCTGGAAACCCTGTTTGACTATCTGCCGGATGCGACGATCACTGTGGATGATCAGGTGACACCCACGCGGCTTGCCCGCTGGGATACAATTGCCGATCAGTATGAAACGCGGCGTCTGGCGCTGGAAAATCGTTCGCGCATGGATACGGTGTATAAGCCTACACCACCTGGATTGCTCTATCTGGACGATGCCGCATGGGAGCAGGCGGTCGGGGACCGGCGGGTGATGCAGTTCAGCCCGCTGCCTCAGGCCAGCGGTCCCGGTGTGATCGATGCAGGCGGGCGGATTGGCCGCAATTTCGCACCAGAGCGGCAGCAGGAAAACATTAGCCTGTTTGGTGCTTTGGCAAGCCATATCACCGACAAGATGGCCAAGGGGCCCGTCTTGATTGCGTCTTATTCTGAAGGGGCGCGAGAGCGTCTAACAGGCTTGATCGAGGATGAAGGCCTGGCCGAAGCCGTCCCTGTCACCGATGGCACCCGGATTGGCAAACGCGGATTGCATCTGGCTGTCTGGGCGCTTGAGCACGGGTTTGAAACGCCCGGTCTGACCGTGATCGCCGAGCAGGACGTGCTGGGTGACCGCCTCATCCGCCAGCCTAAGAAGCGCCGCAAGGCCGAGAATTTCTTGACCGAAACCCAATCGCTCAGCCCCGGTGATCTGGTGGTGCATGTCGACCACGGGATCGGGCGGTACATTGGGATGGAAGTGGTCACGGCGGCCGGTGCTGCGCATGAATGCCTGCTGCTGGAATATGCCGAACAGTCCAAGCTGTATCTGCCGGTCGAGAACATCGAGTTGCTGTCGAAATACGGCCATGACGAAGGTCTGCTGGACCGCTTGGGTGGAGGTGCGTGGCAGGCTAAGAAAGCCAAGCTGAAAGAACGCATTCGCGAGATGGCGGACAAGCTGATCCGTATCGCTGCGGAACGCGCATTGCGCAAAGCTCCGGTCATGGATCCGCCGCCCCACGCGTGGGAGGAGTTCAGCGCGCGCTTTCCATATCAGGAAACCGATGATCAGTTGCGCGCGATTTCCGAGGTGATGGAGGACATGCATTCCGGCGCGCCGATGGATCGGTTGATCTGTGGTGACGTGGGCTTTGGCAAAACCGAGGTTGCCATGCGCGCGGCCTTTGTCGCCGCGATGTCCGGTGTTCAGGTGGCCGTGATCGCACCGACCACCTTGCTGGCCCGTCAGCATGCAGCCAGCTTCAAGGAACGGTTCCGGGGCTTCCCGTTGGAGGTGCGGCAGCTATCGCGCTTTGTGTCCGCGAAAGATGCACAGCAGACCCGTGATGGTATGGCGCGCGGGACCGTCGACATCGTGATCGGCACCCATGCGTTGCTGGCCAAGGGTATCCGGTTCAACAATCTGGGCCTGTTGATCATCGACGAAGAACAGCATTTTGGCGTCGGTCACAAGGAACGACTTAAGCAGCTGCGCAGCGACATTCACGTTCTGACCCTTACCGCCACACCGATCCCTCGGACACTGCAACTGTCACTGACCGGGGTGCGCGATCTGTCGATCATTGGCACACCGCCGATCGACCGTCTGGCCATTCGTACCTATGTCAGCGAATTCGACGCGGTCACTGTCCGCGAGGCGCTATTGCGCGAACACTATCGTGGCGGGCAGAGCTTTTACGTTGTTCCCCGTATCTCCGACCTGCCAGAGATCGAGGAGTTCCTGAAAGAACAGCTGCCCGAACTGACTTATATGGTGGCACATGGGCAAATGGCGGCGGGCGAACTCGATGATCGTATGAACGCCTTTTATGACGGAAAATACGACGTGTTGTTGGCGACGACGATTGTCGAAAGCGGGCTTGATATTCCCACCGCGAACACGATGGTCGTGCACCGGGCGGACATGTTCGGGCTGGCGCAGCTTTATCAGATCCGTGGTCGGGTAGGGCGGTCTAAAACCCGTGCCTATGCGTACCTGACCACCAAGCCGCGTCAGAAACTGACGGCGACAGCCGAAAAGCGCCTGCGGGTTCTGGGCTCGCTGGATACTCTGGGGGCCGGGTTCACGCTGGCGTCGCAGGATCTGGACATTCGTGGTGCGGGCAACTTGCTGGGCGAGGAACAATCTGGCCAGATGCGCGATGTCGGCTATGAGCTGTATCAATCGATGCTGGAAGAGGCGATTGCCAAGATCAAAGCCGGTGAGATGGAAGGCCTGTCGGAAGCCGACGACCAATGGGCGCCACAGATCAATCTGGGCGTACCGGTTCTGATCCCCGAAGATTACGTGCCCGATCTGGATGTGCGTTTGGGGCTTTATCGTCGCTTGTCATCGCTTTCGACCAAGGTCGAATTGGAAGGCTTTGCCGCAGAACTGATTGACCGGTTCGGCACGCTGCCCAAAGAGGTAAACACCCTGATGCTGGTCGTGCGTATCAAGGCGATGTGCAAGCGGGCAGGGATCGCCAAGCTGGATGGCGGGCCGAAGGGTGCGACAATCCAGTTCCACAACGACAAGTTCGCCTCGCCGGAGGGTTTGGTAGAGTTCATTCAGAACCAGCGCGGTTTGGCCAAGGTTAAGGACAACAAGATCGTTGTGCGGCGCGACTGGAATAAGGACAGTGACAAGATTAAAGGCGCATTCGCCATCGCCCGCGATCTGGCGGAAAAGGTCATGGCAGCGAAGAAGAAAAAGGCGAAAGCCTAGTCTCCGCTGACAAAGGTGCACAGCTGCCATTCGCCCGCGTCGGATTTTACGAATGCGGCGCGGTGGCCTGTCATGGGCCATAGAAAGTCGCCGTGCATGAATCCCCGCGTGCCGTCGGTCAGCATCACCGGTTGATAGTCGGCACCGTCGCGATAGTTCGGGACGATGACGATCTCGTGGCTGATGAGGCTCAGCGCTGGGGAGCCCGGCTCGGCAGCTTGCCGAAGGGTCACGTCCTCACCGGTCACAAAGTAGGCCACGTAAGGGTCCAATGAGGCAGGCAAAGTGATCTGCCATTGATGCGGCATCCAAAACTCGCCCTCGTCGTCGAAATAGCCCGGTTGGGACAGGGTGGTTTCCAGATCGCTCCAATAGGCTTGGCGGATCTGATCTTCTTGAGAGTCGCTGGTTTCCGGGGCGAGGTACTCAAGAAATTCCCCGGGCCCGCCATTTCCGCCATGGCTGAGGTAGATGTCCGAGCAAGCGGCTGCGATCACGGCCTCGGTATCCCGTGCGGCCACGCTCGCCAACAAACTCTCCCGAAAGGCCACGAGGGTAGGATCGCGGTCTGCTTCATCGACCGGCGTAAAAGACTGGCGGTCAGCTAGGGCTGGGCCGCAAATCAACAAAGACAGCAGCAGTGCACGGGTCATTCTGCGACCTTCATTGCTGCCTGCGCGCAAAAACACGAGGCCCCGACGGCCCGGTCAGCGCGGGCAAGCGCCAGATCAAGACGTTGTTTGATCAGTTTGATCTCGGCTGTCTCACCGCGTGCTTTCAGACAATCATGCAGACCCTTTAAACTCCAGACATTGTCGGGGTGGATTGAGGCGCGGCTCAGAGTGCCGCCAAGCCCAAGATCTTCGCGATACACTGCTTCGGCCTCGGGCACTTGGCCCTGTTCGTACAACAACGCACCAAGCGCGTGGCGCGCGGGTTGCATCCAACCCCAAGGCTCGTCGTAGGGCAACGTGTCGTCCAATTTGACCGAGCGCCTAAGATGGGCGAATGCAGCGTTAAAATTGCCTTTGCGATACTCAATCTCGCCCCGCAGCATTTCGCGGGCGATGTCCAGCAAGTCGATCACGCGGTTGTTGTGCAGCAGCCGGGTTTCCGGAACCCGATCCTTGGCGGCAAGGAACAGTTGCTCTTCGGCCTCTGCTTCGGCCACCTGACCTGTGGCCGCATAGGCGATTGCACGTGCGTAATGAGTGGTTGCGGTGACAGTGCGGTAGAGGTCCTGATCCTCGGGCAAGGGCAGGGCCTTTGCTTCTTCCCACCGGCCAAATCGGATCAGGATATGCGGCCCCATCGACATGTAGCTTTCGAAGAAATCCGCCATGGGCGGGCTTTCCGTGCGCAGCATCTCTTCGGGGGTGGTGTCCCAGATGCCCTGATTGGCGCGCAGTGCGGGTTCCATCTGGCCAAGGAACAGCGCGCCGTAGATGGCAAAATGATAGTCGTGCTGGCGATAGCCTGTGTAGATGTTGAACGCACCTTCGCGCTCATAATACTTCAAGTCGGCCTCGGTCGCCTTTTCATTCCAGTGAACGACGTTCTGATAGTGCCCACACAACACGTCGATATGGGTTGGCATATGCACCAAATGCCCCGCATCCGGGACCAATGTGCGCAGGATATCCCCGGCCTTCAGCGCCTTTTCCGGTGTTGGCGACATCTCCATCAGATGAACATAGAGGTGCAACAGACCCGGATGCGACATCGCCGCTGGATCGTCTGCCATCGCGTCTTCCAGGGCTTTTTGCGCTTCCAGCGTCGCGGCGCCCTCAGCGGGATTACCGGTTTTCAGGTCCCACATCTGCCAGGGGGTCAGGTTGAGCAGCGCCTCAACATAGATGGTGCGCAGATCGAGGTGATCCGACTGCTCTGCAAAGGCCACGCGCATCGCGGCGGCAAAATCGTGATCCCAGCCATGCATGTCGTCGACAGGATCGCGCTGTGGATACCGCGCGGGCAGGGCGCGGATCAGCGCCCGTTCCGTCGGGCTGCACCCTTTAGCCAAAGCCACGGCTTTCTGCGTGGCATCATAGGCCAGTGCCAGCGCCTTTCGTTGCCCGCGGTCATCCAGCAAGTTCCAAGGAAGGTTGTAGTTTGGGCCCGCGGCATAAGCCACGCCCCAGTGGGCCATCGCGCAGTCGGGGTCGAATTCAAGCGCGCGCTGAAAGCACACTACTGCTTCGTCGTGGTTATAGCCGTAGGTCCAATTCAGCCCTCGGTCGAACCAGAGCTGTGCGTCTGTTGAAGCCGTCGCTATCGGACAGGAATATGCGCCAAGATCGTAATAGTCGCTCATTGATCCCCCCTTCAATGGGTTCCTAAAGTCCAAACCTTGGGATTTTGCTGTGCATTTTCCCGGACCTGCACGACATAGACTGCCAACGTGAACACCGCAAAAAACACCAACAGGTTTATCAATAGGGCTCTGGCGACACCGCGCCGGTAAGCACGACCCTTCCAAGTGCCCGCAAACTCACTTGGTTTACGTGACCTTGGGTTGGGATGATGGAAGTTCTTCGCCATTGGTGCCCCATAATTTCAGGGAAGTTTAGCGTACTTTTTTTCCGTCGCACAGATCAGGCTGGCAGCCTGTTTTCGATCCGCCCCATATGCAGCATCAGGCCGAAGCCCGCGGCGCTCATGGCCAGGATACCGACAGCCAGCGGGGTGATGGACCCGTCGAACATCTGCCCGATAGGCGCCGCAATCGCGGCAGCAAACACGGTCGAGATCGCTCCGATCACCGAGGCTGCCATACCCGCGATATGGCCCATAGGCTCCATCGCGATGGCGTTCAGGTTGCCCATAGTCATGCCTGCCATAAAGAAAACCGCCGTTTGCCAGCTTACAAAAACGGCGAAGGACAGCGTGGGCGAAAGGTCTGCCGCATTCAGGGCGATGACGGCTGTGGTAAAGAGGACCTGCGCGCCTAACGCCCATGTCACGATCCGGCGCATGCCCAATTTAATAACGAGTGCCGCGTTTAGCAGGCTGGCTGAGCCCGCCATCAAAGCCACGAACCCGAACCAGAACGGAAAACTGTCGGCACTGTCGTGGATGACATCGTAGACCGGTTGAACCATCGTCAACATGGTGAACAACATGCCCAGACACAGTGTCTGAACCAAGATCGACAGTCGGACAGTTGGGTGTGTGAACATCTGGCGCGCGGCGTCCAGTATAAGGGGCAGGCGCAGCGGGCGACGGTTCTCGACCGACAAGGGTTCCGGAAGGCGCAGGCCCATCCAGACGATGGTGATCAGTGAGAACAGGATGAATGAGGCAAAGATACCCCTCCATCCGGTCAGTGCGATCACGCCGGCACCAAGCATTGGCGCAATCGCCGGTACCAGGGTGAAGATCATCATTGCAATCGATACAATCCGCGCCATCTCGCGGCCCGAATACAGGTCGCGAATAATTGCCATGGCCACCACGCGCGGGGCCGCACATCCGATCCCCTGGAAGACACGGGCGACCAATAGCATTTCGAGTGATGAACTGGCCCAGGCAGCTGCCGCTGCGATGATATACAGTGCCGATCCGACGTAAATCACTGGTTTGCGGCCAAAGGCGTCCGACAGCGGACCGGTGAAAAACGTGCCAATCCCCATGCCCAACACAAACGAAGTCAGGATCAGCTGGGCTTTGTTGACGTCGTTGGGGCTGAGTTGCGCGCCGATATTTGGCAGTGCAGGCAACATGGAATCGATCGAAAACGCGATTGTCGCAAACATCATTGCGACAAGTGCTACGAACTCACCCCGTGACATGCGATTAGCCATAACGCCCTCCTGATCTGTTCGCGCTATCACGGCAAATCAGTTGACGCTAGGTGTCAAATTGCACAGAGGTCTGTGCTAATTTGCAGGGGAAGCCTCAAGTTGAGACTTGATTTCAGCAATCACTTTTTCCCACATTTCAGGGGGTTGCGCCCCGGGGACGGCATGTTGATTGGCAACGATGAACGTCGGGACAGAACTGATGCCCATTTGCCTGGAATGGCTGTCACGGTTGTTGATATCCTCGCGATCGGCATCGGATTTCAGCAGTTTTAGAACGACTGCGGCGTCCATGCCCGCGTTGTCGGCAATATCCGCCAGAACCTCATGATCGCCGATATCGCGGGCCTGTACGAAATAGGCATCGAACAGTGCGTCGACAACGGCGTTCTGTTTGCCTTCAATCCCGGCCCAATGGATCAGACGGTGCGCGTCCAGAGTGTTGGGCGTACGCTCCATGCCCTCGAAGTCGATCTTAAGACCTGCACTCTCAGCATGATCAACGACCGGAGCATAGGCCCGCACCGCGCCTTCCTTGCCCCCAAACTTGCGTTCGAGATACTCGCGGCGATCCATCCCGGCATCCGGCATGTCGGGGTTCAACTGGAACGGATGCCATTCGATCACAAACGGATGGTCCGGGATCGCCGCTAGCGCCTTGTCCAGATGGGTTTTGCCGATATAGCACCACGGGCAGATCGGGTCGGACATGATATCAAGCTTGACGGTCTCGGTCATGGGTTGGTCGCCTTGAAATAGGCCGGCAGCGCCCGGCGCAGAAGTTTCCCGTTCCCGCCGGTGGGCAGTTCAGGCAGATGGATAAAGGTGCGCGGTTGCTTATAGCGCGCCAGATTTGCCTCGACATAAGTACGCAGGGCGTCGTCGTCCAGCTTTTCCGGTCCTGTATAGAAGGCTGCTATCACAAATGTGTCCTGTTTGACCTCGACTGCCGCAGCCCCGACCTGCGCGATGCCGGGATATCGGGACAGCGCGGCCTCGACCTCAACCGGTGACACTCTATAGCCGCCTGCATTCATCATATCGTCATCGCGGCCCAGATAGGTGATCTGGCCATCCACGGCCATGGCTCCTTGATCGCCGGTAAGGAACCAGTCGTCCTGCATCCGGGCTTCGGCCTCGTCCGGGGCGTTGAGATAGGTCAGCATCAGGCCGGGGTCGGACCTGTGTACGGCAATGGTGCCTTCCTGACCCTGAGGTACGGGACCGTCAGGTCCCAGGATGGCCACACGGCGGCCAGGCTGCGGCTGTCCCAATGCATCGGACCGCGCTGGATGCGCCGGGCTGGACGAAATGAAAGTCGAACACTCGGACATGCCATAAGCTTCGTAGAGTTCAGTGCCGGTCGCTTGCGTCCACTGTTCATGCAGATGCCGTGACAGTTTTTCTCCGGCGCATAACCCATGCCGCAATTCCGGTAGGTCGAGGTCGTCTGTTGAGCTCACCACCTTACGGAATACGCCCGGTGCTGCAGCAAAGATGGTGGCCTGATGATGGCGTAGCAGGGCGGGTAGTGCGTCCAGGTCGGTGCCCGGCGCGGGGATAAGAGCCGTTGCGCCAATGGTCCAGGGATCCATCAGACCAGTGCCTAAGGTATAGGTCCAGTTGAACGCGCCCGCGTGACACAGGCGATCGGTTTCACGCAGCCCGTACCAGCCATCCACCATCATCTGACGCGCCCAGATGGCGCGATGGGCATGGGCCACAGCCCTCGGTTTTCCCGATGTGCCCGAAGTATAGACGACATAGGCCATCCTTTCCGGGTCACCCATTTGAAACTCAGCAGCAGGCAGATCACGCATTCCGGCCAAATTGGACAGGTCAATCTGAACCGGGTGCGCGGCGCACGCAACTTGTGGGTCACGCAGAATGGCGGCAGGTCTGAGATCCTTGATCATGCGCTCTGTTTCCGGCTCGGTCAGCTGCGATGATGTTGGGACCGGGATGATGCCGACAGCAATCGCTCCGAGATAGGCAATCGGGAAATCGACCGTGTTCCCAAGCCGCATCAACGCGATATCGCCGGGCTCCAAACCGGCATTCAACAACCCTGTGCCAGTGCCCAGAATGGCCTGCTGCAACTCGCAATACGTCCAATTCCGGGCATCCGTGGAACCCACGACGGACAGGGCGGTCTTGTCCGAAAGCCTGTCCGCACAGCGCAGTACATGCGCTGCCAGATTGAACGGAGACGGGCAGGCCGGCGGCGGCCCCTGATCAAAAATAGAAAGCATGGCAACTGGCTAGCGCGACCACTGCTGCGTTGCAAGCACGACGGGCTGCGCCTATAGAATGACGCATGAGCACCCAAGACCAGACATCTTTGATCCGCATTGCCCGGGACTCGGGCGAACATACGGAAGTTGAACCACTGGACCTCGGCGCGCGTGTGCGCGAGCTGCGGAAAGCGCGGAAATGGACGCTTGAACAGGCGGCCACGCAGGCCGGTTTGGCGCGTTCAACACTCAGCAAGATCGAAAACGGTCAAATGTCGCCCACCTATGACGCGCTGAAAAAGCTTGCGACCGGTCTTGAGATTTCGGTGCCGCAGCTGTTTACGGCGCCACAGCGGGACCAGGTGATCGGCCGGATGGCCGTGACGCGCATGGGCGAAGGGTCTGCCCATCCCACAACCACCTATGAACATGAACTGCTGGCCGAAACGCTGACAAAAAAGCAGATGTTGCCCTATCGGGCCCGTGTCCGCGCGCGGTCAATGGATGAGTTCGACGGCTGGGTCCGCCACGACGGAGAAGAGTTCTTGTATGTCCTGACGGGTGTTGTGCGCCTTTATACCGAGTTTTATGAACCAGTCGAAATGCGCCGCGGCGACAGCGCCTATTACGACGGGAGCATGGGTCATAATGTAATCTCGGTCAGCGACGAAGATGCAATGATCCTGTGGGTGACATCACTTACTTAACGACCGGCTGAATTCCCGGTTCAAACCTTCCGTGAACAAAAAGTCCTCAAGCTCTTCGTGGGCTTCGTTCATGGTCAGTTGATGGCGTTCAGCCAGATACGCTTCGAAACATTTGCGGTCTTGGCTTAACCGCACCATGTCCTGATCCCGCAGGTTTGGAAAGCGCCGTTTGGCGCGGGTATACATTGCACTCCAGTCTTGCGTCAGATCGGTCCATTTCAACATTAGACAGCTTTCCGTATTCATGGTTTCAAACCGCTCGTCCCAAGAACCAGCGTACGTATGTGATGGGGGTGTTCGGGCATGACAAAATGTCGCACCCGGGGTCGGATGGCGGATAGATTTTTGGCGGGGTCGAAAGTGCCCGTTGCAGCCTATCCGCAACGGGCAGACGGACCTGATTTTTGAGTGAGTGGAGGCCGGTCCGTAGATTCGATGTGCTGCGCACCGGACGAAGAGTTACGTTTTGAATTTCAAAGCAATAATCAATTCGTGCAGCGCACTGCAGTATATGTACAAGCTATATCGCCAAAACCCGTTCAGTAAAGCTTTTTGTGTGAGTTTTTTTAGGGAACACTTAACGTAGGGGCAGTTGCAACATGTCGGCGCGCCAGAAATTCGCCCCGCAATATGCGGTGCCATATGGCTGTGTGCCGTTTTCCGCCTACGTCCTTTTGGAGCCGCGCGTGACCGGTTACTCTTCGTACCACCAAACCTGCGGCATGTACTCGGGCCCATCGCCATAGATCGGCAAGTTTTCCGGCTGCTTGAGTTCCTTGGCGTGGGCGATCCGGCCCACATCAAAGTTCCAGATCGGAATGACATAGCGCCCGGCGGTCAACACACGATCAAGCGCACGCGTTGCAGCGACGAAATCCTCATGACTTTCCGAGGCCAGCATGGCGTCAATCATTCCGTCCACAGCGGGCGAAGCCACCCCCATCAAGTTGCGCGTGCCTGGAGTGTCCGCGTTTTCGCTGCCCCAATACAGGCGCTGCTCGTTACCGGGTGACAGGGACAATGCGCGACGGAAATAGGTCATGTCGAAATCCAGCGCCGACGTTCGGCTTGTAAACTGGGCGCTGTCGACCTGTTCGGTGTTCACAGCGATGCCAAGACGTTCCAGCGCGCGCGCGTAGATCTCGATTGCTGTTTCGCTTTCGGTGTCGCCCTGTTGCAGCAACACGGTCAGCGTAAAAGCATCGCCGTTTTCGTTACGCAGCACGCCGTCCTGGATGGTCCAACCAGCCTCAGCCAACAGTTTGGTTGCAGCGCGGATGTTCGAACGATTGCGGGCCGATCCGTCACTTTCCGGCAGGGTATAGCCTTCAAGCGTTCCGGGGGGCAGGTCGTCCTTGAACTCCAATAGCAGCTCTTCGACGCGATCACTTGCCGGGCCGGGCTGCATCGCAAGGTCCGAGCCCGAGAAATAGGATGAGATACGCGGCTGCGCGTTACCGGTAATCGTGTCGTTGATGAACTCGAAATTGAATGCCAGTGTCAGCGCCTCGCGGACACGCCAGTCGGCAAACGGCGCTTTGCGGGTGTTCATGACAAACCCGGTCATGCCCGAAGGCTTGCCGTGTGGGATCTCGGTCTTGACCACATCTCCACGCTGGACGGCCGGGAAATTGTATTGGTTCGCCCATTTGTCGGCATTGAATTCACGTACCGCAGTCAGTTCACCGGCTTTGAAGGCCTCAAACAGAACTGTGCCGTCGCCGTAAAACTCGATCCGCATTTCGTCCAAATTCATGGTGCCTTTACGGAAGGGAATATCAGTGCCCCAATAATCCGGGTTCCGCTTGAGGTTCAGGTATCTACCGGCCTCATAGCTGTCGACGATGTAGGGCCCGGTTCCGACCGGAATGTCATGCAACCCGGCATTGGCAAAATCTTTACCTTCCCACTGGGCTTTCTGCAGGATCGGGCGCAGGCCTGCAATCAGGGCAAGCTCGCGGTCGGGCTCGTTGAAGGTGATGCGCACCGTGCGGGGACCGGTCTGTTCGATACTGTCTATCTTGCCCCACAACCCGCGATATCGCAGGTGGCCTTCGGTGCCTAAAGTCTCATACGACCAGATGACATCATCCACTGTGACTGGTGTACCATCCGAGAATTCGGCGTTCTCACGCAGGGTGAATTCGACCCAGGATCGGTCCGGCGCGGTCTCAACTGATTCGGCTAACAGCCCGTAAAGAGTGAAAGGTTCGTCCCAGGATCGACCCATCAGGCCCTCATGGGTCCAAAATCGCAATTGCCAGGGCGAGCTGCCTTTTTGCACGAACGGGTTCAAACTGTTATAGCCGCCCGTATTTCCGAACACGACTTTCCCGCCTTTTGGCGCGTCCGGATTTGCGTAGGGCAGGGACACAAAATCCGGTGGTAAGGCGGGGTCACCATACATAGCTATGCCATGGGTCGATTCTGCATAAGCAATTGACGTGCTCAAAAGTGCAGTGATTCCCGCGATCAATGGACGAACGGGGCGTAGAAAATCGGGGCTCATTTTGGAAACAATCCTGCTCTGGCCTTATTTTGTTGGGATTCATCGTAGCTATGATTTTTCTTGTTTTCAAACTTTTAGCTTGGACGAACACAAGAAATTGCTTATAAAGGATGCACTGCTCGATAGGTTTCTTGCCTGTATGAAACCTGCCTCAATAACTTAACGCCCGCTTCGTGCGGGCGTTTTTTTTGTCCGGATCTGACGTAGGATGCGTCGCCCGAATGTTTCCCCGTTTTCTTTGCAGCTGCAGCATGGCACTGTGTCGCCAAAGTTGACTTTGTGGGAGTTCGGCCATGAGCCTTTCGGGAAAAACAGCCATTATCACCGGATCGAATTCAGGGATCGGATTAGGCGTCGCGCGCGAGCTGGCGAAGGCCGGGGCTAACGTGGTGCTGAATTCATTTACCGACCGCGACGAAGATCATGCGCTGGCCGCTGAGATTTCGAAAGAGACCGCTACCAGCGCACGCTATATCAAGGCGGACATGTCCAAAGGTGAAGAATGCCGCGCGCTGATCGAAAAGGCGGGTGCTTGTGATATTCTGGTGAACAACGCCGGCATTCAGCATGTTGCGCCGGTTGATCAGTTTCCGGTCGAAAAGTGGGATGCGATCATCGCGATCAACATGAATTCGACTTTTCATACGATGGCCGCCGCGCTGCCAATGATGCGGAAGGCCGGGTGGGGACGTATTGTGAATATCGCCTCGGCACACGGGTTAACGGCGTCTCCGTTCAAGGCTGCGTATGTAGCGGCAAAGCACGGCGTGGTTGGTATGACCAAAACCGTGGCGCTGGAAACCGCGCAGGAGCCGATAACATGCAATGCGATCTGCCCGGGATACGTCCTGACACCATTGGTCGAGGCACAGATCCCAGGCACCATGAAGGAATACGGCATGAGCCGTGAGGACGTGATCAAGAACGTGATGCTTGAACGGCAACCTTCGAAAGAATTCGCCACGGTCGAACAATTGGGTGGCACCGCGATCTTCTTGTGCTCGGATGCGGCAGCGCAGATCACGGGTACGACGATTTCCGTGGATGGTGGCTGGACGGCGTTGTGAGGTTTCACGGGGGCGCTGCCCCCGTACCCCCGGAGTATTTTGGAAAAGATGAAGGGGCAGGACGGTGAAACGGATCAATCTGGCTTTGCAGGGTGGCGGCGCGCACGGTGCCTTTACCTGGGGCGTGCTGGACAGGCTGCTGGACGAAGAGGATATCGAGGTCGCAGCCATCACTGGGACCTCGGCAGGGGCGCTGAATGGCGCTGCGTTCAAATCCGGGATGGTGCACAACGGACGCGACGGCGCGCGGGCCTGTCTGGACGGGCTATGGGCACGGATGGGTGCGGTGGGGGATATGCGCCTTGCCAACTGGATGCAGGCGCTGGAGCCTGCGCAGATTGCCCAGTCGATGGAGTATTCACTGCCATTCTCGGTTGGTGATGCCTGGTCGCGAATGGTGTCGCCTTATGCCTATGGTCCTTTTTATCGCAATCCTCTGGAACCGGTTGTGGATCGGTTCAACTTTGATGAGATTTGCACGGATCAAGGACCCCAGTTGTTTGTTTGCGCGACCTGTGTACGCAGCGGCAAGATCCGGGTGTTCACCGGCGAAGAGATTTCAACGGATGCCATTTTGGCCTCGGCCTGCCTGCCGAGCCTGTTTCAGGCCGTCGAGATATTTGACCCCAGCTCGGGCCGGACCGAGGCGTATTGGGATGGTGGTTACACTGGAAACCCGGCGCTTTACCCTTTGTTTAACAGTGATTTGCCTGAAGACGTCGTGGTCGTGAACATCAACCCGCTTGAGCGTGATGAGGTGCCGAAAACTCCGCAGCAGATCCAGAACCGCATCAATGAGATCAGCTTTAACTCATCCCTGTTTCGCGAGCTGCGGGCGATCAATTTTGTTCAACGTCTGCTGGCGGACGGCAAGCTGACGGCCGGAGAGATGAGCCGCGTGTTTGTTCACATGATCGCGGATGACGAATTGATGAACGATTTGTCCGTGGCGACCAAGACGGTTCCCAACCCTGTGATACTGCATAAACTGAAGGACGCCGGGCGCGCCGCGGCGCATCGGTTCATTGGCGATCACAAAGCTGATCTTGGCGCACGCAGCACCGTCGACCTGCCCGAGATGTTTGGCTGATCACTCGGGCGGCTGCGTCGGGTCTTTTTCGTTGGGGTAAACAAGGCCTGCGGAAATCACCAGCTTTGCGGCGTCCTCGATGGTCATATCCAGCAGGATCACGTCCTCGGCTGGGAAGAACAGCAGGAAGCCCGAGGTCGGGTTGGGCGTGGTCGGGACGAAGATACCCAACAGTTCACCCCCGGTTTCAGCCCGCTCGCTGACTTCGCCTTTTGCCGCGGTAGAGACGAAACCAATCGCCCAGATGCCCCGACGCGGGTATTGGATCAGGCATGCTTTTTCGAACGACCGTTCAGTCTGCGCAAAAACCGTTTCCGAGATCTGCTTGATCCCCGAATAGACAGACCGGACGACGGGCATCCGGCTGACAAGACTTTCGGCAATTTGGATCAGGGACCGGCCCAGAATACCTTTGGCGATCCATCCTACCAGAACAGTGAAGATCAGGAAGATGACAACGCCGACGCCCCGCAGGTTGATGCCCACGTATTCCTGCGGCTGGAACCGTTGTGGAATTATGGGCAGAACCGCACTGTCGATCCAGCCGACCACGGACCAGATCAGCCAAATGGTCAGCCACACAGGCGCAATCACGACGATGCCCGTCAGGAAAGACGCGCGCAGTCGCGAAAACAGGCCCGGGCGGCGATGTGGTTCTTCGTCAAATGGCGTGTTCATTGCGGTCCTGAGCGGTTTTCTGCCAAATTAGTTAAGCAGTTGGGTGCTTTGGTACAATAGGCTTATGTCAATCGGTTCGGTCGGACAGCGCCCGAGCAATTCCGGCCGCCAGTCGAGCGTTATTGCGAACCAGGGCAATATTGGCCGTCAGCGAACGCCCTTCGGTCTGTTCGTAAATCCGTTGCAGCAGGTACGGCGTGACGCCCTTGCCGCTGATCCGGTGCGCGCCTGCGTCGGCCTGCGCTGATGCAATGATGGGTGCCAGTTCTTCGGCCGGGATCTGATCGGGGGTCGGGATTGGGTTGGCGACCAGCTGGCCACCAGGCAAGCCAAGCGCGCGGCGTGTGGCGTGTGCAGTGGCGATGTCCTCGGCACTGTCCATGCGCAGGGGCGCGGCATAAGGGGATTTGGCCGACCAGAAGGCCGGGAATTCGTCCTGCCCGAAGGCGATGACCGGAACGCCCAGCGTTTCCAGAACCTCGAGCGTTTTTGCCAGATCGAGGATGGCCTTTGCGCCCGCGGCCACAACCGTAACCGGAGACTGGGCCAGCTCATGCAGATCGGCTGAGATATCAAAGGTCGTCTCGGCACCCTGATGCACGCCGCCAATGCCACCGGTGGCAAACACTTCAATCCCGGCATAATGCGCGGCGATCATTGTGGCTGCGACCGTCGTCGCGCCAGTGCCGCCGGTTGCTATGCAGGCGGCCATATCAGCGCGGGACAGCTTGGCGACGCCCTGCGCCTGACCCAACGCTTTTAGCTCATCAGCCTCAAGCCCGACATGCAGTTTGCCTTTAATCACGGCCATGGTTGCCGGAATTGCGCCCGCGTCGCGGATATCCTGTTCGACCTGTGCCGCGACCTCGATGTTCTGAGGGTAGGGCATCCCGTGGGTGATGATGGTGCTTTCCAGCGCCACGATAGGCTGGCCTGCGTCCTTGGCGGCGCGGACCTCGGCGGAATATTGAATGTCGATCACAGTGGGGTTTCTCCGGATACGTAAGTTGCGGCGGCGTTCAGGGCGCGGGTCAGAGCCTCGGCGCTGGATGCTCCGTCGGATTCTGAGGCGATGTGGGCCGCCATGAATGTGTCGCCTGCGCCGGTTACTCGAGTAACCAGAACGGACGGGGGTGTTTGGGTCAGGATTTCATCCGCATTACCAACCGTGGCCGAGCTTCCGCCGTCGGTGACCAACACCCGCAGCGCGCCGCGATCCAGCAGGCCTTTGGCGGCGCTTTCGGAATCCTTGAATTCGCGCTGGCACAGGATGCCGGCTTCTTCGAGGTTCACATACAGCGTGGCACGCGCATGTTTCAGGAACGGCAGCAAGCGTTCGGCTTTACCGGGCGAGGCCGGTGCCACACGCAGATCGGCGCGGGCAAAGGCGGGGCTTTGGGCGATTTCCTCAAGCAAGTTCAGTGTCAGATTGCCGTCCAGCGCGATTGGGCCTTCGAACGGCTCGTTTTCGTACCCTAAAGGCCCGTGCATCAATGGACGCAGGATTTTGGCACCCGCGGCCTCAAGCGAATGCGCATCAGCGATGGCTGCTATCAAGCCGTTGGCCCCTTCGACCGCCATGTAACGGTCGGTCGGCAAATCCTGCGAACGGTAAATGTGATCCGTCACCATGCCCAGTCGGGAACAGGCATTTGCCAACTCATCGCCCTCAGGATCGCGCCCGATGGCGGTCAACAGGGTGGGGGTCATGCCAAAACGCACCAGTGTCATGGCGATGTTCATGGCCACGCCACCCGGTAGGCGGGTGATCCGCCCCGGCACGTCCGACCCTTGCCGCATGGCGCTGGCGGACCGGCCAATCACGTCCCAAAGAACCGATCCGATACAAAGGATGTCGCTGTTTTGTGTCATGTCGTCGTCATGCCGCAGCCCCGGCGTAGGTGCAAGCGTTAACGCTCGCACGGATCAACGCATAGCGTCGGTCAGACCCTTCAGCGCGGCCAGAGGGTCATCCTGTGACCAGATCTCGTCCCCGATACCGAAAAAATCGGTGCAGGGGGTCAGATCGCGAACCAGGTTGGGGTTCAGGCCACCCTCGGCAACGACCGGAACTTCGATCGTCTCAGACCACCACTGGAACAGATCCATTTCGGCGATTGTGCCATCACCCAGCGTTGACGCGCCCACTGGTCCAAAGGCGACATAGTCCGCACCGGCCTCGCCAGCCGACATGCCGTCATGGCTGGACGCACCGCAAAAGCTGCCAACGATGGCTTCCGCGCCCAATTCCTTGCGTGCAAACCGGACCGAGCGCGCGGCGTCATCCAGATGCACCCCGTCCAGCCCCAACCGCTGCGCCAGCAGAACATGGTTTGAGATCACCAGCGCCACATCGCGCGCATGGGCAACTTCGCGGCAGGCATCCGCCGCGCGGGCGATGGTGTCTTCATCGCCACCAGCCAAGGCCAGACGGATACAGGCGATCTCTGCCCCGTCCAGCACGCTGGCCAAGCGGTCGGGAAAGCTGCTCAGTTCGATGGTCGGTGGCGTAATCAGGTAAATCTGCGGCTGCTCGGGGGTGTCCATTGGCGCGTCCTTCGCTTTCAGTCTTTTGCGCGGTTTAGCGGATTGCGGCGGGGAAGCAAACTTTTATGCTGGTTTCCGGCCCAAATGAAGGCGCGGATGGCTTGCCCTGCCTGTGCGCGCAGATTAGAGCAGGCGGAACCTTCGGAGACAGCCATGCCCAGCGATAAATCTCAGCCCTCATTCGTGCTTGTGCGCCCGCAGATGGGTGAAAACATCGGCGCCGCCGCGCGGGCGATGTGGAATTTCGGGCTGGACCGGATGCGGATCGTGGCACCTCGGGACGGGTGGCCGAACCCCAAGGCTGTGGCGATGTCCAGCGGCGCCGGGCGTCTGTTGGGTGAGGCGCAGCTATATGACGATCTGGCCGGTGCGCTATCCGACAGCACTTTTGTTTTTGCGACCACGGCGCGACAGCGTGGATTGACAAAGCCGGTCTACAGCCCGGAACGCGCAATGCAATTGGCTGCCGAAAAGGTTGCTGCTGGTGAAAAGGTCTGTGTTCTGTTTGGCCCGGAACGCGCAGGGCTCGAAAACGAAGACATCGCTAAGGCAAACGCCATCATCTCGGTTCCGGTAAACCCGGAATACGCCTCGCTAAACCTTGGGCAGTGCGTGTTGCTGACCGCCTATGAGTGGATGCGCCAAACCGGCGATGTGGTTCATGAGGCCACCGATCTGGGCAAGGGCGACTGGGCCACGGGTATCGAGGTGGAGAAACTGGTCGAACACTATGAAGACCGGCTGGAAGAGGCGGGGTTCTTTTATCCACCCGAAAAGGCTGAGGGTATGAAGACCAACCTGCGCAACCTGTGGTCGCGGATGCGCATGACGCGGGCGGATGTGCAGATGCTGCATGGGGTCATGCGGCAGATGGTCCGCTGGAAAGACAAAGGCTGAGGCTGGACCTATGTTCCGCTTCACCCTAGCTTGCGACAAAATCCAAGGCACAAGAGGACAGCATGAGCGGTAAGCGCAGCATCTTCGAAGACGTCTCAGACACTGAAAAACAACAAGCCGTTCAACCGGGTATGATCGATCGTGGCCGCGGGGGTGCGCGCAAGGCCATTCGCGCCTGGCTGATGATCCTGTTTGCGCTGGTGGTCGTCATGATCGCTGTGGGCGGGCTGACCCGCCTGACTGACAGCGGGTTGTCGATCACCGAGTGGCGGCCGATTACCGGGGCCATCCCGCCGATGAATGAGGCGGACTGGCAAGCCGAGTTCGACAAATACAAGCAAATCGACCAGTGGCGCATTCAGAACCAATGGATGGAGCTGGGTGACTTCAAATCCATCTACTGGTGGGAATGGGGCCATCGTCAGCTAGGGCGCGTGATTGGGCTGGTCTGGGCGCTTGGTTTCTTTGGCTTCCTTATCGCGCGGAAAATACCAACCGGCTGGACCGGTAAGTTGTTGATTCCGGGCCTTTTGGGCGGTGTTCAGGGTGCAGTCGGTTGGTGGATGGTCGCCTCGGGCGTGACACAGGGCGAGGGGATGATTGCTGTGGCCAGCTATCGTCTGGCGATTCATCTGGGGCTGGCTTTTGTAATTCTCGGCTTCCTTGCATGGTACATCTTTGAGCTGGGCCGCGACGAACGTGACCTGATGCAGGCCCGACGCGCCAAAGAGGCGAAATTGTTCTCGCTATCCACCGGGTTGATGCATTTCGCCTTTTTGCAAATACTCATTGGTGCGCTTGTCGCCGGGATCGACGCCGGGCGGTCTTATACCGATTGGCCGCTGATCGGTGGTCAGCTTCTGCCGCCTGACATGGCGATGCTGGAACCGATGTGGCGCAACTTCTTTGAAAGCCCGGGTCTGGTTCAGTTCATCCACCGTTGTGCGGGTTATCTGCTGTTTATCTTCGGTATCATCGTTTGGCGGCGCGGCAGCAGCAGCGCTCACCCGCAAACGCGCTTTGCCTTCAACGCAGCCTTTGCCGCGCTGTCGCTGCAGGTGGTGATTGGGATCGCGACCGTGATCTACGCAGCACCGTGGCAGATCGCCATCTTCCACCAGTTCATGGCCGTCGTCGTCTGGACCCTTATCCTGCGGGCGCGGTTCCTTACCGCTTACCCAATAGCAACCTCTTTGCGCGGAGCCTGAATTCCATGAGTGCATATGACGATCTGATGGCATTTCAGCGCGAAACCTCGGCTCTCGGCGAAATTGCCGGGCGTTTGGGCTGGGATCAGGAAACGGTGATGCCCCGGGGGGCCGCGTCGCAGCGGGCCGAGGAAATGGCAGCGATTGAAGCGGTTTTGCACGCGCGCCGATCCGATTCCCGTGTGGCTGAATGGCTGGAACAAGCCGACCCTCAGGACCAGGTCGGTCAGGCGCAATTGCGCGAAATCCGCCGGTCCTATGAACGGACGGTCAAGGTGCCTGCCGATTTGGCAACGGCCATTGCGCGCGTGACGTCAGCAGCACAGGGAACCTGGGCGCAGGCCCGCGCAGACGAAGATGTCGCCGCTTTCTTGCCCGTTTTGGGCGAGGTCGTGGCGCTAAAGCGTGAAGAAGGCGCTGCACTGGCGCAGGGTGGCAATATCTACGACGCGATGGTCGAGGATTATGAGCCTTACACGACCGGGTCGCAAATCGCCGAAATCTTTGACCAGATGCGCCCGCGTCTTGTGGCGCTGCGCGCCGCTGTTCTGGAAAAATCTGCGCCTCAGGCTTTGACGGGGAGTTTCGATGAGCGGAAACAGATGCAATTGTCGGAAAAACTGGCAACCACTTTCGGGTATGACCTGAATACAGGCCGCATCGACAAGGCTGTTCACCCGTTCAGCTCGGGCAGTGGCTCGGATGTTCGGATCACCACCCGGACCAGTGAAACCGATCCGTTCAATTGTTTCTATTCGACGATTCACGAGGTCGGCCATGCCGCCTATGAACAAGGGATTGATCCAGCCTACGCCCTGACGCCTTTGGGGCGGGGTGTGTCGATGGGTGTGCATGAAAGCCAAAGCCGGATTTACGAGAACCAACTGGGCCGATCCCGAACCTTTACCGGTTGGCTGTTTGGCCAAATGAAAGACGCGTTTGGCGATTTTGGCATCACCGACGCGGATACGTTCTATGCAACGGTCAACGGTGTTCACAACGGTTATATCCGCACCGAGGCGGATGAGGTGCAATACAACCTCCACATCATGCTGCGCTTTGATCTGGAACGCGCGCTGATGGCCGGTGACCTCCAAGTGGATGATCTTGAGGCCGCGTGGAACGACCGTTTCAAGGCGGATTTCGGATATGCGGTCGACAAACCTTCGAACGGATGTCTGCAGGATGTGCACTGGTCAGTTGGTCTGTTTGGTTATTTCCCAACCTATTCGCTGGGCAATGTCTATGCAGGATGCCTTTACCAAGCGTTGCGGAACGCTGTGCCGGAACTGGATGCGCAACTGGCAGCAGGTGACACGTCAGGCGCAACCGATTGGCTGCACGAGAATGTGCAGCAACATGGCGGGCTTTACGCTCCACGCGAGACCATTCAGCGTGCAAGCGGTATGGAACCCGGACCTGACCCGTTACTCGGGTATCTGGAACAGAAATTTGGCGGGTTATACGGGCTCTGAGGTCAGAAAACGTTTCGTCAAGTTGCCGTGTAGGTGCATTGGTTTTGACCTGAATGAGGGTAGGGTGGTTCGAACGGTTTTACCAAAGGAACCACCTTGTTCTTTGCAACACATGTCAAACCACACTTAGCGTCAATTCTGACCAGCAACACGCGCCTGGTGGCGCGTAGGCGCGTGCTGGAGGCAAAGCATCACGTGCTGAACCGCCCGCGCGTTGTCCATTATTTCCATGATGTTTCCGACCCATACTGTCACCTCACCGCACAGGTCTTGCAGCAGTTTCTAGACACCTATGATGTCGAGCTGCGCCCGCATCTGATTTCGGGCCCTCCGGCAGAGGCTTTGCCGGACCCGGCAGCATATCGGCAAAATGCCATCAAAGATGCGGCAAGTCTGGCCCGAAAGCTTGGTCTCAGCCCCCCTGAAGGCTCAGTTCCTGACGAGGCTTTCATTGCAGTTGCGGAAAAACAGATGGCAGCCGAACTGACGAACGATAGCTTTGTTAACAATGTCCGAGATATCAGCGAAGATCTTTGGTCGGGAAAGGGTTTTTCGTCTTCGGATCACCCCTTACCGGCTGCGCTGATCGAGGATGGTGACCAACAACTTTCCGATTTGGGTCACTATCTCGGCGGAACGTTTCACTACGATGGTGAATGGTATTGGGGCGTTGATCGTCTTCATTATCTCGAAGACCGGTTGCTGCACGCGGGTCTGGGAAGCGGGTCGTCACCGATAGTGTCTTTGCCTTCAGTGCAATTGGAACAAGAGAAGTCTCAGGATCAGGAGATCGAGTTCTTCTTTTCTTTCCGCAGCCCTTATTCGTATCTGGCATTTGACCGAGCTGTCGATTTGGCACGCCATTACAACGCACGACTGGTTCTGAGGCTGGTTTTGCCTATGTTGATGCGAGGCTTACCCGTCCCTCCACCCAAGTCCTCCTACATCCTTTATGATTGCGTGCGCGAAGCGCGGCGGTTGGGGATCCCATTTGGGCGTATCTGTGATCCTTTAGGCAAAGGGGTAGAGCGTGGCTATGCCTTACTGGATTACGCCGAAGCGCAGGAAAAACTGCCTGAGTTCTGTTCCGCCTTCCTGCGCGGCGTCTGGTCAGAGGGTCTGAATGCTGCAACCGATCGGGGGCTTCGGATTATCGTCAAAAACGCGGGGTTGGATTGGCAGAGTGCGAAACCGAACGTTAGCTCAGATCGATGGAGAGATCGGGTAGCGGTCAATCAGGACCGTCTGCAAGAGATCGGGTTGTGGGGTGTCCCAAGTTTCCGCGTCGCCGGGGAAAGTGTCTGGGGACAGGATCGCCTTTGGGCTGTTGAAGACCTTTTGATTTAAAAAAGGCGCCACACCCGAAAGTGTAGCGCCTGAATAGTGTTATGGATCAGTCGGTTACTCTTCCGCTTCGTCCTCGTCGCCCTGATCGGCGATCCAGGCAACACTGACGACCACTTCGCCTTTGCCGGTGTTGAAGACCTTCACGCCACCGGCCGAGCGGGAGCGGAACGAAATCCCATCAACCGGCACCCGTATCGATTGGCCTTTGGACGTCGCCAGCATGATCTGATCTTCCATATCGACCGGGAACGAGGCGACGAGTTCGCCACCACGCATCGCCTTGTCCATGGCGGCCACGCCCATCCCGCCGCGTCCGCGGACCGGGTAGTCGTGGCTGGAGCTAAGCTTGCCTGCGCCGCCCGCCGTAATTGTCAGGATCAGGTTTTCGGCTGCCGACATCTCGGCATACTTTTCTTGGTTGAAATCACTGCTCGCCGCGGCTTCCTCGTCGTCACCAGCGTCATCTTCGGTAAGCCCTGCAACCGCACGGCGCATTTTGAGGTAAGCCACACGATCTTCGGGGGTCGCTTCGAAATGGCGGATCACCGACATCGAAACCACGCGGTCTCCATTGGACAGCCTGATACCGCGCACACCGGTGGATTCGCGCGAGTTGAACACCCGTACATCGGTGGTGCGGAAGCGGATCGCACGGCCTGAATTGGTGACCAGCATCACATCTTCATCTTCCGAGCAGATGCGGGCGTTCACCAGCTCAACATCTTCGGGCAGTTTCATTGCGATCTTGCCGTTGCGCCGGACATTGGTGAAATCCGACAGACGGTTACGACGCACGTCGCCCGCGCTGGTGGCAAAGATGATCTGCAGGTTTTCCCATTCTTCATCAGGTACATCTACGGGCATGATCGCGGCGATGGAAACACCGGTCGGGATCGGCAGGATGTTGACGATTGCCTTGCCCTTGCCTGTGCGCCCCGACTGCGGCAGACGCCAGGTCTTGAGCTTGTAGACCATGCCATCCGTCGTGAAGAACAGCAGCTGCGTGTGGGTGTTGGCCACGAAGAGGTTGGTGACAACATCCTCTTCCTTGGTCTGCATCCCCGACAGGCCCTTGCCGCCGCGCTTTTGCGCACGGAAATCGGCCAGCGGAGTACGCTTGATGTAGCCGCCCGACGTGACGGTCACGACCATGTCCTCACGTTCGATCAGGTCCTCGTCTTCCATGTCGCCGGACCAATCGACGATCTCGGTGCGACGGGGCACGGCAAACTGTTCACGAACGCTGCGCAGCTCATCTCCGATGATCGACATGATGCGCTCTCGAGAGGACAGAATATCGAGGTATTCCTGGATCTTAGCTGCCAGTTCTTCCAGTTCGTCCGTGACCTCTTTGACACCGATCTGAGTCAGTCGCTGCAGACGCAGGTCGAGGATGGCGCGGGCCTGAACTTCGGTCAGGTTATAGGTGCCGTCGTCGTTCATCTTGGACAGAGGATCGTCGATCAGGCGCAGATAACTTTCGATCTCAGCCGCGGGCCAACGGCGGGTCATCAGCTTTTCTCGCGCTTGCGCCGCGTCAGCGGATGACCGGATTGTGGCGACGACCTCATCAACGTTCGACACGGCCACGGCCAGGCCACACAGGATGTGGCTGCGTTCGCGGGCTTTGCGCAGGTCGTACGCAGTGCGACGGGCGACGACATCTTCACGGAAGTCAATAAAGGAGGTCAGGAACCGGCGCAGGGTCAACTGCTCGGGCCGGCCACCATTCAGCGCCAACATGTTGCAGCCAAACGAGGTCTGCATCGGCGAGAAACGGAAAAGCTGGTTCAAAACAACTTCGGGCGTCGCATCACGTTTGAGTTCGACCACGACACGCACCCCATTGCGGTCGGATTCGTCCTGAACGTGGCTGACGCCTTCGATGCGTTTTTCGCGAACGGCTTCGGCGATCTTTTCGATCATCGAGGCCTTGTTCACCTGATAGGGGATCTCGTCCACGACGATGGCATAGCGGTCCTTGCGGATTTCCTCAACGCGGGTCTTGGAGCGGATTATGACGCTGCCGCGCCCTTCCAGATAAGCTTTGCGCGCGCCGGAACGGCCCAACATCACACCACCGGTTGGGAAATCAGGGCCGGGGATATATTCGATCAGCTGTTCAGATGTCAGATCCGGTTCATCGATCAGCGCCAGCGTTGCATCGATGACTTCGCCAAGGTTGTGCGGCGGGATGTTGGTTGCCATGCCGACGGCGATACCACCGGCACCGTTGACCAGCATGTTCGGGAAACGGGCGGGAAGAACCGTCGGTTCACGGTCCTTGCCGTCGTAGTTGTCCTGAAAATCGACTGTCTCTTTTTCGATATCGGCCAACAGAGATGCGGCCGGCTTGTCCATCCGCACTTCGGTATAGCGCATGGCCGCCGGGTTATCGCCGTCCATCGAGCCAAAGTTGCCCTGACCATCCAGCAGCGGCAGCGACATCGAGAAATCCTGCGCCATCCGCACCAGCGCGTCATAGATCGCGCTGTCACCATGTGGGTGGTATTTACCCATGACATCGCCAACCGGACGGGCCGATTTGCGGTATGACTTGTCGTGGGTGTTGCCCGTCTCGTGCATGGCATAGAGGATGCGCCGGTGCACCGGTTTCAAGCCATCCCGCAGATCGGGGATCGCGCGGGACACGATGACCGACATCGCATAGTCCAGGTAGGACGTGCGCATCTCGGATTCGATGGATACCGTCGGGCCGTCATATACGGGACGCTGGGGCGGTGTTTCATCCATGTTTTCTGGGGTTTCTGGCGTATCGCTCACGTAACCTGCCCGTTTATTGTGCTGGGTCTATATCTTGTGGATGTACCTTATCAGACCCGGCACATAAGGTGCAAGCAAGCAGCGCAATCTGGGCAAAAAACACCCGTAACACTGGGGTAACATATTGTTAACCAAGGGTTAGGTGGTTTCTGTGTTATGCTGAAGAGACCTTGCAACAATTTTGGAGGTCTGCATGGAGCAAAGCGAAACAGAACTGATGCTCAAGGGGTATGGGCTGACGACGGCCGAATTTTTTTATCACATGCCCGACTATATTCACGTGCTCAATACATTTATCTGGCAGGAATACGACCTTGCGCCGGATCATCCCAAACTATTCGATTTTATTGAATTCTGGCAGCGAGAGATTGAAGGACCGCTGCATTCCGTGCGGTTTACACATCGCAAGATGATCGCGCCTGGGGAATGGCGCAACGTGGTAGGCGAATTCCGAGTGAATTGACGCCGGGGCGCATCAGGCCCAAACCCATATACATTTCCGGTGCATCCGGTATCGTGGCGGCGAAGTCATTGGCCACAAGCGGAAACACGGAATGCCCAGAGTTTTATTGATTGCAGTTGCCATCTGCCTAGCCGGGCCGGTGTCGGCCGAAGGTGTCCTTGATAAAATCAAGAAGGGCGCTGAAAATACGGCTAATGCTGTCGGACGCGGGGCAGAAACCGTCGGGCAGACACTCGAAAAAGGGGCGAACGCGGTTGACGAAACCATCACGTCCACCTCTGATTTGCTGTCCAACGAGGCGACGCCCGAAGAGACACGCGCCAAGCTGGATGTCATGGCCGTCGATGTGTTGGCGCAGTTGCTTGCCGAAAATCCCCAAGCACAAGCGCTATATGATGTCAGTGCGGGATATGCTGCGTTCGATTCCCGCAAGGTGACAGTTTTTCCGGTGTCCGCAGGGTACGGGCGCGGTGTTGCCGTGAACAAAGACACTGGTCAGCACACCTACATGAATATGGGAACCGGCGGCGTGGGCGCGGCGATCGGTATCGGCGGGTTCGAGACCAAATTCGTGATCCTGTTTGAAACCCAAGCAGATTTGGACAGTTTTATCACGCAAGGTTACGACGCGACTGCGGAATCCGGCGCAATGTATGGAGATGAGCGCACCGATGAGACGCTCAGGTTCATAGACGGGCGGTCGTTTTTTGTGCTCAGCAAAAAGGGCTGGCGCGTTTCGGCTGGGGCGTCAGGCACAAAATACTGGAAGTCGCCCGAGCTGAACTGATCAGCCCGAGCAGCTGGCGCCGCCCAGAACACAGAACTTTGCGCAATGTGGGTGGTTGAGGTGTACGTCGGCCTCGGCCTCGGCCAGTGTGGTGCCCATTTCAAACTCAGGCTCGTACGGCAGTAGGGTGCAGGCCAGAACGGCAGGGCGATCCGCGCCTTTGCGTTTTACCACCATGCGGGCATTCGAACACATAACAGCCTCGGGTGTTTTGTTCAGAATGCCCCAGCAAGCGGTTGTGATTTCCGGGACTTCGACGGTTTCGTCCATCTCGGGGAACAAAACGGTCTGGCCAGGATTCTGTGCGTCGATGTCAAAGCTGTGCCGCTTGAAGAACGCCTCATACCCGGCGCGGCTGTCGGCGTCGCTGTCACCCCAGACCGTGCGCCCTGCGATAGCGATATTGAACCCGTTGTCGTGCAACCACTCCATGCCAGTTATCGTCTTGTCAAAGCTTCCTTTGCCGCGTTCCTCGTCATGCAGTTCGGGGCGATAGTGGTCCACGGAAACTCGAAGTGTCAGCTTGTTTCCATAGTTGCGCTTCAGATCCAGCAGCCCTTCACGCATCTTGCGGCGCATCATCGGCAGCATTGCATTCGTCAGGATCAAAACATCATAGCCGCGTTCCAACGCGACACGAGTCATGTCGATCATTTCCGGGTTCATAAAGGGCTCGCCCCCAGTGAACCCAATCTCACGCACCGGCCAGTCGCGTTCTTCGATCTGGTCCAAGTAGTCGCGCACCTCTTCGGTGGTGATATAGACCAGCGCGTCGTTGGTTGGACTACTGGCGATGTAGCAGTTGACGCATTCGATATTGCAAAGGGTTCCGGTATTGAACCACAACGTCTCGGGTTTTTTTAGCGCTACGGAAGCGCGGGTTTGCCCATCTGCTGTCACCAATTTGTTCTGAAACTTGCCGATATTGGCGGTCTGAGGCGCGTTGTCTTTCATTCCGGTATCCGGTTCTTTGAAGTTACTTCTGATGTAGCTGCTCGACTCGGATTAGTTAAGTCAGGCAAGTGCGACCTGACAGAGTTTTGATGATGGGGGATTTACGCTGACCGATTGCGCTAACATTGGACATGCCCGGCGGGGCAAGATAAGGAAAAACCATGGTTTCTCGCGTCATACCTGTTGATCCGTTCGATCTCGTCATTTTTGGCGGGACCGGTGATTTGGCGCAACGTAAGATTCTACCGGCCCTGTTTCGGCGCTTTTGTTCAGGGCAGTGGGCCGAAGGTGTGCAAATCATAGGCGCGGCGCGCACGGTCCATGACCGCGCGGGGTTTCAGGCAATGGTCGCCGAATCGCTGCGAACCCACGCGGCTGCGCAATGCCAAGACGAGGGCGCATTGCGCGCGTTTCTGGACCGCGTCGACTATGTGACCCTCGACGGGTATTCGAATGAGGGCTGGGAACAGCTTGCCGACAAACTGAACCATGACCGGGTGCGGGCGTTTTACTTTTCTGTTGGCCCGCGTCTGTTTGGACCATTGGCCGAGCGGATCAAGGCACATGATCTGGCGACGCAAAATACGCGGATTGTCGTCGAAAAGCCCTTTGGGCACGATCTGGAAAGCGCAAAGGCGTTGAACGCGACCCTGGCTGAGCATTTCAGAGAAAGCCAGATTTATCGGATTGACCACTATCTGGGTAAGGAAACCGTTCAGAACCTGATGGCGGTTCGTTTCGGCAATATGCTGTTCGAACCGCTGTGGAACAGCCAGTATGTGGATCACATTCAGATCACCGTGGCCGAATCCGTGGGTATCTCCGGGCGAGAAGAGTACTATGAGCGCGCAGGCGCCATGCGCGACATGATGCAGAATCACCTGATGCAGTTGTTGTGCCTGATCGCGATGGAGCCGCCGGCAAAGTTTGATCCGGACGCAGTGCGGGATGAAAAGCTAAAGGTCATTCGCGCCCTCGATCAGGTCGAACCGCATCATATCGTGCGTGGGCAGTTCGATGGAGGCGGCAGCGGGAACGGATACCGCGAAACCGTGCGCAATCCGCGCTCGACCACCGAAAGCTATGTGGCGCTGCGGGCGCATATCAGCAATTGGCGGTGGGCGGGTACGCCGTTCTATCTGCGCACGGGCAAGCGTCTGGTGGCGCGGTCTTCGGTTATCAATGTGATGTTCAAGGATGCGCCGCATTCGATATTTGGCGAAGAGGCCGGACGCCATGCGAATGTCCTGTCGATCCGCCTGCAGCCGAACGAAGGTATCACGCTGAAGGTGACGATCAAGGAACCGGGGCCGGGCGGTATGCGTCTGGTCGATGTGCCCTTAGACATGAGTTTCGCCGAGGCGCTGGGGTCGGGAAACCAAGACCCGCCGGATGCATATGAACGGCTGGTGATGGACGTGATCCGTGGCAACCAGACCCTGTTCATGCGCGGGGATGAGGTCGAGGCCGCATGGGCCTGGACCGACCCGATCATCGCGGGCTGGCACGCGCGCGGTGACGTTCCAAAACCTTATGAAAGCGGCAGCACAGGCCCGGGCGACGCCGAGCTGCTGATGAAACGAGATGGTCGCCGCTGGCAAGGAATAAACCCATGAAGATTCAGGAATATGCTGATCGCGACATGCTGGCCATTGATGTGGCAAACGCCTTGGCCGGAGAGTTGGAGGCTGCCTTGCTGCATCAAGACATGGTTTCATTGGCCGTGCCGGGCGGTACGACCCCCGGGCCGGTATTCGATGGCCTGTGCGCGGCTGATCTGGAATGGGACCGTGTGCGGGTACTGCCCACCGACGAACGCTGTGTTCCGGGTGACAGCGACCGTTCGAACGAACGGCTGATCCGGCAACGCCTGCTGACGAACCGTGCTTCGGCTGCTCAATATGTGCCGCTATATGTTGAAGGTAAAGAGCCGGACGATGTCCTGCCGGAAATCGAATCCTTGATTACACCAGTCTTGCCCTTGTCTGTTCTGGTTCTTGGAATGGGTGAAGATATGCACACTGCTTCTCTGTTTCCCGGGATGGCGGGGCTTGAGGACGCGCTGGACAGTCACGCGCCACCGCTTGCAGTCGCCCGTCCTGAAACTCAACCCGAGTCGCGGATCACACTGACTGGCCCCGTGTTGGATGGAGCGCTATCCAAACACCTGATTATTTTTGGCACCGCTAAGCGCGATGCGCTGGACAAAGCCATGTCTCTGCCACCAGAAGAGGCCCCGATCGCCGCTACGCTGGCCGGCATGACGGTTCATTGGGCGGAGTAACGCAGATGCAATTGAACCCGCTCAAAACCCTTGCATCCGACGCTCAGGACGAAGCCATCCTAGGCCTGTTTGAAACCGATCCGAGCCGCGCGCAGAGATTTTCTGCATCGACCGGCGATCTGCTGTTTGATTACTCCAAAACTCAGATCACGGATGAGGTCCGTAAGGCCCTGATAGCTTTGTGTGATGAGGCGGGTCTGGCCTCGCGCCGCGCGGCGATGTTCGACGGGGAAAAGATCAACGAAACCGAAGGTCGCGCGGTTTTGCACACTGCGCTGCGCAATCTGGACGGTGGTCCTGTCGAAGTCGATGGGTTGGACGTCATGCCCGACGTTCTGGACACGTTGCAACGGATGCGCGTCTTTGCTGAAGAGGTGCGTGGCGGCGCGTTCACTGGGGCAGGGGGCGCCTTTACCGATGTGGTCAATATCGGCATCGGTGGTTCGGACTTGGGCCCGGTGATGGCAACACATGCGCTGTCGCCGTATCACGATGGGCCAAGGCTGCATTATGTATCGAACGTAGACGGTGCTCACATCGCAGATACGTTGCGCCAGCTTGATCCAACGCGGACACTGGTGATTGTTGCCTCCAAAACCTTCACGACCATCGAGACGATGACCAATGCCCGAACCGCGCGAGCTTGGATGGAAGATGGCGGCGGCGATCCGGGCAAACAGTTTGCCGCCGTGTCCAGCGCCCAGGACAAAACCCAAGCCTTTGGTATTCCCCAAGAGCGCGTTTTCGGTTTTGCCGATTGGGTTGGCGGGCGCTATTCGGTCTGGGGTCCGGTTGGCTTGCCGGTGATGATCGCCGTAGGGTCGAATGCTTTTGACGCATTCTTGCGCGGCGGGCAGGCGATGGATGTACATTTCCGCGCCGCCGACTGGGTCGAAAATATGCCCGTTATGCTGGCTTTGGTCGGCATTTGGCATCGTCAAGTTCTGGGCCATGCCAGCCGGGCCGTGCTGCCTTATGATCAGCGCTTGCTGCGATTGCCAGCGTATTTTCAACAGCTCGAGATGGAATCGAACGGCAAATCTGTTGCCATGGATGGCAACTCTCTGACCATTCCCTCGGGGCCCGTCGTCTGGGGGGAGCCGGGCACCAATGGGCAGCATGCATTTTATCAGTTGATCCACCAAGGCACCGACGTGATCCCCTGTGAGTTCATGGTCGCGGCCGAGGGGCACGAACCGGAATTGACCCACCATCACCGACTGTTGCTGGCCAATTGCCTGGCGCAGTCCGAGGCGCTGATGCGCGGTCGATCCTTGGGCGAAGCACGGCAACGGATGGCGGAGAAGGGGCTGGAAGGGGACGAGCTGGAACGGCAAGCCCGTCACCGTGTTTTTCCGGGCAACCGTCCTTCGACAACGTTGATGTATCCAATGCTCACGCCGTTTGTTCTGGGCCAGATCATCGCGCTTTACGAACATCGTGTGCTTGTCGAGGGCGTCCTATTGGGCATAAACTCGTTCGACCAGTGGGGCGTTGAGCTGGGCAAGGAACTTGCGACATCTCTCGGCCCGATCGTCGACGGAGAAGAAAGCGCATCCGGCAAAGACGGCTCGACCGCTGCCTTGGTTGCCTATGCAATGCGCCACCGCGGTTAGTAGCGCGGTTTTTTGCAGTCTGCCGTGAAGGCAGGCTGCATTCTTTTATTGTCAGACAATTAAATGATTGGCAGGGTCTGTTCTTAGGGAACGCCCTGAACACTTTGCCTTGCGCACGCTGGCGAGTGGCATCAGGCAAGCAGACAGCACTGCCCAATAGAGGCGACGCTGATAATGGGAGGATGTCCATGCTGGGACAGATGATGACGCAGCCTTTGCTGATTTCGTCGCTGATTGATCACGCCGAACGCTATCATGGCCAGACCGAGATCTACTCGGTCGAAACCGATGGATCGGTCACCGAAACCACATGGGAGCAAGTGGCGCAAAACGCGCGAAAACTGGGATCAGCGCTGACCAAGCTGGGGTTGGAGCCGCAGGATCGAATTGGCACGTTGGCCTGGAACAACCGGCGACATCTGGAGATCTACTATGCCACCTCCGGCGCGGGTTTTGTGTGCCACACGGTGAACCCCCGGCTTTTCCCGGAACAGCTGACTTACATTATCAACCACGCCAAAGACCGGGTTCTGTTCTTTGATGCGACATTCATCCCTCTGGTCGCGGCCCTGCACGAACACCTGACCGAAGTGCGCCATTTCGTTTTGATGGGCCCACGGAATGAAGACGCCGTTGCCCAAATCCCTGGCATCGCGTTCTATGATGACCTGATCGAAACTGGCGATGGCGATTTTCAGTGGCCGAGTTTCGATGAAAACACAGCGTCCAGCCTTTGCTATACTTCCGGCACGACGGGCAATCCCAAGGGTGTGCTGTACTCGCACCGCTCGACTGTTCTGCACAGTTTTGGATCGAATACGCGTGATGTCATAGGCTTTTCTGCTATGGATGTCGTGATGCCGGTGGTTCCGATGTTCCACGTCAACGCCTGGGGGTCGCCCTATGCCTGCGCCATGTCGGGTTCACGCATGGTGCTGCCCGGGCCGGGTCTACATGGCGAAGCCCTAGTGAATCTGGTCGATACATATGGTGTGACGCTGGCAATGGGAGTTCCGACGATCTGGCAAGGCTTGCTGGCACATGCCGAGAAGTCAGGTAGCAAACTGGCTAGCTTGAACCGCACCGTGATTGGCGGTGCTGCGTGCCCGCCCTCGATGATTGAAACTTTTCGCGAGACCTATGGTGTCGATACGGTTCACGCCTGGGGCATGAGCGAGATGAGTCCGCTGGGAAGCACGAACAACCCACTGGCCAAACATCTGGACCTTCCGCCTGAAGAACAACACAAGCTGCGCGAAAGCCAGGGTCGTCCGCCTTATGGGGTCGAGTTGAAAATCGTTGATGATGACGGCAATGATCTGCCTCATGACGGCGTCACGCAGGGCGATCTGCTGGTGCGCGGGCATTGGGTGTTGGACAGCTATTTCCAGATGCAGGATGAAGACCTGCTGCAGGACGGATGGTTCGCGACCGGAGACGTCGCAACGCTGGACCCCGACGGGTACATGTCTATCCGCGACCGGTCCAAGGACATCATCAAATCCGGGGGCGAGTGGATCAGCTCGGTCGAGTTGGAAAACATCGCCGTAGCCCACCCGCAACTTGCCACTGCGGCCGTTGTTGGTGTGCCGCATCCCAAATGGGACGAACGTCCCCTATTGGTGGCCGTCAAAGCCGAGGGCGCGGACCCGACCGAAGAGGAGTTGCTAGCTTTCTTCGACGGTAAAATCGCCAAATGGCAGGTGCCTGATAAGGTAGTCTTTGTGGATGCATTGCCACTGAACGCGACCGGCAAGGTCCTAAAGCGCAACCTGCGCGCAGACTTCGAGAGTGCCTTGATGGGCTAAGCGCCTGATATTGTTGAAAATGGCTCCGGCGGTAGGGATCGAACCTACGACCAATTGATTAACAGTCAACTGCTCTACCGCTGAGCTACGCCGGAACGGTTCGCGCCGTATAGCAACCCGTTTCTACGGCGTCCAGTGGGGGGCAGAATTTTTTTCGCTAAAATGGCATCAATCCGAATAGTACCAAATTTGGCGCTGTATGAGGGTCTTGATATTAGGGAATTTTGGCTCCGGCGGTAGGGATCGAACCTACGACCAATTGATTAACAGTCAACTGCTCTACCGCTGAGCTACGCCGGAACTGAGGGGCGTATAACAACCCGTTTTTTGCCCGTCCAGAGGGGAACTGCATCAAACGGAAAAAAAGTTCTGCGTGTTCATGCTGACCTTGAAAACATGGCATCGACTGAAAGTGCGTCGGAAGTGTAAACTTGAGATTTTCCATAAAGATCAACTAGATGTGCGAACACGTTGCGTTCAGCTGCGGGCAAAAGCGCGGCTGGCGTGTCGGTATAGACGCGCTCGGCAAGTTGTCGGGCGCTTCCGGGCTGCTCCTCCAGCGCCGCCAGTATCTGCGCTTCGCGGGCCAGCCGATGAGTGATCAGCCAATCCAACCTTTCAGAAGGGTTGGTGATCTCTGCACCGTGACCCGCGTGAAACACGGCCCAATCCCGCGCACGCAACCTGTGGCACGCCTGCATAAAGTCTGTCAGGTCCCCATCCGGTGGAGAAACCAGCGAGCTGGCCCATCCCATGACATGATCGGCAGTAAAGCAAACATCACCCCAGCCCAGCGCGATATGATTGCCCAAGTGACCAGGCGTATGGATGACCTCAAGCTGCCAGTCATCGCCCGCAATAATCTCACCATCTGCCACCTCGATATCCGGGCGGAACGCGGTGTCGATTCCTTCGCCACCTCCGGCCAGACCCTGCCGCGCCAGTTGCGCCATCACTTCGCTGCGTCCGGCCTGCGGTCCGCCAAAGGCCAGAATCGGCGCGCCGGTGCGTGCTGCCAATGGTGCCGCAAGCGGCGAGTGGTCCAGATGGCTGTGCGTGACAATAATATGGCTGATCCGTTGCTCCGGCTGCACCGCATCCAGAATCGCTTCAAGATGAGCATCGCTCAAAGGACCGGGATCAATGACCGCCAAATTGCGTTCTCCCAAAAGGTACGTGTTCGTACCGCGATAGGTCATCGGGGACGGATTCGGGGCCAGTATCCGCCGCAGCCCGGGTTGTAAGTCGATCGCCAGACCGGGGGGCGGGTTGAAATCGTCAGGCGCCTGCATTCTGAGCTCTTTCTCTTGGCGGATCAGCCCGTTAGGTTTAGCGCATGTTCAGTCGATGGCTCAAACAATATATGCCGCGCAGCCTTTATGCCCGGGCCGCACTAATTCTGGTTCTTCCTGTTGTCGTGCTGTTGTTGGTGGTTGGAATTGCTTTTTTGCAAAAGCATCTCGAGGACGTCACCGCGCAGATGACCGAAACCGCCACGCGCGAAGTGACCTTGGTCCTTGAAACCATGCAAAAGGCCGAGACCCAGCAGCAGGCGCTGGCAGCGATACGCCCGGATTTGTCGGTGCTTGATATGAAAGCCCGTTTTGTTGACGGCGACGAAAACCCGATGGCGGACAGGCGTCGGTGGTACGATTTTATCGCACCACAGGTCGAATACCATTTGCGAGCGGGGCTGCCCGATCTGGTCGCCGTGGCTTTGCCTTCGGGTGATGAAGCTCTGTTGTATCTTGAAACCGATCTGGGGCTGCTTCAGCTGACGATAGATCGCCGCCGCCTGTCGCCCACGGCGCCGCATCAGTTGATTGTGACCATGATGTTCTTTGCCGTTGTGATGACGACGATCTCATTCCTCTATATGCGCAATCAGCTGCGGCCTATTACCCGCCTTTCTGACGCTGCGCAGGCCTTTGGTCGGGGCAGGGTGGTGCCATATACGCCGGGGGGCGCAATAGAGGTGCGCGCAGCCGGCAGTGCGTTTCTGGAAATGAGGGCTAGAATCGAGCGACAGATGGAACAGCGTACTATGATGCTGTCGGGTGTAAGCCACGACCTGAGAACGCCGCTGACGCGCCTGAAACTGGGACTTTCCATGTTGCCCGAGGATGAGGCGGCACCGCTTAAACAGGACGTGGACGAAATGCAATTGCTGCTGGATGCGTTCCTTGATTTCTCACGTGGTGTCGCCGAGGGGCCAGCCGAGGCGATCGAACCTGCAGTGTTGTTGCGTCAGATCGTCGAAGACGCGCGACGGGCAGGTCATCAGGCCGAATTGGTCTCAGTCGAAGGTGACGGCACGGCGATGCTGCGCCCCATGGCCATGCGCCGCGCGGTCGAAAATTTGATTGGCAATGCGGTGCGATACGGCAACCGGGCCGAGGTCAGCCTGTCCCTGACGCCCAAAACCACGCGCATCCGGGTCGAAGATGACGGACCAGGCATTCCGGTAGAGCAGCGCACTGAGGCTGTAAAACCGTTCTCGCGTCTTGATCCCGCACGCAACCAGAATCAGGGCAGTGGCGTTGGTCTTGGGTTGGCGATTGTTGCGGATATTGCCCGCGCACATGGCGGTGTTCTGCGGCTTGGTAAAAGTGAAAGGCTGGGCGGTCTTTGCGCAGATATCATTGTTGGGCGATGATTTTGGTAGGACCGGAATTCATGATTTATGTCGCAGCCACAAGCGGCGCGCATAATTTTTCTTTGGTCTAAAGCACCGATCACCCCGTACAACCTTTAGAATGGGAGGAAGTCATGACCAATAGTTTCGACGTGAAATCATCGTGGGTATCGGTAATGGATGAAACAAAAAACCCACTAAAAAAATACTCTCTATCCACAGCACACATGCTGATGCAGATGTTGGCATGGATGTGGAGCGCAATCTTCTCGCTGATGGTTGGTAGCTATTTTGTTTTCGGAGTAACCGCATTGGGCCATTTGCTGCTGATCGGCGGGTTGTTTGTCACCTTGGCAGTTTTCCAAAAGGCTGAAGCGACAGATCCTGAAGAGTAAAGTTACCGCCTCATATTAGACCGAACGGCTTTACCCAGGGTTTTTTGGTCCAATTCTTGACCCGCTCCGTATCGCCTTCACTACCCCAACTGCCTCCCGCGTTGTTTGTAACGGTTTCCCTCCGAACAACGCGGGTTTTTTGGAGCGGGAACGAGTGGCTACCCTGGTGTCTAATGGGGTATAGCTCCCCCATTAGACTTGAGGCGTATTTATATCGTAACGTTACAGAACGTCTTTTGCGGCATAGGTTTAGGTATGGACAACACTGTATTGTATTTCTTGGTTGGTATATTTGTCGTCGGGCTCGTGACGCTTGGATATTACTCAAAAAGCAGTGGCGCATTGATCTCGATTGTCATCGTAGTTGGCGTATTGGGTGCGATGGTCGGATACTTTGGTGGATACTTCGGTGAACCTCCAAAGTAGGTAGGGACTTCAATTGGAGGTTTGCCGGTGCGCTTTGGCTTTGAAAACCTATTTCCATTTCAAAAACGGCACAAAAAAACCAGCTTCGCGGTCCGAGTGAGCGGAGGGGTCGCGAAGCCGGTTAATTTCCTCCTACTGGATGCTGGTCGGAGGCTGGGATGCACATGTATGGGACGTGCAAGATCATAAAAACATGAATTTACGAGTTTCACTGAATGGAAATGGGATAGCCAAAAACCCATTCGAATAGGTGATGTATCCAAAAGTATAGTATGCGGGTGTGTCATTTCTCTTGTATGCACCAAATGGCACTTCCGCTTGAGCGGGGACTCCGTACGCTAGGGGCTTGAATGAGGCTCAGAGTTTCTGGGCAATCATGCAGATTAAGAATGCATCTTATGTTTGAGCAGTACAGTAGAAACACCGTGCATTGCTGGTCTGGCAAGTATCTGTAACTGATAACAATGAAAAAGTAGACGGTGGTAGGCCCGGCAGGACTTGAACCCGCAACCAAAGCGTTATGAGCGCTCTGCTCTAACCAATTGAGCTACAGGCCCGCCTGAGCGCTTTGAGTACCATGGTGAACGGCCGCGTCAAGCCTGACCGTTGCAACAAGTCGCACAATCGAATAACCCGCGCGGGAACCATTCATAAGGGGCTGGCCATGACCACGGGCAAGAACGGAATCACCTATGCCGATGCAGGCGTTGATATTGATGCGGGGAATGCCCTAGTCGACCGGATCAAGCCGGCCGCAAAACGCACCAACCGCTCGGGTGTGATGAGCGGGCTGGGCGGCTTTGGCGCTCTGTTCGATCTAAAGGATGCTGGATATCAGGACCCGATTCTGGTTGGGGCCACCGATGGGGTGGGCACCAAGCTGCGCATCGCCATTGATACCGGTGTTGTCGACGGCGTGGGCATCGACCTTGTGGCCATGTGCGTCAACGATCTGATCTGTCAGGGTGCTGAGCCGCTGTTTTTCCTGGATTACTTTGCGACCGGCAAACTGGATACAGACACAGCCGCACGGATTATCGAAGGCATTGCCGAAGGCTGTGTCCAATCCGGATGCGCTTTGATCGGTGGTGAAACTGCGGAAATGCCCGGCATGTACCCGGATGGTGATTTCGATCTGGCCGGGTTCTCGGTCGGCGCGATGGAGCGTGGTGCGCATCTGCCGGCCGGAGTTCAGGACGGCGACGTGCTTTTGGGGCTGGCGTCGAACGGTGTGCATTCCAACGGTTATTCGTTGGTCCGCAAACTGGTCGAGATTTCGGGGCTGGGCTGGGATGCCGCGTCACCGTTCAGCGACGGCACTCTGGGTGAGGCGCTGCTGACCCCAACGCGTCTGTATGTGAAACCTGCGTTGCAGGCGATCCGGGCAGGGGGCGTTCATGCACTGGCTCATATCACTGGCGGTGGCCTGACCGAAAACCTGCCGCGCGTGTTGCCCGAGGGGCTGGGCGCTGAGATTGACCTGAATGCATGGGACTTGCCGCCTGTATTCCGCTGGATGGCGGAAACCGGTGGAATCGTCGAGGCCGAGATGTTGAAGACCTTCAATTGCGGCATTGGCATGATCGTCGCGTGTGACGCGGATCGCGCGGATGATCTGGCGGCGTTACTGGCCGACGCGGGCGAAACGGTTGCGCGGATCGGCACTGTGATCGGGACAGCGGGCATGGCCTATTCGGGCACCCTGTTGTGAGCCACAAGCGCGTCGCAATTCTGATCTCTGGTGGGGGGTCGAACATGGTGTCGCTGGTCGACAGCATGACCGGCGATCACCCTGCGCGGCCTTGTCTGGTTCTGTCCAATGATGCGAACGCGGGTGGCCTGACAAAGGCGGCAGAGCGTGGCATTCCAACCGCGTCGGTGGATCACAGACCGTTCAAGTGCGACCGTGCCGCGTTTGAGGCCGAGTTGCTGAAACCGCTGGAAGAAGCTCAACCCGATATCGTTTGCCTTGCAGGGTTCATGCGCGTTCTGACCGGTGATTTCGTTTCGCGCTTTCAGGGGCGGATGCTGAATATCCACCCTTCGCTTCTGCCGAAATACAAGGGTCTCAATACCCACGCGCGCGCTATTGAAGCCGGGGACGCAGAACATGGATGTTCGGTCCACGAAGTCACCGCAGCTTTAGATGACGGACCGATCTTTGGGCAGGCGCGGGTGAATATTGAACCGCGTGATACGCCCGAGGCATTGGCCGCCCGGGTTCTGGTATGGGAACACAAACTCTACCCTACAGTGTTGCGCCGTTACGCCAGTGGGGATCGGACTCCGGTGTTGCTGCCCTGAACGTCTCAGGATGATTTACACCCGCGTCAAATTCATCCTATGGTCCGCAATACGGCTGGGTACGGAATGAAACAGACAATCAGCCGCACAGAACAAGAGCAAGAACAGCACCGCGCATGAAAACCCTGACGACGACGCAAGAGCTGGCCGATTTCTGCAAGGCCGCGGCGGAATATGACTATGTCACCGTAGATACCGAGTTTCTGCGCGAACGGACTTACTATTCAAAACTCTGTTTGGTGCAGCTTGCGGTTCCATCTGATGATGAAGGCAGTGCCGTTCTGGTGGACCCATTGGCCGATGGCCTGTCATTGGATCCGCTATATGAGCTGTTTCGTGATGAAAGCGTGGTCAAAGTGTTTCACGCCGCGCGGCAGGATCTTGAGATTTTCTGGGTCGAGGCGTCCGTGTTCCCGCAACCTCTGTTCGACACCCAGGTCGCCGCGATGGTCTGCGGCTTTGGTGAGCAGGTGGGCTACGAGACTTTGGTGCGTAAAATCTGCAAGGAAGGCGTCGACAAAACCTCGCGTTTTACCGATTGGTCACGTCGGCCGCTGACAGATGCACAAAAGACCTATGCCTTGGCAGATGTAACGCATTTGCGGCAGATCTACGAATATCTGGCGGCCCAGTTGAACAAGTCACAGCGCAGCCATTGGGTATCCGAAGAGTTGCGCACCCTGACCCAGCCCGGAACTTACGATATCCGTCCCGAAGATGCATGGAAGCGGGTAAAAACCCGGACGAATTCGGCCAAGTTCCTGGCCGTTGTGCGCGAGTTGGCGCAGTTTCGCGAATCCTATGCGCAGGAGAACAACGTTCCGCGCAGCCGTGTGTTCAAGGATGACGCCCTGATCGAGCTTGCCTCAACCAAGCCGAAAACGCCATCGGATCTCGGCGGTTCGCGTTTGCTGCTGCGCGAGGCACGCAAAGGCGCGATTGCCGATGGTATTCTGGCGGCGGTGAAACGCGGGGTAAATTGCCCTGCCGATCAAATGCCGCGAGTCGATAACAGCCGTGACAAGCTAAAGATCAACCCGGCGCTTGCCGATCTGCTGCGCGTGTTGCTCAAGTCCAAAACCGAAAGCTCGGGCGTGGCGGCGAAGCTGATCGCAACAAGTTCCGAACTGGACCAATTGGCTGCGGGCGAGCGCAAGCTGCCTTCAATGTCAGGCTGGCGATTTGAGGTGTTTGGCGAAGATGCCCTGAAACTGTGTGACGGCAAGATCGCTCTGGCCGCCAAGGGGCAATCCGTACAAGTCGTGTCGCTTTAGCGGCCTTTAGCGCCGCCGGGATTCCAATGTATTCTGTTCGCCGCGAACGCGAACCAGACGGATGTTTCGTAGTTCGGCCCGGCCAACCGTAGTGGCATCATTGACTTCACGCGATCTTTCGGAGCCCAGATTGGTTGCGTAGCTTGGGTAGCTGACTTCGAACGTGTATTCCAGAATGCCGTTTTTTTCGTTCTCTTCGCTTTCCACGCGGACAAGGCGCGCATTGTAAGCCCCCTGTCTTGAGGCCGTACCTTTGACATAGATGATTGCCCCAGTTGGTGTGGGGTCGATGCGTAGCTCATCTACCTTGGTTATGGCAAAGCCTATCACTTCCTTTTCAGGTCGCGAAAACAGGCCCGGGCCGTCACGCCCTTCGGGCACCAGAGCATCGGCTTCGTTTACGGATACTTCAGTAGGGGCAGGTGTACTGGACCCGAACCAATTGGTCGGGTTCACGCGCGACTCGCTCCAGCCGCTGCAGGCGGCCAGTGCCAGAGTGCTGACCAATAGAAGAGGTGTTGATTTTTTCATGGTCCCAAAGCCCAGAGAAGTATTTTCAGCAATGGGTTATCGTAAATTCCAAAGATTGAAAACCCACACCGGGGCTGGACAGGTGCCCAACAGAGGCATAGGTCACAAATGTGATCGCAACAAAAAGGACCGCTGCGAAATGGCAACGCCCGCCTTTGAGGAAATCGTCGAGGATTTTGAGTTTCTGGATGACTGGGAAGACCGGTATCGCCATGTCATCGATCAGGGCAAGGCGATGGAGCCGCTGGATGATGCGCTCAAAGTGCCGGCCACCAAGGTGCATGGTTGTGCCAGTCAGGTGTGGATACATCCCGTAATCGACGGCGGTGTTTTCCGGTTCGACGGTGACAGCGACGCGTTGATCGTGCGCGGGCTGATTGCGGTGTTGCGGTCTTTGTATAATGGCTTGCCTGTTGGCGAAGTCCCAAAGGTCGACGCGGGCGGCGAGTTGGCGCGCCTTGGGCTGAATGATCACTTGTCCGCACAACGCTCTAACGGTTTGCGGTCAATGATTGAGCGTATCCGCGAGGTCGCGCAAGAGAACGCCTGACGTTCAGGCTGTCGGCTTGCGGGTGGCCCACTCGGTCAGGGTGGTTTCAAGATCGCCATAGCCGGTGAAGCGCCGTTCAAACGTTAAACCCATGCGTTCGGCGCATTCCTGTGCTCGGGCCGTCAGGTCCGGGTCGTCTGTTTGGGCTTGATAGACAAGCTTGGTATAGTTCCCGAAATACATGTCCCGCAGCTGGGGGTGGCGGTCCAGACCCAGCGGCTTCCACACAAAGGCGTCAAACTGACGGGCCAAAAAATCCGTTAGATAAAAGGCCGTCGTTTCATCATCGCCATGGTCTTCAAAGGCTTGATTTCCTTCGAAAAAGGAATAGCAGTGCGGGCCTTTGATCATCTCAATGCCCATCTCTTCGCAAGCCTTCTGCAACAACCCTCCGGTGCCACAGTCGGCATAGACGACGAAGATCTGATCAAAGTTACCGCGGTGCTTGGCAACAGCTTCTTCGACAGCCTGCGTAATCCGTTCGGGGTGGACGTGCAGTATGGCGGGCAGGCACGTCAGGGTCATATGATCCCAGCCGTTGCGCTTTTTCAGATGCAGGATTTCGCGCGCCAGCGCACCGCATGCCAATAGCAGTATGCCGCCTTGCCGAGTGTCTTCGGTATAGCCTTTTGTCGTCAGGCTTGCGTCATCCGGTGTGGTGTTCTGCTGCATCGTCAATTCCTTGAAGGATTGCAGCATCAAAGAATGAATGCCGGATCAAGGCAAGCCCGCTTCCGACATCCCGTGTCAGGCCACCGACGCACGCGTTTCAAAAGATTGAAGCGATGGGCGAGCAGGGGGACCATAGGCGGTGATCCCGTGGCTGGCCAGTTCCGGAAACAGCGACAGGATCTCTTGCCGTGTTTCATGCTCAAAACTGTTCCACGCCTGAATTCCGGGGTGAAAGCTTTCGCTCAGGCACCCTTCGCCCCAGATCAGTTCGTGCTGATCGCACATTAGATGATAATAGGTCACAAGACCGCCGGGCTTCATCACGATATCGCGGCCATTCACCAAATGCTTGGCAGGCGCAAGCGCCTCAGCGTGGCCAGTATGCAGCTCGACCCGCCAGTCGCTGATCAGCATCCTGTGCTGTTGCGAGACCAAGAGATCGCGATCATTGCCAAGCGCACCCGCCTTGATCAGCACAGGCGTGAACACGCCTGCGGCACGCGCGGTCTGAGAGCCAATCCAACGCAGTGTTTGAAACCCATGATCCAGCGTCGGAATTTTGTCACCCACGCGCAAATTCTCGACCTCGACCAAACCACGTTCCGTTTTGATCAGAGTGCCGGTTGCGAAACATCTGGCGATGTCCCAGGATTCACGGTCAGCGTTCAAACCCGTGGTTGTAGCGGTGTTTATACTGTTGAGCGTTAGTGACCTGATGCCCGCAAATTCCAATGCGGCCTGATCGCTGTTGGCTGAGAATTCTGGAACCAGAAAAGTGTTCCCGAGCGTGTCTTGCGCGATGACTGCCGTTATGTCTGCCGTTGTGCCGTCGACATACGTAATTGTCGCATTGTAGGCGACAGCTGCATCGAAAGTGGTCGCAGCGCCATCAATTGCAAAAAAATCCACGTCAGAGTTGGCGTTGTTTTCGTAGGTTCCACCAGGGTTTCCTACCGGTGTCCAAACGACAGCGTCGTCAAGTAATGGATCACCCGGACCACCAAAAGTTTGTCCAACCAAAGCGCCCGCGTTTTCAGCGGTGTTGTTACCCTCAGTCGGGTCGATGATTGCAAGATTGCCAAGAAAAATAGCATTGAATGTCGTCGGCATTCCGTACCCCAAAAACTCTTTAACCAAACCCGCGTAACAAACTGGGCCTTAACTACAGGTTTAATTTGTCCAAATTTCCATGAGTAACAAGCCCAAAAACGAAAAAAGCCGCCCTTTAAAGGGCGGCCTTGATCATTTCCTTGTGAGCAGGATCAGCCGGCAAGCTGGTTGTGCTTGCGCGAAACAAAGTCTTTGGCCGTTTCCACCGCCACGGCGGCGTCACGGCAATAGGCGTCTGCGCCGATGGCCTTGCCGAATTCCTCGTTCAGAGGGGCACCGCCAACCAGTACGATGTAATCTTCACGCCGTCCTTGTTCGATCAGCGTGTCGATGACCACTTTCATGTAGGGCATCGTGGTGGTCAGCAGGGCCGACATGCCCAGAATGTCCGGCTGTTCGGAATCCAGGGCTTCCAGGTAGTTTTCGACCGGGTTATTGATGCCGATATCGACGACTTCGAAACCAGCGCCTTCCATCATCATCGATACCAGGTTTTTGCCGATATCATGGATGTCGCCTTTAACGGTGCCGATCACCATCTTGCCGACCCGCGGCGCGCCGGTTTCGGCCAGCAGCGGCTTGAGGATCGTCATCCCACCTTTCATCGCGTTGGCCGCCAGCAAAACCTCGGGCACGAACAGGATGCCGTCGCGGAAATCGTGACCCACGATGGTCATGCCACCGACCAATGCTTTGGTCAGGATGTCATATGGTGTCCATCCGCGTTCAAGCAGGATGTTCACACCTTCTTCGATCTCTTCTTTCAGGCCGTCATAAAGATCGTCGAACATCTGCTCGACAAGTTCGTCGTCGTTGAGTTCGGACAGGACGATGTCTTCTTCATCGGACATGGGGCATTTCCCTGTGCTGGGCGGGCCATCGGCCCGTGGTGGCATTTTTTCCGTTTTGGCCATTTCGTCGCAGTTAGACTGTTACGATTGCGACCTTGGCAGTTCCGGGACCGACCTATACGTCAAATTGTTTGCGATCACGATGGAATTATCTGCAACAACATCCTGCAATCTGTTCACAACCGGGGAAAAACTGGGCGTCCAGGATCGGGGGCGAATAGGGCGGTTCGCGCAGTTTTCCTTGTCGCATGGCGATTCAGGGTCTATTGATTCCTGAGTAAGAACATAACGGGAACAAATATGCCTGCACTCAACATAAAGGCCCGCGGCGTGGCCAGCAATGAATCAGGCAGATTCGAACGCTTTGCGACCGAGGCCTGTGACGATGGTTGGGAGATGGAAGAAGAGCTTCCCCAGCTCAGAACCGAGGTCCGGGAAGAGGTTGCGCGCAGTGTGGTCAACTACAACCGATCGCCCGATCTGCCGTTCGACCGCTCGATTAACCCGTATCGCGGGTGCGAGCATGGGTGCGTGTACTGTTTTGCCCGCCCGACACATGCCTACCTGGGATTGTCGCCGGGATTGGATTTTGAAACCCGGCTGATTGCACGGCCAAACGCGGCAGAGGTTCTGAGGAAAGAGCTGTCCTCAGCCCGGTACAAAGTGGCGACCATTGCGATGGGAACAAACACCGACCCGTATCAGCCGATCGAAAAATACCACCAAATCACAAGGGCTTGCCTGCAGGTCTTGCAAGAGTTCCAGCACCCGGTCGCAATCGTGACCAAAGGTGCGATGATCGAGCGGGACTTGGATATCCTTACCCCTATGGCGCAACTTGGGTTGGTTCGGGTCGGCATTTCGTTGACAACTTTGGACCCAGGCTTGTCTCGACGGATGGAACCACGCGCGCCATCCCCTGTAAGACGGCTGGCGACGATCCGACGGTTGACCGATGCAGGTGTGCCGGTACGCGTCATGACATCGCCTTTGATACCGGGTCTGACGGATCACGAATTGGAATCCATGCTGGAAGCCGGGCAAGACGCGGGCGCTGATTCCGCGACCTGGATCATGCTGCGCCTTCCGCGCGAAGTCTCTGAGCTGTGGCAATCCTGGCTGCATCAGCATGAGCCGGCGCGAGCTAAAAAGGTCATGTCCAAACTGCGCGAAATGCACGGCGGTCGTGACTACGACCCGCGCTGGGGGCACCGCATGCGGGGGGAGGGGGAGTATGCCGGGCTGGTGGCCAAGCGCTTCAAGCTCGCGGTCAAACGTTTGGGGTTGGCCACAAGAACACTGCCGCTCCGATGCGATCTGTTTTCCAGGCCCGCACAGGCAGGGGACCAATTGACCCTTTTCTGAAACGAAAAACGCCCCGGACAGACATCCGAGGCGTTTCGAATTTATTACAGGTAATCAGCGGTTTTCGATGTCCACATAATCGCGGGTCGTTTCGCCCAGATAAAGCTGACGCGGACGACCGATTTTGTTCTGTGGATCTGCGATCATCTCTTTCCATTGGCTGACCCAGCCAACGGTGCGCGACAGCGCGAAGATCGGCGTGAACATTGAGGTGGGGAAACCCATCGCCTCGAGGATGATGCCCGAGTAAAAGTCCACGTTCGGGAACAGTTTCTTTTCGGCAAAGTACGGATCTTCCAGCGCTTGCTTTTCCAGTGCCTTGGCAACCTGCAGCTTTGGATTGTTCTCGACGCCAAGCAGTTCAAGCACTTCGTCGGCTGATTGCTTCATCACAGTCGCGCGCGGGTCGAAGTTCTTGTAGACGCGGTGGCCAAAGCCCATCAGGCGGAACGGGTCGTTCTTGTCCTTGGCACGGTCGATGTATTCCGGAATACGATCGACGGAACCGATCTCTTCCAACATCTCCAAACACGCCTGGTTTGCGCCACCATGGGCAGGGCCCCAAAGGCAGGCCACGCCCGCCGCGATACATGCGAACGGGTTGGCGCCCGACGAAGATGCCAGACGCACGGTCGAGGTAGACGCGTTTTGTTCGTGATCCGCGTGCAAAGTCAGGATCCGGTCCATAGCACGGCTGAGGATCGGGTTTACCTCATATTCTTCGGCGGGAACCGCAAAGCACATGCGCAGGAAGTTGGACGCGTAGTCCAGATCGTTGCGCGGATAAACGAAGGGCTGGCCGATGTGATACTTATAGGCCCATGCGGCGATTGTCGGCATCTTGGCGATCAGACGGTGCGAGGCAACCTCGCGCTGATGAGGGTCCGATACATCGGTTGAGTCGTGGTAGAAAGCCGACATCGCGCCAACGACGCCCACCATGATCGCCATCGGGTGCGCATCTCGACGGAAGCCGCGGTAGAAATACTGCATCTGCTCGTGCAGCATGGTGTGGCGCGTGATGGTGGTTTCGAACTGCTCTAGATCTTTGGCTTGCGGCAGCTCTCCGTACAGCAGCAGATAGCAAACTTCTAGGAAATGCGATTTTCCGGCCAGCTGGTCGATCGGATAGCCACGGTGCAGCAGCTCGCCTTTTTCGCCGTCAATATAGGTAATGGTGCTGTCACAGCTTGCGGTTGACGTAAAACCGGGGTCGTAGGTGAACACTCCGGCATCGCTGTACAGTTTACGGATGTCGATGACGTCAGGTCCAGCGGTCGGAGAATGAACCGGCAACTCGTACGTTTCACCATGGACTGTCAGAGTGGCTGTTTTATTGCTGTCGGTCATAGTGTCCCTTCCTCATTCTTACGCATGTCGAATCGCTGTCCGACCTTGCGGGCAACGGCTGCGCGCGGGCGCGCAGTCCGGGTGTTAGCGGAGCAGCGTTACCCAAATATGAAGATTGGGTTTACGTCGCTGCGTCAGAAAGCCGGGCCAGGGTTTCTTCCTTCCCCAGCACAAGCATCATGTCAAAAACTGAAGGCGTCACTGCCCGACCTGCCAACACGGCCCGCAACGGGCCCGCCAGTTTGCCGAACTTAACCTCTTTCGCTTCTGCAAACGAATTTAGGGTTTGCTCCAGTTCGTTTCGCGTCCAGCTAGCATTTTGCACGTGCGGCGTCAATTCACTCAGTATACCATCGGATACTGAGGTCAGCGCTTTTGCAGCCTTTTCATCGGGGTCAATTGGCCGAGATGTCAACACAAAGTGAGCTTTTTCAAGAAGTTCCGGGAACATCCGCGCGCGATCCTTGAGGCAATACATCGCACGTTCCAGATCACCGGATTGTGTTTCCGTGAGGTTAGGTAAATTTGCCGCTGCCAGATAGGCTTCGATCTCTTGCCGCAACGCAGCATCATCCGCGATGGCGATATGCTGCCCGCACAGGTTTTCCAGTTTTTTCAGGTCGAAACGGGCAGGGCTTTTGCCGATTCCGTCAAGATCGAACCACTCTTTGGCCTGTGCGTCCGTAAAGAATTCATCATCACCGTGGCTCCAACCCAGACGCGCCAAATAGTTGCGCATACCTGCGGCTGGATAGCCCATGGCCTGATATTCCTGCGCGCCCAAAGCACCGTGGCGTTTGGACAGCTTTTTACCATCCGGCCCGTGGATCAGGGGGATATGCGCCCAGACAGGTACGTCCCAGCCCATAGCCTCATAAATCATCATCTGCCGCGCGGCGTTGTTCAGGTGGTCGTCGCCACGGATCACATGGGTCACACCCATGTCGTGGTCATCTACCACGACCGCCAGCATATAGACCGGCGTCCCATCAGACCGCAGCAGGATCATGTCGTCCAACTGATCGTTGCGAATGGCCACGTCACCCTGAACCTGATCGCGGATTACCGTCGTGCCGTCCTGAGGCGCCTTGATGCGGATCGCAAACGGAGCGTCTGGATGGGAGGACGCGTCTGCATCGCGCCAAGGGCTGCGGAACAGGGTCGATTTCCCCTCGGCCCGCGCTTGTTCGCGGAAGGCCGAGACCTCTTCCTGCGTTGAAAAGCACTTGTACGCCTTGCCTTCAGCCAGCAACTGATGCGCCACCTCGGCGTGACGTTCGGCACCCTCGAATTGACTAATTACATCGCCGTCGTGATCAAGACCCAGCCACTCCATCCCTTGCAGGATTGCAGCCGTTGCTTCGGGGGTCGAACGTTCACGGTCGGTGTCTTCGATCCGCAACAGGAACTTGCCGCCGCGGCCGCGGGCATAAAGCCAATTGAACAGCGCCGTACGGGCCCCGCCGATATGCAGGAAACCGGTTGGGGACGGGGCGAAACGAGTGACGACCTGATCGGACATTGTGTGGATTAACCTTTTGGTAACCGTGTCGGGCATAGATTGGCGCCTGTCTAACGAGCCGGAAGGACGGGGGCAACCATGCGTGTTCTGGCACGGGTCGAGACCGCATTACTGAACCAGACAGGGTATTTGTTTCAGTGGTCTCCGGTGTGTCTGGCAGTCGGTATTGGTCTGTATTTCAGCCTGCGGTTTGAACCGGGGTGGATGGTCTATGCAGGCCTCGTTGCCGTGATCGCGATTTGCTTAGGCTTGGTGCGCTGGCTTCCGTCTGGCTGGGCTGCGTTGACAACAGGGGGGGCGCTGATCGCTGCCGGGTTTATCCTGGCGGGCGGGCGCGCCCACACGGTGGCAGAGCCGGTCCTGTCCTGGCGTTATTACGGCCCGGTCGAGGGGCGGGTTGTAGCCATGGACCGCTCTGCGTCGGATGCGCTGCGGATTACGCTGGATCGGGTGCGTATAGGGGATGTGCCCGGTGACCGGCGGCCGCAGCGCGTCCGGCTTTCCTTGCACGGCGACGCACGCTCACTAGCGCCCGGCCAAAGGATCATGACCACTGCCCATTTGTCGCCCCCACAAGGCCCGGTGGAACCGGGAGGGTTCGATTTTCGGCGACACGCGTGGTTTCAACGACTGGGGGCCGTGGGATACACCCGAGTTCCGGTGCTGATCGCTGCGCCCCCGCAGCCCGAAGGCATCCGCATTACAGCATGGCGAATGGCGATTTCCAACCATGTCCGCACGATCCTGCCGGGTGAGATTGGCGGGTTTGCGGCCGCCGTCACAACGGGTGATCGCAGCGGTATGGGGCAAGAAACGCTAAAGTCACTGCGCGCATCCAACCTGGCGCATCTGTTGGCGATTTCGGGCCTGCACATGGGCTTGCTGACCGGGTTCGTCTACTTGATGTGCAGGCTTTTGTTTTCAACCATTCCTGCGCTGGCTCTCAGATTGCCTGTGCGCAAGCTGGCGGCTGTCTGCGCGATGTTCGCGGCCACGATTTACTTGTTACTGTCTGGGGGGAATGTCGCCACGGAACGCGCCTTTGTCATGGCGAGTGTCATGTTGATGGCCATACTGATCGACAGACGCGCGATTTCCCTACGGGCCGTTGCGGTCGCCGCACTTATCGTACTCAGTCTGCGCCCCGAATCCTTGCTTAGCCCGGGGTTTCAAATGTCTGTTGCCGCAACGACAGCGCTTGTGGCGGTGTTCGGAGCGTTGCGTGACATTGGACCGATGCCGGGGCCAAAGTGGCTGAAACCTGTTGCGGGCCTGCTGATGTCCTCGACTATCGCGGGATTTGCAACCGCGCCAATTGGTGCGGCGCATTTCAACACATTGTCTCACTATGGCCTTCTGGCCAACATGCTTTCGGTGCCGGTCATGGGCATGGTTGTCGTCCCCTCGGCCGTGGTGGCAGCACTGCTGTCGCCATTCGGTCTTGAGATGGTGCCGCTGGCGGTGATGGGGCTGGGTTTAGAGTGGATTCTTGCGGTTTCGCAATGGGTATCGGGATTTGACGGCGCGCAAGGATATGTTGTCAGCCCGCCGCACCCTGTCCTGCCGCTAATTGCGCTTGGCGGCCTGTGGCTTGCGCTGTGGCAAGGACGGGCCAAATGGGTTGGGGTGGCACCAATGGCCGTGGCGTTGATATTATGGGGGCAGGGAAATCGCCCTGAAATACTGGTTGCGGATAGTGGTGGTCTTGTTGGCGTGATGACCGAACAAGGACGCGCCTTGAGTAAGAAAAAGGGAAGCGGGTTTGTCGCAACCGTCTGGCTGGAAAATGATGGGGACGGGGCAGATCAGCTGCATGCGGCCAGCCGTTGGCCGCATGATTCCGGCACCATTCAACGGTATGACTGGCAGGGCAAAGAGGTGTTGCACGTTACAGGCAAACGCGCGGCGCGCGGGATCAGTGCCTGCAATGCCGATCAGATCGTGATTTCTGCCGTGGCGCTGCAACTGTCCGGTGGCTGTGAAGTCTTTGATCCGAAACGGCTGCTGGAAACGGGAAGCCTGTCCCTGTCGGGCGGCAAGATCACAACGTCTAAAGAGGTGATGGGCGACAGGCTCTGGTCCCCGAACACATCCGGGAACCGGGATACCAAGCAGTTTTAGTAGCTGCGGATCAGTCCAACCAGACGACCCTGCACCTTGACCTTATCTTCCGGCAGAACGCGGGTTTCATAGGCGGGGTTCGCGGCCTCAAGCGCAATCGCCTGCCCGCGGCGGAAGAACCGCTTCAAGGTGGCTTCCTGATCTTCGACAAGAGCAACAACGATATCGCCGTTGTCGGCAACCGAGGTTTCCCGGATTACCACCACGTCGCCATCGTTGATACCCGCGTCGATCATCGAGTCGCCACGCACTTCCAGCGCGTAGTGCTCTCCTTTTCCGGAAACCATTGTTCCGGGTACCGCGACGCGGTGCGAGACGTGGCTGATCGCTTCGATTGGAACACCGGCGGCGATGCGGCCCATCACTGGCAATTCCATCGCATCCACAGTCACCGGCTCAAAATTCGCGGGGCGGGGGCCGGACGGTTTGTCGCCGTCGATCACACGTGGCTTGAAGGCCACTGTGGGTTCTCCACCCAGGCTTTCCGGCAGTTTGACGATTTCAATGGCCCGCGCACGGTGCGCCAGACGCCGAATGAACCCACGTTCCTCTAGTGCCGTAATCAATCTGTGGATGCCAGATTTGGACCTGAGGTCCAGCGCGGCCTTCATTTCATCAAAACTGGGCGGAACACCGTCCGCCTGAACGCGTTTGTGAATGAATTCCAACAAATCCAACTGCTTCTTGGTCAACATTGCTCACACCTCATCGGTCATGCGTTTTCTTTTGTTCTACGCATGTTCACGTTTTGTGTCAACGAATTTGAGCGGGATTTAGATCGGCAGGTATTGAACCTCATCCCCGGCAGGTCGGGCGGGGTCATGCGGAGTCCGCACCAACAGAGCGTTTGCCTGCGCCAAAACACTGAGCAGTGAACTGTCCTGATCGGAACATGCGCGAATGCCGGTTTCATCCAGCATAGCCCGCATGTAATGCTCACGCGGACCGTTTTCGCCGAGCGGTTCAGCAAGCCTTGCGGATCGCAATGGGGGCAGAACCTGTTCGACACCCAACATCCGGCGTACCATCGGTAACAGAAAGAGATAGCCGCAAACCATTGCACTGACAGGATTTCCGGGCAAGCCGACCATTGCCGTTTGTCCCAATCGACCCGCCATCAGTGGTTTGCCGGGGCGCATTCGGATCTTGTAGAAAGATTGCTCCATTCCCAGCCCGGTTGAGACATCTGACACCAGATCGTGGTCTCCAACCGATGCGCCGCCGATGGTCACCACCAGATCTGCTCCTTCGGCCAGTCCGAAGGCAGTTTCAAGCGATGAGACCGTATCGCGCGCGACCGGAAGGATGCGGACCTGCGCGCCAGCGTCTTCCAGCAGTGCTTTCAAGCCAAACGTATTGGATGCGATGATCTGATCGGGGCCGGGGGTTTCACCCGGCATCACCAGCTCATCACCGGTGGAGATCAGAGCGACGACAGGTTTTCGAGTCACTGGTACGGTCGCAACGTTCATCGCCGCCATCAGCGCGATGTCCTCGGCGCGCAACTGACGTGGGGCCGGGATTTTTGTGCCTGCTTTGAAATCGACGCCCGCAGGTCTGATATTCGTTTTTGGGCCGGGCAGGTCCGAGATTGTGATCAGGTCGCCGCGACGTTCGGTATCTTCTTGTATGACAACGAAATCAGCACCTGCGGGGACCGGGGCGCCGGTGAAGATACGCACTGCCTGTCCGGGCCCGACGCGACCAGGGTAGCGATTGCCAGCCGCCGACTCGCCGATGACCTTGAACATCGCGTGCAGCTCGACCTCGGTCGCTTTCAGCGCGTAACCGTCCATCGAGGATGCCTCAAAAGGCGGCTGGTCACGGGTGGCCTCGATATCCTGAGCCAGATCACGACCTGCGGCGTCGGACAAAGCAACGGTCTCGGCTGGAAGGGGCGAGACCAGTTCAAACAACAGCGCGCGGGCCTCTTCGACGGTGATCATTTTGCTTCGTAACGTCCTGATTTACCGCCATCTTTTAGCAATACGTGAATGCCGCCGATTTCCATCGCCTTATCCACGGCCTTGGTCATGTCATAGACCGTTAGCGCAGCCGTGGACACGGCTGTCAGCGCCTCCATCTCGACTCCGGTCTGGCCTGATGTTTTGACCGTGGCCTGGACCTGCACACCGGGCAAGTCGGGATCCAGCGTCAGTTCGACAGCTACCTTGGTGACCGGGAGCGGGTGACATAAAGGGATCAGATCAGGCGTTTTCTTCGCGCCCATAATGCCTGCAAGGCGTGCCACGCCCAGAACATCACCTTTCTTAGCGCGGCCTTCGGAAATCAGATCAAAGGTGTCCTGCGCCATTTTGATGTGGCCAGCCGCCACGGCGACGCGGTCGGTGACTTCCTTTTCCGAGACATCGACCATATGGGCCTGTCCCTGAGCATCAAAATGGGTCAAGGGCATCACATGACTCCGGGGATCAGAGGGCTTGCCAGAAGGTGGCGGGTGGCAGCTGCCACGTCGTCCTGACGCATCAGGCTCTCACCGATCAGGAAGCTGCGCGCGCCGTAGCGTGCGATATCGGCCAGATCTTCAGGCGTGCTCAGACCACTTTCGCAGACGATCGTCCGGCCCGCAGGTACAAGCTTGGACAGATGTCGTGTGGTGTCAAGAGATGTCTCGAAGGTCTTGAGATTGCGGTTGTTTATCCCAATCAGTGAGCTTTTCAGCTCTGCTGCACGTTCCAGTTCTTCCTGGTCGTGAACTTCGATCAGGACATCCATACCCCAGTCGAATGCAGTTTGTTCCAGTTCGGCGGCTTGGGCGTCTTCTACCGATGCCATGATAATCAGGATGCAATCCGCACCCAAAGCACGCGCCTCGACCACTTGATAGGGGTCGTACATAAAATCCTTGCGCAGCGCCGGAAGCTCGGTGGCAGCCCGGGCTTCGGTCAGGTACTCTTTTGCACCCTGAAAACTCGGCATGTCGGTCAGCACCGATAAACACGCAGCGCCGCCTTCCTCATAGGCTTTGGCCAGAGCAGGCGGGTCGAAATCCGGGCGGATCAGACCCTTGGACGGGCTGGCTTTCTTGACTTCGGCAATCAGGCCGTACCCCCGACGCGCCGCTGCGCGTAGCGCGTCTGCAAAGCCGCGGATTTCGGGCGCGCTGCGCGCCTCATTTTCCAGCGTTTCCAGCGACTTCTGCGCTTTGTCTGCTGCAACTTCTTCAAGTTTGTAGGCTTTGATCTTGTCCAGAACCGTCTCGGTCATGCGGCCTCCTGCGTAATTCGGGCCAGGGCCGCGATTTTGTCTTTAGCTTTTCCGCTGTCGATGCTTTCCCGCGCCTTGGCAGCACCGTCTTTCAAGTCATAAGCAGAGCCAGCAACCACAAGGGCCGCGGCGGAATTCAACAGTACAGCGTCGCGGTAGGCCGATGGCGCGCCGTCCAACAAGGCGCGGAATGCGACGGCGTTTTCTTCGGGCGTTCCGCCGATGATATCCTCGAACGGGTGGACCGGCAGCCCTGCGTCTTCAGGATGCAGCTCGACCTCTTTCACAACGCCATCTTCCAGCGCGGCGACCCAGCTTACGCCGGTGATCGTCAACTCATCCGTGCCATCTGATCCGTGCACTAACCAGGCGTGTTCAGCGCCCAGCAGTCCCAACGTTTCCGCCATTGGGCGGATCAGGTCGCGACTGAACGCACCGGTCAGTTGACGCCGAACACCAGCGGGGTTGGTCAACGGGCCAAGAATGTTGAAAATCGTACGCGTCCCAAGCTCTTGCCGGCTGGGCATGACATGCGCAATCGCAGGATGGTGCATGGGTGCCATCATAAAGCCGATGCCGACTTCTTGCAGAGCCTTTTCAACGGTTTGCGGGCCAACCATAACGTTGATGCCCAGCTGTCCCAAGGCGTCCGCGGCACCTGATTTGGAACTCAGGTTTCGATTGCCGTGTTTGGCGACAGTGACACCAGCCCCAGCCACAACAAACGCCGTGGCGGTTGAAATGTTCAGGGTGCCTTTGCCGTCGCCGCCAGTGCCAACGATATCCATCGCACCTGCCGGTGCATTGACCGCATTGCACTTTGCGCGCATCACGGCGGCAGCGGCTGCATATTCGTCTACTGTTTCACCGCGTGTACGCATCGCCATCAGCAGGCCGCCAATCTGGCTGGGCGTGGCTTCGCCATCAAACAGGATGCTAAATGCTTGTTCAGCCTCCGCACGCGTTAAGGGTCGATCGGCAGCGGCTCCGATCAGTGGCTTCAGAGCGTCGCTCATGCAGGAACTTTCATCTCGGACAGGAAATTCTTGAGCAGAGCGTGGCCATGCTCGGAGGCGATTGATTCCGGGTGGAACTGGACGCCGTGAATGGGCAATGCTTTGTGTTGCAGGCCCATGATGGTGCCGTCTTCCAGTTCTGCTGTGATCTCAAGGCTATCTGGCAATGTGTCCCGATCCACGATAAGCGAATGATAGCGGGTCGCCTCGAACGGGGTGGGCAGGCCAGCGAACACGCCTTTACCGGTGTGGTGCATCATACCCATCTTGCCGTGGACAATCTCGTGGCAGCGGACAACGTTGCCGCCAAACACCTGCCCAATCGTCTGATGACCAAGACAGACCCCCAGAAGCGGTGTCTTTGTTTCGGCTGCTGCTTCTGTCAGCGCAAGGCAAATTCCGGCCTGATCAGGATCGCACGGGCCAGGGCTGAGAAGGATTCCTGCCGGGTTCATCGCCATGGCTTCTTGTACATCCAGGGCGTCATTCCGCCGAATGACCATTTCGGCGCCAAGTTCGCCTAAATAGTGTACCAGATTGTAGGTAAACGAGTCGTAGTTGTCGATCAGCAGCAGCATTTGGGCACTTGTCTCGGCTTGGGCATTTCGGACTGGCGATACAGCCCCTGGCCACGGTATAATGTCGGGACATACATGCTCAGGCTTGCGGGGCAGCGTCAAGAGGACATCCTGTTCAGGGCGCAATCGCAGGCCAAAGGCGCGGTAAACGGCGTTGAGGCGATCGAAGCAGGATGAAGGCGAGAGGCAGTTAAGATGGGCGGATTTTTAGGCGGGATGATCGCAGGGGCGGTCGTTGTTGGTCTGCTTGGTGTGGTACTATCCCTGAATACCCCTTTGACCCGGAAACCGGTTGTAAACGCCGAGGCCCCCGAGCCGGCACCGGCTGCGACCCCTGAAGTCAGCACCGAAGCGGCTGAGACGGCGGCAGATGCCGATCTGGTAACCGCGGCGCCGGTGACATCCGATGCGTCCGGGGATCAAACGGACAATCTTGCCGGGCTGGCGGACGTAGAGACTGTGCCAGACTCTGAGCCGACGATCAGCGAGGCGGTCACACAGGTCGAAGGGGTCGAAATACCTGAAACGGTTGAGGTAACCACATCAAACGAGGCTCCGGTTGTGCCGCAGCCACCTGCGCAATTGCAGCCATTGCCCAGCACCGAAGGTGAGCCGATCATCTCGGAAACCGCGCCGGAACCGCCGGTTGCACCCAAGCAAGAAGAGACCATTGCCGAGGTTGAGCCGCAGCCCGCGCCCGAAGTCCTGGAAATACTGCCCGAGCCGGAAGTGGAACAGGTGCAGCCCGAGGTGAAAGAGACCCAGCCTGAAATCGCAGAGCCGTTGCCGGAAGTCACCGAAACGGAAATTGAACCAGAACCTCAGCCCGAGCCCGAGGTCGCAGCGGTTCAACCGGAACCCGAGCCGCAGCCTGAACCCACGGCAATCGAACCCCTGGAGCCCGAGGTCGATCCGCTTGAGGAAAACCCGATTGCCGTAGAAGGGGAAGAAGACCCACAGCTTAAAAAGCTGCCCCGGATCGCAGCGGTCCCACAGATCGGCGGTGAAGAAACGGATGCCGACGGTCTGACCGTTGGCAAACGAGTCGTCCCGTTGACTGAACGCGATGACGCGCCGGTTTCAGCGGACGAGCAACCCGCGGTACTTCTGCCCGGTAAGCCAATTGATGCCTATGCCGCCAAGTTCGAAAACCCCGAATCCAAACCGCTTATGTCGATCATTTTGATTGATGATGAAGGGGCCTTTGGAGCCGAGGCGTTGAAGGATTTCCCATACCCACTGAGCTTTGCCGTCAGCCCGTCTGACCCCGATGCGGCCGAAAAAATGGCCCGCCATCGCGCAGCGGGTTTCGAGGTTCTGGCCCTTGCCGACCTGCCCAAGGCGGCCAGCGCACAAGATGCTGAGGTTTCGATGGCTGTGTGGCTGGACACTCTGCCGGAAACCGTTGGTATTCTGGAAGGCGTGGGAACCGGCATTCAGGGTAATCGCAAATTGGCCGATCAGGTGGCCGCAATTGCCGGTGATACCGGGCGCGGGCTTATCACCCAGGATAATGGCCTGAACACTGTCCAGAAACTGGCCGCTCGAAGTGGCATCCCTTCCGGGGTCATCTTTCGCGACATCGACAGTGCCCGCCAGGACCCCACGATCATGCGACGTTTTTTGGATCAGGCGGCGTTCCGGGCTGGTCAGCAGGGAACTGTCGTCATGTTGGGGCGGCTGCGCCCGGACACGATCTCGGCCCTGTTGCTATGGGGGCTGGAAGATCGCGGTGGCCGCGTGGCCATGGCCCCGATTTCAGCGGTCATGACGCAAGAAGCTCAGTAAGGCTGATAATGAAAAACGGCTGACCATGAGGTCAGCCGCTATTCTTTAAGAGTTGCCAGAGCCGGTAAACCGGGCCGCGTCCGCAGCAGCGCGCCGAATGGCGTTCGATTTGTGGACGGTTTCCATGAATTCTGCCTCGGGGTCGCTGTCATAGACCACGCCTCCGCCTGCCTGAATATAAAGCTTCTGGTCTTTCACGATGGCCGTACGCAGGGCGATACACATATCCATGTCGCCGCCCGCGCTGAAATACCCCACACCACCGCCATAAACGCCGCGCTTTTCGGGCTCGAGCTCGTCGATGATCTCCATTGCACGAACCTTTGGCGCGCCTGAAACGGTGCCCGCAGGCATTCCGGCAAAGAAGGCATCCAGCGCGTCTTTGTCTTCGGCTAATTCACCGACCACATTCGACACGATATGCATCACGTGGCTGTAGCGTTCGATGATGAATTCTTCGGTAGGGCGCACAGTGCCGATCTTTGCGACCCGACCGGTGTCGTTGCGACCCAGATCCAGAAGCATCAGATGTTCTGCCAACTCTTTCTTGTCGGCCAGCAGGTCGATTTCGTTGGCTTTATCCTCTTCGGGGGTCGCGCCGCGTGGGCGCGTGCCGGCGATCGGACGGATCGTGATCTCATCGCCAAAGACGCGCACCAGAATCTCGGGGCTGGCCCCCACGACCTGAAAGCCGCCAAAGTTGAAATAGAACATGAAGGGCGACGGGTTCGTGCGCCGAAGCGAACGATAGAGCGCGAAAGGAGGTTGCGGAAAGTCCTGAGTCCAGCGCTGTGCCGGAACAACCTGAAAGATGTCGCCCGCGCGGATGTATTCCTTGGCCTTTTCGACCGCTTCCAAATACCCGGATTTGGTGAAATTCGACACCGGTGCCGCGACCTCGGACGCATCGCCAAGATCGCGAGTTTCGGCGGGCATGGCGCGTTCCAGATCGCGTACTGCGTCCATAACACGTTCTGCGGCCTGTGCATAAGCAGCCTTGGCCGATTGCCCTTCGCTGACCCATGCGGGCGACACAACCGTGACCTCGCCCTTGACGCCGTCCAGCACAGCAATGACCGAGGGTCTGAGCATGATGGCATCAGGCAGGCCGAGCGGATCAGGGTTCACATCAGGCAGGTATTCCACCAGCCGCACCATGTCATAGCCGAGATAGCCAAACAGCCCGGCTGCGGCTTGGGGTAGGTCGTCCGGCAGGTCGATCTTACTTTCCGCCAGCAGCGCCCGCAGGTTATCCATCGGGTTGCCCGTTTCGGGCGAGAACGCGTCAGGGTCGAACCGGGCCGAACGGTTCAGCGCGGACGTCTCGCCTTGGCACCGCCAGATCAGGTCCGGCTTCATCCCGATGATCGAATAGCGGCCACGAACCTCACCACCGGTAACCGATTCCAACATGAACGCGTCTTTCTGCGCGCCTGTCAGCTTGAGAATCAAGGATACCGGCGTGTCCAGATCAGCGGCTAAGCGTGTGTATACAACCTGATTCTCGCCTGCCTCATAGGCGCGGGCGAAGCTGTCAAAGTCGGGGGTCAGCGCCATATTCAGCCTCTTTTAATAGCTCGCCTGAACAGCATTCAGGGCCTGCTGATCTACGACGGGACGGGCACGGACCTGTGCATCGCGGACAAACGCATCAAAGATGTTCTGTGCCAAAGCCTGATCCAGCTGCGCGGTAAGGGCCGCTTGGACCTGACGCAGCTCATCTGTTTCGGCAGGTGGCAACAGTTCATCCAGACGCACGATAAACGCGGTTCCGGCACCGGGAATGACGCGCAGGACACCTTGCTCCATTTCAAAGACCTGAGTCATGAAGTCTGCAGGTACATCTTCCAAAAAGGCCGTGCGGGTCAGGGCGTTTTCGACGCGGAACGGCAATCCGGTAGCCGTAAAGTCACCAGCGGTCTGCACCTGCTCCAGAACAGCATTTGCCTGTTCTTCCAACGCCTTGTTGGTTTCGGCCTGGGTCCAGGCGGCAACAACGCGGTCACGCGCAGAATCAATCGGTTCCGGCCGGGGTTCAAGAACCTCATTCAGACGCAAGGCAAAGATCGAGCCATCTTCAAGAAACGCGACCTCGGGAAAGTCGCCATCCTGCACGGCTTCGGCTGCGCTGCGGAACCCGTCATAGGCGGCGACGCCTTCACCGGTTTGCGCGGTCCAGTCGATTTGACCCAGCTCCATTTCGGTCTCGGAGGTCAGTTCTTCCAAAGTCGCGCCACCGGCCAGCAGGTCATTGATATCCTCGGCCTGCGCCTCAATCTGGCGGCGGGCGCGATCGGCTGCCAATTCCTCGCGCAGGGCAGGGGCGGCATCTTCAAACGACGTGTTGTTTTCGGCAAGCGAGCCATTGATGCGGAACAGCGCCGGTCCGAAGGTGGAAGGCAGCGGGCCGACGACAGCGTCCAGATCGGCAGCAAAGACACCATCGGCGGCTTCGCCCAGATCCTCGCGGGTGACGTCGCCAAGATCGATATCGCTGAGCTCAAGCTGGCGATCCCGAACCAGTTGTTCGAAGGTTGCACCGCCGACCTCTAGCTGAGCCATGGCCGTTTGTGCCGCTTCTTGATCCGGAAAGGTCAGGCGTTCAACTAGGCGACGCTCGGGCTGTTGGAATTCAGCCGCGCGCTGTTCGTACAAACGCTTTACCGAATCCTCGTCGACTTCCACGTCGTCGAGCAGCATTTCGGGTGACAGGATCGCATAAGTCAGCTTTTTGGTGCGAGGCAGGGTGAACAGCTCGGTGTTCTCATCATAAAACGTTTGGACCTGCTCGTCGGTCGGGGCGGCAACAGGTGCGGGCAGGGCGTCAGGCGCCAAAGTTGCAACGGTAAAGCTGCGGCGGGCACCAACGTAGTCGGTCAACACCTGCGTGAGGGTTTCGGGCATCTTCACACCGCTAACCACGGCACTCTGCACGATTGTGCGGGATGTTTCCTTGCGCAGGTCCGATTCGAACTCGGTGTCTGACATGCCGACCTGTTCCAGTTGGAACTGATACGCGTCGCGGTCAAATGTGCCGTTGACGCCCTGAAAAGCCGGAATCGCAACAATTTCTTCCTGCAGGTTCTCATCACCGATCGAGATACCCAACAAACCGACCTCATTGTCCAGCGCTGCCAACGCCGTCAGGCGCGACAAGGCAAGACGATCCAGACCAAACTCCATGGCCTGCGACATTTGCAAAGGCTGGCCTGTCTGTTGTTCAACCGCGCGGATCTCGCGCTGCAGCTCGCGGACATAGTCATCAACCGAGATATCCTCGTTCCCGACCTGGGCCACCGAACGCACGGTGCCAGAGAGGCTGGTTGCGCCAAACCCTGCAAGTCCGAGCATCAAAAGGCCCATGAGAATCCAGACAAAGGTCTTTGATAACTTTTTTACGCCTGCGGCCATTGTGCCCTCTTCGTGCTTTTGTCGGCAGGTAACTGCCCCGTCGGTTGCGGCCCTGAATACGACGCGCACCGTCGGGGAGCAAGCTCAGAAGGACAGAGCAGCCAGCCGTTCGAACAATTGCCCCAATCCGGCGCGGTCCAGATTGGCAAATGCGATACGAACCTGACGTTTTCCGGCCGAATCATTTTCGGGCATGAACATTGTGCCGGGCAGCAGCAGGATGCCGGCCTCGGGGACCAGTCGTTGGGCCAGTTCGTCCGATGGGATATCGAAAGGGTGTTCGAAATAGGCGAAATAAGCGCCCAGACCCAGCAGCCGCCAACCCTTGTCCGTCAGGCTTGGCAACAGCTCGGCAATTGCGGCGCGGCGGTCGAGGATCTCATCCCGTTCACCTGCCAGCCATTGCGACAGGTTCTGCATTCCCCAAAGGGCTGCGTGCTGGCCAATCTGGCTTGGGCAGATGGCGACCGTGTCCAAAAACTTTTCAATCTCGGATAGCAGGTCAGTGCCGGTCGCAATCGCGCCGACACGGTGGCCGGTCAGCCTGTATGCTTTGGAAAAGGAATAGAGGTGGATCAGGGTTTGATCCCAGTCAGGCTGGGCGAACAGGTCATGCGGTGGGCCGCTGCTGCTGTCGAAATCCCGATATGTTTCGTCCACGATCAGCCGGATGCCGACCTCCTGGGCAAGATCAAAGAATGCGCGCACCAAAGGGGCAGAGTATTCCACTCCGCCGGGATTGTTCGGGGTCACAAGAACGATGGCGCGTGTTTTGTCGGTGATCAGAGCACGGGCTGCGTCCGGATCGGGCAGCAGAGCGTCATCGGTTGGCAGATCCACGGTTCGGACGCCAGCCATGTCTAGCCACATCTTGTGATTAAAGTACCAGGGCGTCGGAACGATGACCTCGTCATCCTGATCGGTGATTGCTGTGATCGTAGCAGCAAATGCCTGATTGCAACCCGAGGTGATTGCCACCTGATCGTTGGACACCTGCGCGTCATAGTGCGACCCGATCTGAAGGGCGAGTTCAGCTCGCAGGGCAGGATTGCCCAGAACCGGCCCGTAAAGATGGGCGCTGTCTTCGGTCACGGCAAAGCTGGCAATCGCTTCGCGCAACGCCAGGGGCGGTGGATCGACCGGGGCCGCTTGGCTGACGTTGATCAGGGGACGGTCATCAGGAAACTCCACCCCCTCCAACCAGCGCCGCGCCTCCATGACCGGAGGGGCAAAAGTCGCGGTGGTGCGGGACTGGGTCATGACGGGCCTGTCCTTTGTAAGGCTTTGCCTCACTCCTTGTGGGTTGAGAGGGTTCTTTTAGTCGGTCCCGCGGTAGGGCTCGACATATTGCAGGGCCATATCCCAAGGGAAAAAGATCCAGGTGTCCTGGCTGACCTCGGTGATGAACGTGTCCACCATCGGACGACCCTTGGGCTTGGCGTAAACTGTCGCGAAATGCGCCTTGGGGTACATTGCGCGCACCAGCTCCAGCGTTTTGCCGCTGTCGACCAGATCGTCGATGATCAGAATACCTTCGCCGTCGCGCATCAGCTGGGCATCGGGGGCTTTCAACACCTCGGCTTCGCCTTGGTCCTGATGGTGGTACGAGCGCACGCTGACTGTGTCGACGGTGCGAATGTCCAGCTCGCGGCTGACGATCATCGCAGGTGCCATACCACCACGGGTGATGGCCACAACTGCGCGCCATGCGCCGTCATCCGGGCCTTGCCCGTCCAAACGCCAGGCCAAGGCGCGGGAATCACGGTGAATTTGATCCCAGCTGATGTGAAACCCTTTTTCGTGGGGCAGGCGATCCTTGGCGCTCATGTCATTAACCCTTTTCGACGTCAGGTGCGTCGACGGCTTTCATGCCGACAATGTGATAACCCGAATCCACGTGCAGGTTTTCTCCTGTTACACCGCTGCTGAGGTCAGACAGCAGATACAGAGCTGATTTGCCGACATCGTCGATGGTCACGTTGCGACGCAGGGGCGAGTTATACTCGTTCCATTTCATAATATAGCGGAAGTCGCCGATGCCGCTGGCGGCCAGCGTCTTAATCGGACCGGCCGAGATCGAATTCACGCGGATACCGTCCTTGCCCAGATCCTCGGCCAAATACTTGACCGATGCTTCCAGCGCAGCTTTGGCAACACCCATCACGTTATAATGGGGCATCACCTGTTCCGCGCCATAATAGGTCAGGGTGACTGCGCTGCCGCCTTCGGATATCATCTTTTCGGCCCGTTGCATCACGGCGGTAAAGGAATAGACCGACACGTCCATTGTCAGTTTGAAGTTCGCGCGCGACGTGTCGACGTAACGGCCCCGAAGTTCGTTCTTGTCCGAAAAACCGATGGCGTGAACAACAAAGTCCAGCTCGCCCCATTTCTCTTCCAGAGATGTGAACAGCGTATCAATCGATTCTTCGTCACTTACATCGCAGGGCAGAACAATTTCGCTGCCAAGCTGTGCGGCCAGTGGATCAACGCGTTTCTTAAGTGCGTCGCCTTGATATGAAAAAGCCAGCTCTGCTCCGGAGTCGGACAAGGCACGGGCTATTCCCCATGCGATTGATTTATCATTGGCCAGTCCCATGATGAGGCCGCGTTTGCCGGCCATCAACTGATTTGACATGTTTGGTTCTCCGCCTGTCTTCGCGTTATGTTGGGATGGTTTATGCCATTGGGTGCGCTGCATCAAGGCCGCGCGCTCTTGCCCGTGGCGGGTTCTCGCCCTAGGGTGGGCTTTATTAGTTTCCAGGGGATGGGAATGAGCGAACGTAGCGGCATATTTGCCGGCACCGATCCGTTTGAAATAGCGGGGCGGTGGCTGGCTGAGGCCAAAGAGAACGAACCGAACGATCCGGACGCTATTGCTTTGGCGACCGTCGATTCGGACGGTATGCCGAATGTGCGAATGGTTCTTCTGAAAGAGATCGAACCGGCAGCTTTTGTGTTCTACACCAACTACGAAAGTGCCAAGGCGGCCGAGTTGGACGGCGCCGGAAAAGCTGCTTTTGTGATGCATTGGAAATCTCTGCGGCGGCAAATCCGAGTTCGTGGTACAATAACCAGAGAAAGCGGGCCGCAGGCGGATGAGTATTATGCGTCCCGCTCGCTAAAAAGTCGATTGGGGGCCTGGGCGTCCAAGCAGTCTCAGCCTCTCAGCAGTCGCTCGGTTCTGATGGCCGAGGTGGCCAAGGTGACGGCCAAGTTGGGCCCGAACCCGCCACGCCCGCCGTTCTGGGGCGGCTATCGGCTGGTGCCAACCGAAATCGAATTCTGGGCCGATGGGGCCTTTCGGTTGCACGACAGGTTCCGATGGCAGCGGGATCAAGTGGGTTCCGACTGGCAGATACAGAGGTTAAATCCATGACGTTCGCGTATCGTGAAATGCAAGAAGCCGAAAACAAAGGGTTTTTTCAGCTTGAATTTGCGAGCCATTCCCATACACATCGGACCCTTAACGAAATGACAATTTTCGCGATGGGAACGCCGTGCCAGAAGATCTGAACAACATGTACCGCGTCCGTGGACACGTGAAATGGTTCGACCCTGCAAAGGGTTTCGGATTTGTTGTGTCTGATGAGGGCGGTCCGGATATTTTGTTGCACGTCAATGTGTTGCGCAACTTCGGCCAAAGTTCGGTCGCAGATGGTGCGGGCATAGAAATCATGACCCATCGCACGGACCGTGGTGTTCAGGCGGTTGAGGTCATCAGTGTCGATCCGCCCGCGCGGACGGACACGATGATGCTGGCTGATTTTGCCGAGCTTGATCCGGTTGAGATCGCCGCTGCCCCGCTAGAGGCCGCGCGAGTCAAATGGTTCGACAAAGGCAAAGGCTTTGGGTTCGCCAATGTTTTTGGCCGTGGTGAAGATGTGTTCCTGCATATCGAAGTTCTGCGCCGCTCTGGTCTGTCGGACCTGCAGCCGGGCGAGGCCCTCGCGATGCGTGTCATCAGTGGCAAGCGTGGACGTATGGCGGCTCAGGTACTGGCCTGGGAAGCTGCTTTGGACGACTGAGTGTTTCATGCCTAAGTTTTTTCCGGGTCTTTTAGCGGTTTTGTTGCTTTGGTCCGGGATGACCTGGGCTGCCTGTAAGCCTGATCAGATCGACATCAAGAACGACTCGGCTCAGATCCGATTCAATATCGAATTGGCGATTAGCCCGCAGGATCGGTCGCGCGGTTTGATGTTCCGCGAGTCGCTGCCAAACCGTTCGGGCATGCTGTTCGTTTTTGACCCGCCGCAGCCCGTGGTGTTCTGGATGAAGAACACGCTGATTCCCCTGGACATCATTTTCCTCGATCGGGCCGGTACGGTAACGCATGTCCACCAAGGTGCGATTCCCGGTGATCTGACGCCAATCGAGGGTGGCGATTCCGTCTTTGCGGTTCTCGAAATCAACGCCGGACTGGCCGCGCGCTACTCGATTAAGCCCGGAACCGTCATGCGGCACGAAATTTTTTCGCAAGGTCCTGCAATTTGGTCCTGTTAGGGCTTTTCAAATCAGATTGGCATGGTTAGGAAGGCGCACGGTTCGGGGCGTGGCGCAGTCTGGTAGCGCACCTGTTTTGGGTACAGGGGGTCGTAGGTTCGAATCCTGCCGCCCCGACCACTTCTTTCACTTATGTTGGTGATCCACCCAACGCTTGGTAAAGCGCGCCAAGCGCCTTATCCAGCGTTTCGCTTTCCACTGGTACTTTGACCGACGGGCCGCTTTTGCGTGGGACGTTGAAATACAGCTCAGCATCGACACGGTAGCCCGAGTTGTTCTTGGTCGTTGTCAGCCGCATCACGCTTTTGGGCAGATCCTGAGGGTAACCGTCATAGTTGAGAATCAGAAAAGCGGTCATGTCCGGAGGTAGAAGCTCGGTGCATTCGAAAACCCGATTCCCGGTACTTTCAAAGCGTTCACCCGGGCCGTCGCAGCTTATCTCGAACGTGTCGAACAGCCTTTTGGGGAAATCATCGAACTGGGCGCTGCGTGCCGGAGGGCGCACATCTTGTGGTGTGCAGGCCACGATCAGGGCCAGAATCGGAAGTAAACGTAACAACGACATCTGTCCGCTCCCCTTTGTGTGATCGCGCCTGGCTGTTTACCCAGCGCCGCGGATCAAAATGACCGCTTCGTGATTCTCATCCAACTTAGACATCTTAGCGTTAGATTATCAAATTCCGATAACTGTGCCGGGAAACACAGTTAATTAACCTGCGGGTTTTTGAAATCGCTGCGTGTACCCGGTGGATGAACCTGTGGAGGAATCAGAACAGGGTGTCCGGATGCAAGTTGTCAGAAATGGGTCAACACAAAAGATATCAAAAATGACTTAAAAATGGCGTTGACGATCTATGGGTCGATACGCCAAGTTGTATGGGCCGGAAGGGTTGCCACAAAATCTGGTATCAAAACCAGAATAGGGCACAGGGCAAGGGTCGGAAAGCACATCATAGTAACGTGCAACCGTTTGATCGGTTTTGCGCTGCAGAATGCAGCGGCTGGTCTATTGCGCCCAATTTTATACGGCATGGCGATCGGTCCGCGTCTGAGGACCTGACGCTGAAAGACAAGTTGATTGAATCTAGGGCGTGCGGACATGAAGATTGACAGGAAATTTACGAAACCGGGGCAGGACGCTTATGCGGAACTGGACTTTGTCTCAGCGACGTCTGAGATCCGAAACCCCGATGGCACCATCGTTTTTCGCCTAGACAACATCGAAGTGCCCACGCGGTGGAGCCAAGTTGCCAGCGACGTCATCGCGCAGAAGTATTTCCGTAAGGCGGGCGTGCCGACTAAGCTTAAGAAAGTAAAAGAGAAAGACGTCCCCGAATTTCTGTGGCGCTCGGTCCCGGCCGATGACGCGGAGTTCGATGGTGAGACGTCTTCAAAGCAGGTTTTTGACCGCCTGGCGGGCGCCTGGGCCTATTGGGGCTGGAAGGGTGGTTACTTCTCGACGGAAGTGGATGCGCGCGCCTACTTTGATGAGATGCGCTATATGCTGGCGACCCAGCGCGCCGCGCCGAACAGCCCACAGTGGTTCAACACGGGTCTGCACTGGGCATATGGAATCGACGGCCCCGCGCAAGGTCACCACTACGTCGACTACAAGACCGGCAAGCTGACCAAATCGAAATCCGCGTATGAACATCCGCAGCCGCACGCGTGCTTCATCCAGTCTGTCGATGATGATCTGGTGAACGAAGGCGGCATCATGGATCTGTGGGTGCGCGAGGCGCGCCTGTTCAAATACGGCTCGGGCACCGGGACCAACTTCAGCCACTTGCGCGCAGAAGGCGAGGCGCTGTCGGGTGGCGGCAAGTCCTCGGGCCTTATGGGCTTTCTCAAGATCGGCGACCGCGCCGCTGGCGCGATCAAATCAGGCGGAACAACCCGTCGAGCAGCAAAGATGGTAATCGTCGATGCTGATCACCCTGACATCGAGAAATTCATCGAGTGGAAGGTGATCGAAGAGCAGAAGGTGGCCTCGATCGTAGCCGGATCGAAGATGCACGAGAAGATGCTGAACGGCATTTTCGAGGCCATCCGCACATGGGACGGCGCGCAAGACGACGCGTATGATCCCAAGAAGAATGACGCCCTGAAGGACGCGGTTCGCGATGCCAAAAAGGTCGCGATCCCAGAAACTTACATCAAGCGCGTTCTGGACTATGCCAAGCAGGGTCACGACAGCATTGAATTCCCGACTTACGATACGGACTGGGATTCGGAAGCCTATAGCTCGGTCTCGGGTCAGAACTCGAACAACTCGATCCGTGTGACCAATGCATTTCTGACCGCAGTTGAGAAAGATGCCGATTGGGAACTGATCAACCGCACCGATGGCAAAGTTGCCAAGACAGTCAAGGCACGCGACCTTTGGGAAAAAGTCGGCCACGCCGCATGGGCTTGTGCCGATCCTGGTATTCAGTTCCACGACACCGTCAATGAATGGCACACATGCCCCAAAGATGGTGAGATTCGCGGTTCGAACCCGTGCTCGGAATACATGTTCCTTGATGACACAGCTTGTAACCTGGCGTCGATGAACCTGCTGACCTTCCTCAAGGATGGTGAGTTCCAGGCGGAAGACTACATGCACGCCTCGCGCCTGTGGACCCTGACGCTGGAAATCTCAGTCACGATGGCGCAGTTCCCATCCAAGGAAATCGCGCAACTGTCCTATGATTTCCGCACCTTGGGTCTGGGCTATGCCAACATCGGCGGTCTGCTGATGAACATGGGTTACAGCTACGACTCGGATGAGGGTCGGGCGATCTGTGGCGCGCTGACCGCGATCATGACCGGCGTGGCCTATGCCACCTCGGCCGAGATTGCCGGAGAGCTTGGACCCTTCAAGGGCTATGAGCGCAACGCAGACAACATGCTGCGCGTTATCCGCAACCACCGCCGTGCCTCGCAAGGTGTGACCGATGGGTATGAGAAACTGGCCGTGAAGCCGGTGCCTCTGGACCATGGCAACTGCCCGGACAAGCGTCTGGTCGATCTGGCGATGTCGGCTTGGGACGAGGCGCTGAGCCTTGGCGAAAAGAACGGCTATCGCAACGCGCAAGCCACGGTGATCGCGCCCACCGGCACAATTGGTCTGGTGATGGATTGCGACACGACCGGGATCGAGCCGGACTTTGCCCTAGTGAAGTTCAAAAAGCTCGCGGGTGGCGGTTACTTCAAGATCATCAACCGCTCGGTGCCGTCAGCGCTGGAGAAGCAGGGCTATTCCTCGTCTCAGATTGAAGAGATCGTGGGTTACGCGGTTGGTCACGGCACCATCGGCAACGCGCCGGGGATTAACCACACCTCGCTGACGGGTCACGGGTTTGGCCCAAATGAGCTGGCCAAGGTGGATGCCGCGCTGGAAAGCGCCTTTGATATCCGGTTCGTCTTCAACCAGTGGACACTGGGCGAGGATTTCTGCACCGGCGTTCTGGGCATCCCGGCGACCAAACTGAATGACCCGACCTTCGATCTGCTGCGCCATCTGGGCTTTACCAAGGCGGATATCGACGCGGCCAACGACCATGTCTGCGGAACCATGACGCTGGAAGGCGCGCCGCATCTGAAGGAAGAACATTACTCGATCTTCGACTGCGCCAACCCGTGCGGCAAGAAAGGCAAGCGTTTCCTTGGGGTTGATAGCCACATCACTATGATGGCTGCGGCGCAAAGCTTCATCTCGGGTGCGATCAGCAAAACGATCAACATGCCGAATGACGCGACCATCGAGGATTGCCAGAAGGCTTATGAGCTCAGCTGGTCGCTCGGTGTGAAGGCCAATGCGCTATACCGTGACGGTTCTAAACTGTCGCAGCCGCTGGCAGCCGCACTGGTCGAGGACGATGACGAGGCGGCAGAGGTGCTGGAGAGCGGCACGGCCCATGAAAAGGCCGTCGTTCTCGCCGAAAAGGTCATTGAGAAGGTCGTCGTCAAGGAAATCATCCGCAGCCATCGTGAGAAACTGCCGCATCGCCGCAAGGGTTACACCCAGAAAGCGATCGTCGGTGGCCACAAGGTCTATCTGCGGACAGGTGAGTTCGAAGACGGCAAACTGGGCGAAATCTTCATCGACATGCACAAGGAAGGCGCTGGCTTCCGGGCGATGATGAACAACTTTGCCATCGCAGTGTCGGTTGGCCTGCAATACGGTGTTCCGCTGGAAGAATTCGTCGACGCCTTTACCTTCACCAAGTTTGAACCAGCGGGAATGGTGCAGGGCAACGACTCGATCAAGAACGCGACGTCGATCCTGGATTACATCTTCCGCGAACTTGCCGTGTCCTATCTGGACCGCACCGATCTGGCCCATGTGAAACCCGAAGGTGCCACATTTGATGATCTGGGCCGCGGCGAGGAAGATGGTCTGTCCAACGTATCTGAAATCAGCGACAGCGCCGCGTCCAAGTCCTTGGAAGTGTTGAAACAAATCAGCTCGACCGGTTATCTGCGCAAACGTCTGCCGCAGGATCTGGTGGTGTTCAACGGCGGCCAACCGGAAGTGAACAGCATGGCAGAACCGGCCGCGCAATTCGAAGCTCCGGTTGCGGAAACTGCCGTTGCCACGGGCATGGACGCACGGACCAAGGCCAAGATGCAGGGGTACGAGGGCGATCCTTGCGGCGAATGCGGAAATTACACGCTGGTGCGCAATGGCACCTGCATGAAGTGCAACACCTGCGGGGCAACCAGCGGGTGTAGCTAAGGAAAACGCCCCGTCAGGCGGGGTGTAGGGATCAGGGTTTCCCCTCGGATGTCCGATCCCGACGAACACGGAGCAAGGCGTTGAGACTTACCAAATACGCCTAGGTCCACTCGGTCGACATGCCCGTGTCGACCGGGAACAGGGTGGGGCGGAATATTTGCTCTTTCCCACTCTCTCACGGGACGGGTGCGCTCGTTCCATGCGACGTCCAGGCCGCAGGCAAACAAAACACCGGGCGGTCAACGAATGGAGCCTGGATGGCGAAACTGACAGGGGGCTTCGGCCCCCTTTCTTTTTGCCCCCCGAGTCGGTGATTTAGGCAGGGCCTTGCCGGAACGGCACAGGCGCATCGGGCAAGAACCGCCGAAACGTGGATTGTACATTTCGCCCAGCGGTTGATTGCAGACGCGACTCGGACAAACACGCGAAGAATGGCGCGAAACAGGGCGTGATGCCGGGTTGGGGTGACGGGGTTCATCGGTTTGGTGTCTGTGGTGCCTGTCCGGACGAAAACACACACAAATACCACTTAGGAGGCATCACAATGAAACCGCAAAACCTGGCAATCATTTCCGCATTCGTATTGGGCCTGCCGGCGATGGCTGCCGCGCAGTCCTCGGCGGACACCAACGGCGATGGGGTTCTGACCATAGAAGAAGTTCAGGCCGTTCTGCCCGAGGTTGACGCCGATGGTTTCTCGGCGATGGACGCCAACGGCGACGGGTCGCTGGACGCAGATGAAATTGCCATCGCGCAGGAAGCAGGGTTGCTACCGCCCAGCAACGGTTAATCCTGCGAAGGCATCGGCGGCCCGTACCCCCGCGGGCCGCCATATTTCAATGGGTTACGCCGGCAAATAAATGTTAAACCTGCCGCGCAGTTCGGCATCCAAAAGCGGATCGAATCTGGCCGGAGACGGCGTCGAGAGAATCTCTTCCTTCCGCTTCACCGCCTTTTCGATCAAATCGGGCTTGCCAATTTCAACCCATTCCTTCGGAGACGACCGGTCGCCAAAAGTCGGGTAGACATAGTCCGCCTGCATTCGGCTCAGCGTTGCATCGGTTCCCAGATAGTGACCGGGTCCGCCGATACAGACTTCGGCCATCTGATTCAGTGCCAGCGTTTCGTCCGTCACTTCGATGCCGCGTACACAGCGTTGTGCTTGCCCGATTAAATCATCGCTGAGGATCAGGCTTTCATGGCAGAATCCCAGCAGCGAGGCATGCATGCCTGCGGACTCATACACCATGTTCAAACCCGAAAGCCCGGCCATGACGTTCGAGCACATCTGCTCCCACCCGGCTTGCATGTCGGGCAGTTTCGCATCCGATGCACCGGCGGCCGCGCCGCCCGGCAAGTCGTAGAAGTGGTGCATTTGGGCGCAGCCCGCTGTCAGGAGTGCTTGTTCGCCAGACCCGATGGACATCGCACCTGTGCGCAGATCAAGGCCAAAGGGCCAGGTGCCAAAAATCGCGGGTGCACCGGGACTTACAGCGTTTACATAAACCAATCCGGCCAGGCATTCGGCGGTGGCCTGCGCAATAGCACCGGCGATTGTCGAAGGCGCGGTGGCGCCGGCCATTCCGGCCGATAGTAGCAGAACGGGCATTCCTGCCTTGATGCATTCCTCCATGACTTCGCAGCTTTCGGTTGCGAATTTCATCGGTGGAACAACAAAGCAGTTCGAGTTCGACATAAAGGGCCGTTCTCGCCACTTATCCTCTCCACCAGCGATCATGTGCAGCATCTCGATCGCGGGGGCAACATGGCTGGGTTCGGTGAAGGACGTGCCGATATGTTTGAACGTTCCGGACGTGGTGGCGTAGACCGTGTTCAAATCCATCTCGAGGTTGTCGGCGATGTCGCGGCACACCATTGGGCGCTGAACAAAGTGAATGTTTTCAAGTTGTTCACAGATTCGAGACGCGTCGTGCAGGTCTTGAAGTGTCGAATCCCGGTATTCCTGACCGTGAACATCAACCATGCTGACAGCCGCGCCGGCAGTACCAAAGTGGACGCGGTTGCCCGACAGTTCCAGATCAGAGTTGCCATCCCTTGAATGCAAGGTGACCGAGCGATTGGCCTTGGCGATTGTGTCTTCGACCAAGGCGCGGGGGAAGCGGATACGCCCGTCGTCACCCAAGATACAGCCAGCGCCGACAAGATAGTCGATCCCGCTTTGCGGGGCGTCCGCCAGACCAATGGTTTCCAGCGCGGTCAGCGCGGCTTGGTGGATACGCTCGATCTGCGCCGGGGTTAGCACCTTCAGCATGCCGCTCTCCATGCCGGGGCGGATAGGGCGCAGATGTTCGGGCAGCGCTGTGGCACGGGCCGCACGGCGCGCGGCACGACCGCCGCTGCGCGATGAATTTCGGGTTTGTTCGTTCATAATTTAAGGTCCGGTCGAAAAAGTACGTTCAGGGTGAGTGTACTCAGACCACAACTGGCCGCCCACGCGCGGCACGCCCGCGATCCGCACCAATGGTACGGCTGATCAGGCGAATCTTCCAAACGTCACTTTGCATGCGGGTCCTCAATTGGTGATGCAAACTCTCTCAATACGAAGGCGCATAATCTGTCCTGTTTGCGACCTGTGGGGCCAAAAACGAAGTGTTGTGCCTTGTCGGCATCACGTTCTTGCCGTGGGGTAAAGTTTTTTCCCGAATGTGGGAAAATCTGTTAAGCTTCTATCACTTATTTAAGAGTGGTCCGTGATCTCAATGGATTTTTAACGATTGCAGACCAAGTTTTATGTGATGAAGCCCATCGTTTGGTGGGCGCGCTGCAAGGAATTTTGGAGAGGTTGATGAAAGCCCTGATGGCCCTCATGACCACCTGCCTGACAATCGGCAATGCACCGGTATATGCAGAGGATTGGACGGGGGCGTATGCGGGCTTCAGCTTTGGCTATGCGGATGTAGATGGCCCAAATAACTCTGGCGGAAACGACACGACTTTTGGACCGCTTGTCGGTTATGACCATGACTTCGGGAATTTCGTTCTTGGCGGTGAGCTGGAATACAATCGGCTTTCTCTGGATTTGGGGCAGGGTGAAGGCAGCGTGGACAGTCTGACCCGCCTTAAGTTGCGCGGTGGTTATGATTTCGGACCGGCCTTGGGCTATGTCGTCGTGGGCGCGGCCCGATTGGATGCGTCACCGGAAAATGACACCGCTGCAGTGTACGGCATCGGAATTGCCTATCCCATCGGTGACAGTTTCGTCATCAGTGGTGAGGCCTTGCGTCAGGATTTTAACGACGTCACACGAAGTCAGGGCGATATTGACGCCAACGTGTTCAACCTGCGTACAACTTTCCGGTTTTAAGGCCGTCTATTCTGCCGCGTGACTTTCCGCCAGGGCGGCGGCGAAATCGCAAATTGTTCTGAGTGCTGCAGCAAAGCGGTCGTCATCAATTGTCATCGCAACCCGCACGTGTCCTGCCGCCGCTGTGCCAAAACTTTCACCGGGCATGACGGCAATTGCGTGTGTATCCAGCAATGCGTTGGCGAATGCCTCACCGCTTAGCCCCGCTGCGCGGATGTCCAGCATCAGGTACATCGCACCCTGTGCCGGCACGAGGCCAATGGTGTTCTGGGTGGCAAGAATCTCGACCGCCAACGCGCGACGACGCCGGAACGGAGCGGCGATTTCCTCTTCAAGATCATGACCCGCGCTCAAGGCAAAACTGGCGGCGTCCTGAATGAACCCAGGCACGCCGTAAGTTGTGTGCGTAGCCAGATTGATGAGATGGGCGATCACCTCCTCGGGGCCGACCACCCAACCGCACCGGGACCCGGTCATCGCGTGTGACTTGGACATCGAACCAACGACCAAAGTACGTTCGGCCATTCCGGGCAGGGTACGTGGTGAGATATGCTCACCTTCCCAGACCTGCGTGTCATAAACCTCATCCGAGATCAGCCACAGGTCGCGGTCACGGCAAACATCTGCGATACCGTTCAGCGTCTCGCGGGAATATACGACACCAGTGGGGTTGTTCGGGCTGTTGATCAACAGCGAAACCGCACCATCTGCCGCCGCATCGATCTGCTGCGCGCGCGGCTGGAATGCATCCTCAGCGGTGGTCTGGATGGCGCGGGCTGTCGCACCGGCGCCCCGGATCGTGCCGGGGTAAGTCGCGTAGTAGGGATCGAGATATAGGCCGACATCACTGGGATCGCACACCGCCACGTGGGCTGCGAATAGGGCAGATTGGCCGCCCGGAGTGATCAACACGTTATTTCGGCTTGTCTTCTGACCAGTGCGGGCCTGAATGCGCGCCGCAACGGTATCGCGCAGCAAATCGGAACCGGGCACCACAGCGTAGCCGGTGTTTCCCTGACGCGCCGATAGATCCATGGCATCCAGAATGGTCGGGTGCGTACGAATGTCATGCTCACCAATGGTGAGTTCAGTAATGACGTGCCCTTCGCTGATCATCCGGCGCGCGCGGTAAAATACATCCCACCCATCACTGCCACCTCCGGTCAGATGAGTGATACGCTGCGACAGTTTCATGGCACGCTCCGATCTTGTCTTCAGCGCAGAATGGGCCAGAGGCATTGGAAAATGTCAATCAGCTTCGTGGGGGCAACGTGGACTGCACTTTTTTCGTCAGGGAAGACCGCATCAGATCGTAGGAAGTGGCCAGCCGATGACGCATCTCATCCTCGTCACAGTCAAACGGCAGGCGGATCCAGCTGCGATGAAAATAGGGGGCTTTGGTACCGACACCTGCTTCGATCAGCATCTGAGCCGTCTCGATATCAGGCGTTTTGACGGACACGCCATCGTTGGCAGTGCCGATGCAGGCAAACATCTTACCGCCAACCTTCCAGGCATCATGGCCTCCGCCCCAAGGGTCGGAAAGGTCAGCGCCTGGAAACGTGCGGCAGATTGAATTGACGAATTCTCGGCTCATGGTCGAAAGGGTGCGTCACCTTGAGATTGAACTCAAGTCTTGGCTGAACGCGTTGTCCATGTTAGGGGAAGGACATGAACCGTATGACCTGCATCATTATCTGCTGCATTACCTGCTGATTTATCAAGCGGGCCGGTTTCTTTCGTTTTCATCCCTGAGACAAGTTGCTAAGCCCGCGCCAACGCGACACGCTTTGCCGTTCTTAGGAGCCGACCGATGACGACGATCAAACTGCACAACACACGGACACGGACGAAAGAGGATTTCGTACCGATCGATCCTGAAAACGTGCGGATGTATGTCTGTGGTCCAACGGTTTATGATCGCGCCCATCTGGGCAACGCGCGGCCCGTGGTGGTGTTTGACGTGCTCTATCGGTTGCTGCGCCATGTCTACGGCGCGGATCACGTGACCTATGTACGCAATTTCACCGACGTGGATGACAAGATCAACGCGACCGCGCTGGCACGCCAGAAAGCGGGTGCTGAGGGCACGCTGGAGCAGTTGGTGCAGGAGCGGTCAGATGAAACCATCGGCTGGTATCTGCACGACATGGGCGCATTGGGCGCGCTTGAGCCCGACGAGATGCCGCGTGCGACTCAGTACATCGCGCAAATGGTTGCGATGATTGAGGATTTGATCGCGAAGGGTCACGCTTACGCAGCCGAAGGACACGTTCTGTTCGCGGTTGACAGCTGGAAGGAGCACTACGGCGCTTTGTCTGGTCGGTCGGTGGATGACATGATCGCCGGTGCCCGGGTTGAGGTTGCGCCTTACAAGCGGAACCCGATGGATTTCGTGCTGTGGAAACCCTCGACCGATGAGTTGCCGGGGTGGGATAGCCCATGGGGTCGTGGTCGTCCGGGGTGGCACATCGAATGTTCGGCCATGAGCTATGAGCTGCTGGGCGAGAGCTTTGATATTCACGGTGGCGGAAACGACCTGATGTTCCCGCACCATGAAAACGAGATCGCCCAGAGCAAATGCGCCCATCCGCATGGTGAGTTCGCGCGCGTCTGGCTGCACAACGAGATGTTGCAGGTGGAAGGCAAGAAGATGTCCAAATCGCTGGGCAACTTCTTCACCGTGCATGACTTGTTGGAACAGGGCGTTCCGGGTGAGGTGATCCGGTTTGTCTTCCTGCAGACCCATTACCGGCAGCCTATGGATTGGACTAAAGAGAAGCGAGATGAGGCCCGGCAGACACTCGAGTCTTGGCATGATCTTACTTCTGGGGTCGAGCCCGCCGAAAGCCCCTCGCCGGCGGTCGCCGCCGCTGTCGCGGATGATCTAAATACCGCGGGTGCCTTGGCCGAATTGCACAGGTTGGCTGAGGAAGGGGATGCGGCTGGACTTTTGGCTAGCGCTCGTTTCTTGGGGCTTTTAGAACCAGAGATGGCGGCTTGGATAGAAGAAAGAGCCGATTATGCTTTGCACTTAAAATATGAAGTTGAGAGTTGGATGTCTCTCAGAAGCGGAATTAAATCAAATGCTAGAGATTTGATGAAATCTGGCGATAAAAAGACTGGTGGCCTTTTGTTTGGTTGGTCTGATCAAATCCGGGATCAACTTCGCGTCTATGGTATAGAAGCGCGTGATACAAAAGACGGCTTTGAATGGAATGTTCTTCCTCTGTTTGATGTCGTTGTCATAAGAACTTCAGACGGAGCCATTACATCAGAGCGAAGAGAGCAGGCCAAAGAAAAGCAGTGGTCTGAAACACTTACGCGTATGAAGCAAGATCGTGAAGGTTTGGAGCAACAATACAAAAACCTGCTTGCGGAGACTTAAGTTAGTATACGTGCCACGCTCAAAAAAAGTGCGTGAATGAGTACCGCCGATCAAACCAAAAGAGCCAGAACGATGACCAAAGAACGCCTCTACCTCTACGACACTACTCTGCGCGACGGGCAGCAGACACAGGGTGTGCAGTTCTCGACCGCTGAGAAGGCGCAGATCGCTCAGGCTCTGGACGAGTTGGGCGTGGATTACATCGAAGGCGGGTGGCCGGGGGCGAATCCGACGGACAGCGCGTTTTTTGATGCGGCTCCCAAAACGTCAGCCTGCTTGACGGCCTTTGGGATGACCAAACGGTCGGGCCGGTCGGCTGAGAATGACGATGTTTTGGCGGCGGTGATGAACGCGGGCACGCGGGCGGTCTGTCTGGTGGGTAAGTCGCACGATTATCACGTGACGGATGCGCTCGGCATCTCGCTTGAGGAGAATGTCGAGAACGTCCGTGCCTCGGTTGCGCATATAGTCGCGCAGGGGCGCGAGGCACTGTTTGATGCCGAGCATTTCTTTGACGGCTACAAGGACAATCCAACCTATGCGCTTGAGGTTTGCCGGGCCGCGATGGATGCCGGTGCGCGCTGGGTTGTTCTGTGCGACACCAATGGCGGCGCTTTGCCCGCAGAAGTGTCGCGGATTGTGTCCGAGATGGTCGCGGCGGGTCTACCGGGGGACCGATTGGGTATCCATACCCATAACGATACGGAAAACGCGGTGGGCTGTTCTTTGGCGGCCGTCGATGCGGGCGCGCGGCAGGTTCAGGGAACTTTGAACGGATTGGGTGAGCGATGCGGAAATGCGAATCTAACCTCATTGATCCCGACGCTGCTGCTGAAGGAACCCTATGCATCAAATTTTGACATCGGCGTCAGTGTCGAGGCGCTGGCGGGTCTGACCCGCGTCAGCCGCATGCTGGACGAGATCCTGAACCGGGTGCCCAGCAAACAATCGGCCTATGTCGGGGCGTCCGCATTTGCGCACAAGGCAGGGCTGCATGCCAGCGCGATCCTCAAGGACCCGACGACCTATGAACATGTGGATCCGGCGTCGGTTGGGAACATACGGATCATTCCGATGTCGAACCAGGCGGGGCAGTCGAACCTGCGCCAGCGCTTGATCGAGGCCGGTTTGTCGGTCGAGCCCAGTGACCCGGCTTTGGGCCGTATCCTCGAGCGGATCAAGCTGCGCGAGGCAGAAGGTTATTCCTACGACACCGCGCAGGCCAGCTTTGAGCTTCTGGCGCGGGATGAACTGGGTCAACTGCCTCAATTCTTTGAGGTAAAGCGGTACAAGGTGACCGTTGAACGGCGCAAGAACAAGTACAACAAGATGGTCAGCTTGTCCGAGGCCGTTGTTGTGGTGAAGGTCGATGGTGAAAAGAAGCTGTCGGTCAGCGAGTCTCTGGATGGGTCCGGCGGTGACCGGGGTCCGGTGAACGCGCTGGCCAAGGCGCTGGCCAAGGATCTGGGGCAGTATTCGCGGATATTGGATGATATGCACCTGGTCGACTTCAAGGTGCGTATCACGCAGGGCGGCACCGAGGCCGTGACCCGTGTCATCATCGATAGTGAAGACGGGCAGGGGCGCCGGTGGTCCACCGTTGGTGTCAGCGCGAACATAGTCGATGCCTCGTTCGAGGCGCTGCTGGACGCGATTCAGTGGAAGCTGGTGCGTGATTGCGGCCCACAGTCGGCAGTTGCCGAGTGAGTGCGCCATTTGACGATGACGTCAAGGCCTGTGCTGCACTGTTGCACAAGGCCGATCCCGACCGATTCATGGCAGCCATGGCGGCCCTAGTTTCCGCACGGGCGGTGTTGTTTCCGATCTATGCGCTGAACATCGAAGTCGCCCGGGTACCCTGGGTGACGCAAGAGCCGATGATTGCCGAGATGCGCCTGCAATGGTGGCGCGATGCTTTGCAAGAGATTGCCGAAGGTCCAACCGTGCGTCGGCATGAGGTCGTCACACCGCTGTCGCGTGTCCTGTCCCCTCATCTTGCGTCGATGATGGATGAATATGTGGCCGTAAGGCGTTGGGATATTTATCGCGACCCGTTCGAGGACGAAGATCATTTCGACGCATACATAAACCACAGCTCGGGCACGCTCACGGTGGTGGCGGCACAGGCCCTTGGGTCTGCGGATGAAGATGTCGTGCGGGATTTTGGCTATGCCGTTGGGGTTGCCAATTGGTTGCGCGCCATTCCGGATCTGGAAGCGCGTGGGCGAATTCCGCTGCTGGATGGCACGCCTGCGGGTGTTCAGCGTCTGGCCGAAAAAGCGTACAGGCGGTTGAAACGGGCACGTACTCAGCGATACTCGGTTTCGGCAAAAGCTGCTGCCGCGTTGCATGCCGGTTGGCAAACTGAATTGGTTCTAAAGCAGGTCATTGCGCGCCCGGACAGGGTCGCCTCTGGAACCCTTGGGCCGGGTGAAATCCGCCGCCGCCTGTCATTGATGGTGCAGGCGGCAACGGGGCGCTGGTAATTACTCCCAGCCGCCGGCGCGCATTTCGGCCGAGATTTTCAGCTGCACCAAGTCTGACGTTCCCGGGGCAAACATCCCGACGCCATACTCGCTGCGCAAAAGCTGGCCAGCGGCTTCGACGCCAACCCAGTCACCTTTGTAATAATCGAAAAATCCGGCCAGGGGATGTTCGCCCATGAAGGTCAGGTCGATCTCAAGCGTTGCGGGCTTGGTCTGATCCTTGATTGTCAAATCTCCGATCATTTGCAGGGTGCTTGCACCGGTTTGCACCGCCGAGGTCGAGACGAATTTGATGTTTGGGTAAGCTTCGACATCGAAGAAGTCACCGCTTTTGAGGTGGTCGTTGAGCGGCCCCCAACCGGTTTCAACACTTGAGGCGTCGATTGTGATATCCGCGCTGGTTGCGGTGACATTTTCGGGGTCAAACTCGACGGTGCCGGATACGGTGGTCCATTCGCCGGATTGTTCGGTCAGTCCCGCGTGGTTGTAGTAGAAACGGATTTCGGTGTGACTTTGATCAAAGTGATAAGTTTCGGCAAGGACTGGTGTGGCCAGTGCCAAGACGAGGGCAGATGCGGTAAACAGCTTCATGACATTTCTCTGATTTGCAGGGTTGATAATTAACATGTAAATGCATCTAAAATGATGAGCAAAGAAAAACCACAATCCTCGCGGAGGCGTGATGAGCGGATTTGAAGAGCGAGAGGCGGCTTGGATCGCACTGAACCAGACACGCACCCGGATCTTTTCCCGGGCCGAGCGCGCGCTGGTGGCAGCGGGATATCCACGGCTGCACTGGTATGACGTGTTGTGGGAGTTGGAACGAGCGCCAGACGGCCTGCGACCTAAACAGCTGGAGCAACAGCTGCTGTTTGATCAGTCCAGCTTTTCCCGGCAGGTCGCACGGATGGCGGAGGACGGGTTGTTGACGCGCCATGCTGCGGCGGGGGACGGACGGGGAAAAATCCTGCGCATTACCGACAAAGGCCGTACCCTGAGACGGCAGATGTGGGATATCTACCGCATGCACATTGATGAGGGGATCGCCGAGGCACAGAGATTAGGTGCCTTTGCACCGATACTGAACCTTAACGATTAGGCCGTTCGGGGCCGCATCGTCAGCCACAAAAGCGCGCCGCCCGCCAAAGTCAGAAGGGGGATCATCGCGACGTTCACCGCGGTCCAACCTTCAATCGGAGAGCCGCCAGAACAGTTCATTAGCCCACCGGAAGCCAGCGAGGCAAACGTGACGCCACCAAACACCAGCAAGTCGTTCAACCCCTGCATGCGTCCGCGCTCGCTGACGTCGTGCGATTCAGCCAACATGGTGGTTGCGCCGATAAAACCAAAGTTCCAGCCGATGCCCAGCAAGATCAGCGCGACAAAGAAATTACCCAGTTCAACGCCCTGCAAAGCCACCACTCCGGCTGCGGCAAGAATGAGTAGGCCCAGTGCCACAATCCGTTCGACCCCAAAGCGGGCAATCAATTGTCCGGTGAAAAAGCTGGGAATGTACATCGCCAACACGTGGCTGGTGACGACATCCGCCGCGTCATTGGCGCTGAACCCGCAGCCCACGACGGCCAGCGGTGTCGACGTCATCACAAGGTTCATCAGCGCGTAGGACACCATGGCGCAGATGATCGCAACCGCGATGCGCGGCGTCTTCAGAAGCTCGATTCGGGACCGTCCTTTGGGGGCATCAGCCGCAGGCTTGGGCGGGGTCGGAATGTCGAGGAATAAGAACAGGGCCGAGCCAATGACGTTCACTGCGATGACAGCGATATACGTACCGAGAAAAGGGATGACATACGCGGTCGAGGTCAGTTTGACGATCTGAGGCCCGATGATTGCCGCTGCCAGACCGCCCGCCATGACGTAGGAAATCGCTTTGGGACGGAAATCGTCCGATGCGGTGTCAGCGGCGGCAAAGCGGTAGAAACCGTGCGCGCTCATGTAGATGCCGGTCAGCAGGCTGCCAGCAAGAAACACTGGGAATGACCCCAGAAACAAGCCATAAGCGCCGACAAGCCCGCCGCAAGCCCCTGCCGTCGCGCCGACCAGAAATCCAGCCCGGCGACCCCACCGTTGCATGATGGCCGAGATCGGCGTCGCCGCCAGCATTGAGCCAAGGACGATCAAAGATATGGGCAGAGTCGCCAGGCAGGGATTGGTTGCCAATGACTGTCCGGCCAGCCCACCGACGATAAAGATCATCGGCATCTGTGCGCCAAGCAAGGCCTGCGCGGCCACCAGAACGGCGACATTCCGTTTGGCCTGACTGTTGTCGGAGGGGGTGGCGGTCATCGTCATGAGCACATGCGTAATGGCGAAAACGATTGTGCACAAGCGGGTTGCATCTGCGGCAAAGCGGCCTAACGTGCAGTCGATCATCGAGGCCGGAGAGCACATGTCCGTTGGACGGATCATAGAAACACCCGACTGCGTAGAAGAAGGCGCTACGTGGCTGGCCGAAAGCTGCCCGCGCATGGCCTATGCGATGGAACAGACCGGTCCGTTGCCCTTGCGCCGTCGCCCGGACGGGTTTGCGCAACTGCTTAGCGCCATAGTCAGCCAGCAGGTGAGTGTGGCCTCGGCCAATGCGATCTGGAACCGGTTGAAGGATGCGAAACTGACCGGCCCGCGCAAAATCATGTGGGCCACCGACGATGATCTGCGTGCAGTTGGGTTGAGCCGGCAAAAAATTCGCTACGCCCGCGCTTTGGCTGAGGCGCGCATTGACTACAAAGCCTTGCGGGACGTTTCAAACGATGACGTGGTGGCGATCCTGACCGAGGTGTCGGGTATTGGCGTCTGGACCGCCGAGATCTACGCCATGTTTTCGCTTGGCCGCGCTGACGTGATCGCGCCGGGCGATCTGGCGCTGCAAGAAGCTGCGCGCATCCTCTTTGATTTGCCCGATCGGCCGACCGACAAACAGCTGCGCCAGATGGCCGAAGCCTGGTCGCCTTGGCGGTCGGTTGCGGCGCGGGTTTTGTGGGCCTATTACCGGGTGGCAAAAGAACGAGAAGGGATCAGATGACACGGGTTTTGAATGCGCTCCGAAAAGAGCCGGTTTCGGGCGATACACGCTCGGTCGTGGTGTTCGTGCACGGCTATGGCGCCAACGGGGCCGATTTGCTGGGGCTGGCCGATCCGCTGGGGGAACATCTGCCCGACACGTTGTTTGTGTCACCCGATGCGCCGGAACAGATTCCTGGAATGCCCAACGGATATCAGTGGTTTCCGATCCCGTGGATTGACGGGTCGTCCGAAGAAGAAGCACGCCGTGGCATGGAAATGGCCGCCGACGATTTCAACGCCTTCCTCGATGCGCTTATGGTGGATGAGGATGTGCTGCCAGAGCAGGTGGTCCTGTTTGGGTTCTCGCAAGGTACGATGATGAGCCTGTACGTCGCGCCGCGCCGCGAAGACCCGGTGGCTGGGATTGTTGCGTTCTCTGGCCGGTTGTTGGAACCGGACCTGCTGCCCGACGAAACCGTCAGCCGAATGCCGATCCTTTTGGTGCATGGTGATGCCGACGACGTGGTTCCACCACAATCGTTGCCCGAAGCTGCCGAAGCACTGCAGGCTGCAGATTTCAAAGAAGTATATGCGCATGTCATGAAAGGCACCGGCCACGGGATTGCCCCGGACGGTCTTAGCGTCGCGCTGGCCTTTATGCGCGACAAGCTGAGCCTGTAGCGATGATCGCGGTCCGTCCCATGATGCCTGAGGATGTGACCGTTGCCTGTCGTATTCTCAACGAAATCATTGCTATCGGCGGGACGACCGCGTTTGAAACACCGTTTTCTGAGGCGCTGTTTGCCCAAGTCTACCTGAACGGCGCAGACAAAATCTGTTGCCACGTTGCCCTTGATGAACAGGGTGAGGTGGCCGGGTTTCAATGGCTTGGCACGAATGCGAACCTGCCGGAAGGTTGCGCGGATATCGCGGCTTTCACCCGGCGAGAGCCGGTGTTGAAAGGGGCCGGGCGGGCGTTGTTCTCAGAAACCACGACCTATGCCGCGGCCCTTGGGTTCAGCGCGCTCAACGCGACGATCCGGGCCGACAACCGGCAGGGGCATAGCTATTACGACAAGATGGGTTTCCGCGACTATTCGGTCACTTATGCTGTTTCTCTGCAAGGCGGGACGCCAGTCGACAGGATTTCGAAACGGTTTGAATTGGAGAAGGAAACGACATGCTGATAGTCACCGGAACGGTTGAAGTGTCGCTAGATAGTGTCGACAAAGCCCTTGAGGCCGCACAGAAAATGGTTGCCGAGACTATAAGAGAGTCCGGCTGCCTGATCTATGAATTCAGCCAGATACTCGGGCAATCCAACAAGTTCCGCGTGTATGAAGAATGGCAGGATCAGGCCGCGCTCGAGGCGCATTTCGCTGCCCCGCATATGGCCCAGTTTCAGGCTATTCTGGGCGAAGTGGGCGTTATCTCGAGTGACATCTACCGGATTGTCGGGGGAGAAAAGAAACCGCTGCGCTAGGGTCTTAGTCCCACAGGTGACCTTCAGCGAATTCCACCGAGTTTCCGGCGGGGTCCCGAACATACAGCGACCGTGCCCCGCTTGGCCAATCGAACTCGGCGTCTATGGGGATGTTCCACTCCAGCAGATGCTTGCGCATTTCGTCGATCTCTGTCCGCGATAAAGTCATGCAGACGTGACCGGGACCGCGTGCGCCATGCGGCGGGACGGGCAGGTTTGGATTTTCCGGCGGTTTTGCCGTCTCATCAGCGTTGAACAGCAACAACACCGATCCGCCGACGCGGAAAAATACATGTCGGTTCGCGACGCGTTGAATACACTCTAACGCCAGTATCTCACCATAGAATCGTTCGGCTGCGTCTATGTCGCCAACGTAAAGCGCGGCCTCAAGGATCCCCTCTGGGGATGGTGTGCTTCGGGTGACTTTCATGCCTTAAGTCTATTACAAAAGGACGTTTTTGTCACCTGCGCGGTCGGCGGTCCCGTTTGCGCTTCGGTGCGGAAACCAATGTAGGAGCTGTCAGGCTGTCCCACTGACCGGGCGCCAATCCCTCTAGCGTATAGTCCCCGATCCGGGCGCGGATCAGGCGCAGGGTGGGATGACCGACCGCTGCCGTCATGCGTCGAACCTGCCGGTTGCGGCCTTCGCGCAAGGTCAGTTCAATCCAGCTGTCCGGTACTGTTTGGCGTACGCGGATAGGTGGGTTTCGTGGCCACAGGCCTTCGGGCTCAACCATCAACCGGGCCTTGGCAGGGCGCGTTTTTCCATCCTTCAGATCGACCCCGTCGCGCAGGGCTTTCAGGGCAGCAGCATCGGGCAGACCTTCGACCTGAACCCAATAGGTCTTGGGCATCTTGTGCTTGGGGTCCGATATTTGCGCCTGCAGCCGGCCGTTGTCCGTCAGCAGCATCAGGCCCTCGCTGTCGCGATCCAGACGGCCAGCCGGATACACACCGGGCAGGTCGATGAAATCCGACAATGTGCTGCGCGGCGTCTCTGCATTTGCGCGGTCGGTAAACTGCGGCAACACATCGAAGGGTTTGTTGAATCGTATGAACCAGCTCATGATCCCGCCATAGCCTGCCAGAGGCAGAGAACGCAACCTGTGGATAACTGTCACGCCTCTGTTACGGAACAGGCATACTCAATACCCGAGATGTTGTGGAAACTCAGGGCTTGTCAGAGTTTTAACACGATATATAGTTAAGTTAAGGCCGGGGCGGGTGTTCCCCGCTCTGGTGTCAATAACGGGCAGAGCAGAGCGAGGAGCGATTCCGATATGGACGGAGAATTCAGGACCGAATTTGTCAGGGAACCGGGTGCCCTAAAGCACCATCCGGCATTGGTTTTGAACGCCGACTATCGCCCCTTGTCCTATTACCCCTTATCCCTGTGGCCCTGGCAAGAAGCGATCAAGGCGGCCTGGCTGGACAGGGTGGACATCGTGGCCGAATACGACGAGGTCGTCCGAAGCCCAAGTACCGAGATCCGAATACCTTCGGTCGTTGTCCTGAAAGACTATGTAAAACCCAGAAAGCGCGTGGCCTTCACGCGCTTTAATTTATTTTTAAGGGACGAATTCCGCTGCCAGTATTGTGGAAGCCGTGACAACCTGACCTTTGACCATGTTGTTCCGCGGGCTGCCGGGGGTGTGACCAGTTGGCAGAACGTTGTGGCGGCCTGTAGCCCTTGCAACCTAAGGAAGGGGTCGAAATCGCTGCGGCAGGCGGGCATGTCGCTGCGCAAACCGCCGCGTCAGCCAGATGCCGAGGCGCTGCGAAACATCGGGCGCAAGTTCCCCCCGAACCACCTGCATGACAGCTGGATCGACTTTCTTTATTGGGATGCCGAACTGGACGCGTAGTAACGCTTATTTCGCGCGGAACGCGGCCAGCCAGACCAAAACCAGACCAGCCGACAACACAGCGTTCCAGCCAGCCATCGATAGGCCGAACATCTCCCATGGGATATCATCACAGCGCACAAGTGGCGCGGACATGATCTGATCCATAAGCTCCTCAGCGGACAACCCGCCAATATCACCCGACGTGCAGCTGGTTGGACCTTCCCACCATTTCTGCTCGACGCCTGTGTGGTACATGCCAATCCCGGCAGTCACCATCGCAGCAACCGCACCCAAAAGCGGTAGGGGGCGAATGCCCGGAAAGGCAAAGGCTAAAACCCCAATCAGAACGGCCGCGCCGTGAGGATAACGTTGCCAGATGCACATTTTGCACGGGGCCATACCGCCCAGGTGCTGAAACGCCCATGCGCCCAGCAAGAGCGCAGCGGAACCGCCCGCCGCAATCAGGATCAACAGTTTTTTGCGTGTCATAGGAACTTCACCGCTAAGAACCCACCGAACAGCAGGATGACAAACAGAGTGAACATAAGCCCCAGACGCTTTTCGATGAAGTTGCGAATGGGTTCACCAAAGCCCCAAAGCAGCCCGGCAACAACAAAGAACCTGAGCGCGCGGGCCAGAATCGACGTGGCGATGAATGTGCCCAGCGGCATGCCCGTCCAACCGGACATGATGGTGATTACCTTATACGGGAATGGGGTAATCCCTGCGCCCAGCACGGCCCAGAATCCGAAGTCGTTGAACTTGGTGTTGAACTCTTCCATGGCATGCGCTTTGCCCATGGATTCGAGGATGGGTTGGCCGATGCTTTCATAGAAGAACGCGCCGATCGCATAACCCAGCATGCCTCCCAGCACCGACGCCACCAGGGCGACCGTCGCGATCAGCCAGGCGCGCGACGGGCGCGCAAGAATCATGGGAATCATCAGAACGTCCGGGGGAATCGGAAAGAACGAGCTTTCGACAAATGCCACAATGGCCAGAGCCCAAAGCGCGTGCGGGTGTTCGGCCAGACGAATGGTCCAGTCATAGAGCGATCGCAACATCAGATGCTAAAATCCCGTTCTCTTGTTGCGTCAGCCAAACCATGCGCCTGATGGGTCGTCAACCGTGCCTGAAGAAAACAAACTGAATATCGGTTGTTTTTTGCCTCTGGACCTTCCCGATTATGAGCGCTAATCCAGTGTTCGTGGCCCAAGTGGCGGAATGGTAGACGCAGGGGATTCAAAATCCCCCGTCCTAACGGACGTGCCGGTTCGAGTCCGGCCTTGGGTACCAAGGTAAAAACAGAGAGTTAGGGTAACCTGCTCTCTGTTTTTTCTTTTTTGGCATTTCGAATGCTCATGTTGCCACTTTTGGTCCGGTACCGAAAATGTCGGGGTTTTGACGGTCGTTGGAAAGCTTGGCGACAATCTAAGTTCCGGATTGCGCGCAGCTTTTTCGGGCAAGTTTTCCGGCAAACTCAGGAAAAAGCGAACAAACTAGGGTTGTTCATGCCGAATCCATTCCCAGTTTCTGCGCTCACTTACTGCGTCGCAGGATCAGCCACGCCAGAAACCCAACATAGGCGAAAACGCTTAGGTTCAGTGCGGTGTCGATCAATTGGCCACTCATGATCGGTCCTCCTGCGCCAAACGTTTGAACAGACAGACAACAAGAATTGGCACGATAAACACGAAGGCGATGGCTGACAGCGCTATTATGGACCTTACCAGCGAGATATCGCCCACCAGAATCATCGCCATCCCTAACGCGCCAAGGATAATGCCCCAAATCGTACGAATTCGGGGGGAGGGGTTGTCGTCGCCTCCGGTCCCTATCATCGCAAGGGTGAACCCGGCGCTTACGACGCTGGTAACCACGAACAGGAACGCGGCCAGGATTGTTGCTATTCTTGTGATGCCATCTAGCGGGAAGCGCTCAAGCAACGCAAATGTTGTTGCGTCAAGGTTCTCTGCGTTGACGGCTGATAAGGCTCCGTCCTGACGCAAAGCATCGAAAAAACCCAAGCCGCCAAAAACGCCGAACCACAGGATAGAGAAAAGTGTAGGGGTGACGACGACTCCGATCAGAAACTCTCGGATCGTGCGTCCGCGGGAAATCCGGGCGATAAAAATGCCCACGAAAGGTGACCAAGCCAGCCACCAGATCATATAGTTCAGCGTCCAGCCGTGGAACCAGTCGACCAAGAGGTCGTCGAAGAATTCCGCGGTCGAGAATCCTGCGGGTAGGACACCGAACAGATAGCGTCCGAATCCCGAAACGATGCCATCCATCAGATAAGATGTGGGACCCAGCACCAGAAGATAGACCATCATCCCGACGGCGATCAGCATTGCTGCGTTGGACAGTAGGGCCATTCCGTCGCCCAGATCGCGACGCAACGGTATGATGAACGCAATACACAGCGCGGCAAAAACGGGCAGCGTCAGCACGCCCGGGGTTTCTATACCCAACAGGCCTGCCAGTCCGGTCTGGATCTGAAATACCCCCATGGCCATAGAGCCCGCCAACCCGACGGCAATTGCGACGATCGAGAGCAGATCGAAAACCCACCCCAGCGCTTTTGTCCATCCTGCTTCGCCAAGTGCGTCGGTGACTGGGGCACTCAGTAACAAAGTGCGATTTCGGCGATAGGCAAAATAGGCGATGACCAATCCGACGATTCCGTAAATCGCCCAGGCGTGGAATCCCCAGTTCAAGTAGGTCACGAACATCGCATAACTGGCCGCTTCGGCATCGCTACCGTACTGGCGCAGCACTTCGTAATGGGTCAGGGGTTCTGCCGCCCCATAGAACAGCAGCCCGACACCCATCCCGGCAGCAAATAACATTGCGATCCAGGCGGTTGTTGAAAACTCGGGTTCGGCTGTGTCTGGGCCAAGGCGGATACTTCCGAACTTTGACAAGGCCAAGTAGAGGACCACAAACAAAAGCCCGCTGACTTCAAGCATGATGAACCAGCCGCGGCTGTTGAATTGCGTTTCAACCGCTGATGCAGCAATGCGACCCAAGCCTTGCGGGTCAGCAATGCCCCAGATTGCGATGGCCGCACTGAGGGCTAGAGCAATCAAAAGCATCGGGCTGGGTGATTTGCCGTCCACTGTCCAGAACCCTTCCGCGTAAATTCATGAAACATCGGGTCGTTAGGCCAAGCCTAGGTTGCGAAATCCAAACTTTCAAAGTGTTTTTGGATATTTAGCTGGCACGGTTGTTCATGATCCGGCCCAGTGATGCCGATCTGTGCGAAACCGCCCCGTTAAAGGGGGAAACTTTCGGAAATCTCCTCACATCTGCGGATCGGGGCCTTCATACCCCGCGCAGGGGTTGACAAGCGGAGTGTCTGAATGAAACGTCAAAGGCGTTGGGAGACTTTTAAATTTCAGATGCTTGACCCGTTGCAAGACGGGTTCGCTTGCCGTACCGGCAAGGTCCCTGGATGGGGGCCGCTGAACTGTCTCTCATCCACAATAAGAGTTGGGAGTTCTCAAAAATGAAAAATAGCAGCAAGCTTAGCCTGGGCGCGGTCGTTACCGCAGCTCTTATGGCTCCGGCCGCTTATGCAGAAGAGTTTATCACCATTGGTACCGGCGGTGTGACCGGCGTGTACTATCCGACTGGTGGCGCGATCTGCCGTCTGGTGAACAAAGGCCGCAAAGAGCACGGCGTGCGTTGCTCGGTCGAGTCGACCGGTGGTTCGGTCTACAACATCAACACCATTCGCGAAGGCGAACTGGAGTTTGGTGTTGCCCAGTCCGACTGGCAGTACCACGCCTATAACGGCAGCTCGAAATTCGAAGAGGCTGGCCCCTTCGAAAACCTGCGCGCCGTCTTCTCGGTACACCCCGAACCATTCACCGTTGTTGCACGTGCCGATTCCGGCATCACCAACTTCGAAGACCTGAAGGGCAAGCGCGTCAACATCGGCAACCCCGGTTCCGGTCAGCGCGGCACGATGGAAGTCCTGCTGGGCGAAATGGGTTGGACCACCGACGATTTCGAACTGGCGACCGAGCTGAAAGCGGCTGAACAGTCGGCGGCTCTGTGCGACAATCAGATCGACGCGATGGTTTACACCGTTGGTCACCCGTCGGGTTCGATCCAGGAAGCGACTACAGCCTGTGACTCGGTTCTGGTGAACGTCAGCGGCGACGCCGTCAGCAAGCTGGTAGACGACAACTCGTTCTACCGTACTGCGACAATCCCCGGTGGCATGTACCGTGGTTCGGATGGCGACACCTCGACCTTTGGTGTGGGCGCGACGTTCGTGACCTCGGCAGACGTGTCAGATGACGCAGTTTATGCGGTTGTCAGCTCGGTCTTCGAGAACTTCGACGATTTCAAAAAGCTGCACCCTGCATTTGCCAACCTTAAGCCCGAAGAGATGATTGCAGATGGCCTGTCGGCTCCGCTGCATCCGGGTGCTGAGAAGTACTATAAAGAAAAAGGCTGGGTTCAGTAAGCCAGACCTAAAGCGGGGTGCCCAACGGGCGCCCTGCGACCCAAACCCGAACAAATCGGGTGGATCAGAAGGCCAAAAATGGCCGCGACGGGGAGACATTTCATGAGTTCCGACACACAATCCAATCGTCCGCTATCCGAAGAAGAGCTACAGGATCTTGTGGCCTCATCCGATGCGGGTGGACGTAATCCGGTCGGTAATGTCGGGATATTCCTGGCCGTGGTGGCCGCGATCTGGTCGATCTTTCAGGTCGTCCTGGCCTCGCCTCTGGCGAACTATGTTCTGCCCGGCAGCGTTGTGAACAACGCGCGGCAGTTTCACCTGGCCTTTGCGTTGTTTCTGGCCTTTGCAGCCTATCCGGCGCTGAAATCAAGCCCGCGCAACTATATCCCGGTTCAGGATTGGATCATGGGGCTGCTGGGCGCCTTTGTCGCGCTGTATGGTTATTTCTTTTACAACAAGATCGTCGATGCAGGCGGTCTTGCGGATGACACCGACAAATGGGTCGCCCTGGTTGGTCTGCTGTTGTTGTTCGAGGCCGCGCGTCGTGCGCTTGGCCCCGCAATGGCGATCATTGCGACGATCTTTCTGGTATATGTGTTTTTCGGATCCTCTGATTGGGTTCCCGAGGTTATTCGCTGGAAAGGCGCAAGCCTGAAAAAGGCCATGAGCCATATGTGGATCACGTCCGAGGGCGTGTTTGGTATCGCGCTTGGGGTTTCGACCAAATTCGTTTTCCTGTTCGTTCTGTTCGGGGCCTTGCTGGATAAGGCCGGGGCAGGGAACTACTTTATCAAGATGGCCTTCGGTGCCTTGGGGCACCTGCGTGGTGGTCCTGCCAAGGCGGCCGTCGTGGGTTCGGCCGCGACCGGCCTGATCTCGGGTTCGTCCATCGCCAACGTTGTGACCACCGGTACGTTCACCATACCGCTGATGAAGCGTGTTGGGTTCAGCAGCGAACAGGCCGGATCGGTCGAGGTTGCCTCATCCGTGAACGGCCAGATCATGCCGCCCGTGATGGGGGCTGCGGCCTTCTTGATGGTGGAATATGTCGGCATTTCTTATGTCGAGGTGATCACCCACGCCTTCCTGCCTGCCGCGATTTCATACATCGCGCTTGTCTACATCGTGCACCTTGAGGCCGTGAAGCGGAACATGCCCACGCTGGGCGACCGCGACGTAAAGCTGGCGCGCACAGTTGTTGGTATGTTGTCCTTCTTCCTGGTCTTTGCCGGACTGTGCTACGGTTCTCAATTCCCGGTCGAAGCAGTCACTAGCTGGGTGCCGTCATCGGCTGGGCTGGTCCTCAGCCTGATCATCTGTGCCATCTATGTGGCACTGCTGTATCTGGCCGCTCAGGTGCCGGATCTTGAGCCGGATGATCCAAACGCCAAAGAAGTGACCTTGCCGGTCATTGCCGACATCTACAAAGCTGGGCTGCACTACCTGTTGCCGATTATCGTGCTGGTCTACTTCTTGATGATCGAGCAGAAGTCACCGGGTCTGTCGGCCTTCTGGGCCACGACGCTGCTGTTCGTGATCCTGCTGACGCAGAAGCCGCTCAAGGCGATATTCCGCGGGCAAAGCAACGTCTACAACACGTTCATTGATGGTGTCGCAGACCTTTGGCAGGGCATGATCGACGGCGCGCGGAACATGATTGGTATCGCGCTGGCAACGGCAACTGCAGGCGTCATCGTGGGCACCGTGACCTTGACTGGTGTCGGGCAAGTGATGGCTGACCTGGTTGAGTTCCTGTCAGGCGGCAATCTGATCCTGATGCTGATTATGGTCGGCCTGCTGAGCCTGATCCTGGGCATGGGCCTGCCGACAACTGCGAACTATATTGTGGTCAGTTCACTGATGGCTGGTGTGGTTGTTGAGCTGGGTGCGCAAAGCGGACTTATCGTGCCGTTGATCGCGGTGCACCTGTTCGTCTTCTACTTTGGGATCATGGCAGACGTGACCCCGCCGGTTGGATTGGCAAGCTTTGCGGCCGCCGCAGTATCCGGTGGTGACGCAATCAAAACCGGTTTCATCGCGTTCTTTTACAGCCTGCGCACCGTGGCCTTGCCGTTCGTGTTCATCTTCAACACTGACCTGCTGCTGATTGATGTGACGTGGGTCGAAGGCATAACCGTGGCGATATTTGCGACAATCGCCATTCTCGTCTTTACGGCCGGCACAATGGGTTACTTCCTGACCCGCAGCCGGATCTATGAAAGCATCGCGCTGATCCTGGTGGCATTCGCGCTGTTCAGGCCCGACTTCTTCATGAACCGCATTGCGCCACCGTTTACCTCGGTTGAGCCTGCTGCGTTTGTGGAGACCATCGGCGAAACGCCTCCGGGTACCGAGGTGCGCATGGTCATCAGCGGGCCGGACTTTGACACGCTTGAGATGACGGACACGACGGTTGTTGTTCCCGTTGGCAGCGAGGAGGGTGGGCAAGCGCGTGTCGACGCGATGGGCCTGCTGCTGCTTGAGGAAGACGGCCTGGTCAAACTGGAAGAGCCGCTGTTCGGAACTCCGGTCGCGGATGATCTGGATATCTTCGACTACTATGGGGATGAGGCGGTGCGCCTGACTTCGGTCAGCTTGCCGGCCAGTCAGCCACCGAAACAGTTGATCTATATTCCGGCAATGTTGTTGCTGGGTCTGATCGCTTTCCTTCAGCGCGGCCGTGCCGCCAGACAAGAGGTGACCGCATGACAAACGCTGTGCTCTGTGCCGTCGATATCAGCAACGGCGATCTTGATACGCATGTCCTACAGAAAGCTGCGAAGCTGGCCGATCAGGAAGGTGCTCAACTGGATGTGGTGACGGTCCTGCCGGATTTCGGAGAAAGCTGGGTGTCTGGCTTTTTCGAAAGTGATTTTCACGACAAGGCTCTGGAAGAGGCACATACCAAACTAGCCGAGATGTGTGTGTCCACACTGGGGGCAGATCGGAATGAAAAGATCCGCCACGTGGTCGCGACAGGTACTGCCTATCAGGAAATCCTGAAAACTGCAGAAAGCGCCGGCAGCGATCTGATCGTGATCGGTGCGCACAAACCCGACTTGAAAGATTATCTGCTGGGCCCAAATGCTGCACGGGTCGTGCGGCATTCAGACGTCTCTGTCTACGTGGTGCGCTAAGAAAACTGGGCGGATCAGTACCCTGTCATTTCAAGATATCCCCGTCCGGAATGGCTGCCGCTGATCTGGACGGGACCTTCCCAGTATTCAAACCGGGTGGCCACCCACGCGTCGGGTGTCAGCGCTGATACCTCGACGTCCAGATCCCGGTCAGGCAATGTGACGCGCCATCTGACAGGTACGTCGCGGCCAGCAACGGGCGCGGTCGTCAGCGGCTCGAACGTGACCGAACCATCGGGGATCGCGGTCGTCGTACCATTGGCGGTGATCCACGTAGCCGCGGTGAAATCACCTCGGTCGCCGCGTAACCGAAAAGCCATCATCTTGTCGCCATTGTCAAAGCTGAGCGAGAACCAATCCCAGCCGCTTTGATCTGCGGCCAAAGGTTGTGATGACCATTCGCGGTCCAGCCAGCCTTGCCCGGTGACCGCCACGTCGCCATCTGGCAGCCGCAAAACGCCTTTTACCTCGTAAAACGGCTGGGAATAGTAATAGCTGGCTTGCCCGTCGCCGGATTTCACCGAATATCCGTTCTCGCCGTGAAACACGAACGGCCCGTTGGCTTCGAGCTTTAGGTCATAGCCGAAATCCGCGCCGTTTGCAGAAAGGCTGACCACGTTTGGGTCTGACCCGCGCATGTGCCATTCGTCGATCCACGCCTCGAATGGCGCTGCCGTAACCCCTGCCTGACCGATGCCGCCGCGCGACAGACGCTCCGCGAAATAGTGTTTGTCGGGCGTGGTCACCGCAGCATGGCCCATCCATATCTGCGGGCTTTGCCACCCCTCGACCTCATGCGGTTTCAGTGCGGACCGAAACAGGGTCCACTGGATACCGTAATCGCGCCCGTCTTCACCTTTCAGGTTTGCTGTCAGATACCACCACTCGATCCGGTAGTCTGGGTGGGGGCCATGATCCTGCGGGAATTGAAACGCATATTCCGGCTGGGGCACAGTGAACCCTTCAGCCGAACCGCCCAGGCCTGCGTATCCCTGCGCGCAGGCAATGCCCGGCACGGCCAGCAGCAAGACTATAAGCCAGATCCTAACGTTCATTGGCAAACACCTTCAGTAGATCCGCAGGCGGCAGGCGCAGCAAACGGGCGGCAGGCAGGGCCGCGGCAACGGTTGCCGCAAGCAGGGTCAAACCCAACAGATAAACCCAGTCGACAGGGAACAGGTACATCGGCAGCCTCCAGCCAAACGCCTCGACATTGATGACAGTCAGCAAGGTCCACGCTAAAGCCAACCCCAGCGGCAGAGCCAGCAAGGCGGTCAAAGCGGCCAGCAGCACGCTGCGTAAAAGTTCAAGCCGGGCCAGTTCTGCACGGGTCAGCCCAAGTGCCCAGATGGGTGCAATTTGGGGCAGGCGCTGCGTCCACAACGTCAGCAGGCTGGTCAGAATGGCGAACCCTGCAACCCCCAGCGTCAGGATGTTCAAGGCCGAGGTCACAACGAAGGTCTTTTCGAACACCTGCATGGATTGCGCCTTCATTGCAGCTTGCTGGACGACTGCTCGGCGGGGCAGGTCGAACTGCTCGCGCAAGGCCTGAGCCAGATCCGTGGCCCGATCAGGCGCGACACGAATGCCAAACCGGCGCGCCTCAGCGCCGGGCGCGATCTGATCAAGTTGGGCCATAGAAACGATGGCCTGACCGGTTGGGTTGCCATAGTCCGAATAGACACCTGCGATGGTCATCGTGTCGGCGGGTGTGATGGCCAAAGAGTCGCCAGGCCAAAGGTTTTCCCGGCGGGCAAGTTGTTCGTTGATCAGCACAGCGGTTCCGTCGTGGACTCGGTCCCAAACACGTTCCGAGGTGCTGATAAGCGGCCATTTCTCACGATAAGTCTGATCGTCGATGATACCATAGAGAAACAGAGGCCCCGACGATTTCGCCAGTTCAACGCTTCGGATCGGCAAGATGGCATCTACCTGCGGGTTCAGCCATTCTGCGATGTCCTTACCCTGCTGATCGGTGGCAGCGGTGACGTAGAGCTCGGATGTAAGGCGCTGGTCCAGCCAGCCGGTAAAGGTCAACCGAAAGCTGGAAACCATCGTGCCTACGCCGATATTCGCGGCAAGCGCCAGCAACAGGGCCATCAGCGCCAAAGATAAGCCCGGCAGTTGGGCGCGCATGTCCGACCAGACCCATTGGGCTATTGGCCCTTTCGCTGATCGCTGAAACAGGATCAGGACGCGCGACAAGGCATAGGGCAATACCAACGCGGATCCGACCAGCAACCCGGCGACCATGACGAAACCGGCCACCAACCCCCCGAACAACAACAGGGCCAGAATGCCACCGACAATAGCGGCGACACCGGCAAGGGCGACGACCCAGCTACCCGAAGCCGCGCTACGCCAGGCCTGCAAGCCTGCGCCGCTTAGAATCGGCATTCGCGACAGGCGATACAAGGCGTGTCCGCTGGCCAGAAACGTGCCACCCAAGGCCATCGCCAACCCGGACAGTGCCCATTGTGGTTGCAATGAGATCTGGCCGCTGACAGGTGCGCCATAAAGTCCGCGCAAACTTGCAGCCACATCCGGCAACAGCGCGCCTGCGAGGAAAAAGCCAAGCACCAAACCGAGTATTCCGCCGACAATCGCCAGCACGGAAAGCTCAGCCATGATCAGCCAAACCAGCCGTCGCATCGAAACACCCAAAGCGCGCAAGGTTCGGATCATGCCGCGCCGCTGGGCAAAGGCCAGGCCCACGGTTCCGTGCACGATGAACAGACCCACCGCAAAGGACAGCAGGCCAAAGGCGGACAGGTTTAGGTGAAAACTGTCGGTCAGTTGTGCGGTATCCAGTTGTTCCTGTGCCGGGACCCGCTCCAATTCGGGGGCAATAGTCGACAGCGGTGGAATTGAACCGGGCTGATCCGGCAAAATGATCAGGTGCGAAATCTCTCCCGGCTTCTTCAGTAACGTCTCGGCCACACCGATGTCGGTCAGGATCAGATCGGGCGGTAAGGCATCGCTGATCAGGATCGGAGGCAAACCGGTCTGGCCGGCCAATAGCGGCTCCAAAACCGGGGTCGTCAGCAATCGCCCCGGCGCGGTCAACATATCGGCAGGGTCGGGTGGCGTGCTGCTTTGTTCCATCTGTGTGACGGCGGGCAGGGCGGGATAGGCCACCATATCTACGCCAAGGACCCGTAATGTCTGACCTTGAACCCGCAATGGGCCTTCCAGTACCGCAGCAACCTGCCAGCCCGCGCGCCTCAGCTCGACGTAACGCGACAGGGGGATTGGATCGGCGGGGTTGTGCAATTCGTCAAACCGACCCAGTGCCAGTTGATCGGCGGCACGATCATAACTGGCGCGGGCCTCGGCATTGATGGCCTGCACCGCCGACCAAAGACCGGTTGCAAGGGCCAGGCCGATCAGCAGGGTCGCCAGTTGCAGACTGTGCGCCCGCCAATGAGAAGCCAGCGCCTGAATGACGGTCAGCGTCATGCGATAAGCCCGCCAGACAGATGCACACGCCGATCCAAACGGGCCGCAATCTCGTGCGAATGGGTGACCAAAAGCAGCGCGGCCCCGGTATCCGCAACAAGAGCCAACATGAGGTCAAGAACGGTGGCGCTGGCGGTTTCGTCCAGGTTTCCCGTAGGTTCATCCGCCAGTAGCAATTTGGGCCGGGCGGCCATGGCACGACCGATGGCAACGCGCTGTTGTTGTCCGCCCGACAGGTTCTCGGGATATCGATCAAGCAGATCGGAAAGGCCCAGCCGCAGGGCCAGATGGGCGCACCAATCGGGGTCGTGGCATCCGGCCAACCGGGCATGAAACGACAGGTTTTGACCTGCTGTCAAAGATGGGATCAAGTTAAATTGCTGAAACACCAGCGATAAGGACGTGCGGCGCAGGGCGGCCCGGCCCGGATCATCCAGTTGCGACAGGGCTACGCCGTCCAGTGTGATTTCCCCTCTGTCCACAGTGTCCAATGCAGCAGCAAGGTTCAGCAGGGTGCTTTTACCGCTGCCGCTTTCGCCGGTCAGGGCTAGCGTTTGGCCGCGATCCAGCGACAATGACACGTCGCACAGGACCGGCCGACCACCGGGATAGGATTTCTGAACCTTGTCAAATATCACAAGCATGTTCGCCCTCATTTTTACAAGGATTTGCAACAGTTTCGCCAACTGTCCAGCGCTGACACGTCATAGGTTCCTTTCGCCGCACTATGAACATGGGTGAGCGGGTTGTCTCAGCCGAAAGTGCAGGTCATTGTTAGGCGATCCGTCGTCGGTACAATTCAGGATGCGAAAACATGACCTTGTCACAGCAGATCCTTTGGGGCAGCACGTTTCTCGGGCTTTGCTTTCTGGTCGAAATCTTTCTTCTGACAATGTGCACGCTGGCCATCAACAGGCTGATCGAGCGTTGGGAAGCCAGAGGTGCAATTTTGGCAACGGCCGGTCCAATTGCAACCGCGCTTGCCTTTATTGTCGCGACCCACACCATTCAGGTCTGGATTTGGGCCATCGTCTGGGTTTTCGGCGATGTATTGCCCGACTGGAACACGGCGCTTTATTTCTCGTTGGTCTCATTCACAACACTTGGCTACGGCGACATCGTCTTGGGCGAAGATCTGCGGATTTTCGGTACTTTTGCTGCAGTTACAGGCCTGTTGGCCTTTGGGTTGTCCACGGCCTACATGGTCGCCCTTATGACCCGGGTGTTTCAGGAAAGGTTCATGGCTTAAAGGATGGGTGAGAATAATCGCGCCAGCGGAGCGCCGAGGCGTATGTGTACTGGTTGCTGTTCCAGATAGCGCGTCAGCTCATAGCTTTTGGCAAAGTCTTTTTGCAGCATCGCATCGACTGCGGCTGTGGTCTGGGGATCAAAGAACAGGGCCATTGCCTCGAAATTCAACCGAAATGATCGATTGTCCAGATTGGTCGTGCCCACTGCGGCCAGTGAGTCATCCACAACGAAGACCTTTTGATGCATGAACCCGTCCGTATAGCGCAGGACTTGTGCACCGCAGGCGCGAACTTCATCAAAATAGGCAAAAGCCGCCAGCCACGGCAGGCGGTGATCAATAACATCAGGAACAAGAATGCGCACATCGACACCGCGCAAAGCCGCGTGTTTCAGGGCGGTCATGATATCGATGTCGGGTACGAAATAGGGGGACGCGATCCAGATCCGGTTCCGCGCCTCTGTGATGGCGGCGAAGAACATCATCGACCCGGTTTCGGTTTCATCGCCGGGGCCTGTCGCGACTAGCAGCGCATTGATGTCCTGGTCCGCCTCGGACCCGGCCCAATCCAACTGGTCGATCAGATCTTCTTCATGCGCCCAATGCCAGTCTTCGATGAATATCAACTGCAATTGCCGGACAATGTGGCCGGTCAACCTGACATGGGTATCGCGCCAATGTCCGAAATGCGGGTCCTGGCCCAGATATTCGACCCCGATGTTGTGACCACCGATGAATCCCGTTTCGCCATCGATAACAACGGTTTTGCGGTGGTTGCGGTAGTTCAACTGGAAACGGAATTTTGGTCCGCGTTGTTCATGCGGATCCGAAACGGCGATACCGGCCTCGCGCATCTCTTCGATGTAGTCCTTGGGTAGGGCGTAACTGCCGACGGCATCCATCATGAACCGGACGCTGACACCGCGTTTGGCTGCTTCGATCAGCTTGTCTTTCAGCTTCTGACCCAACGCATCGGCGCGAACGATGTAGAACTGGATCAGAACGTAAGTTTTGGCAGCATCAATCGCCTCAAAAATCGCATCAAAGGTGGCCTGCCCATCCACCAATAGCTCTGCCCCGTTGCCGCGCGACACGGGCATTTGCGCCAGCGCCTCGAACGGTTTGGGGTTGATAAGCAATTTGTCGGCATCGGGCGTTGAGTAGTCGGCGAAAGTCTTGATCCCCTGAACCACGCGCTGGCTTTCCTTGCGCGCGATACGGTAGCCCCGAAATCTATGGTGTCCCAAAAACAGGTAAAGCGGCACGCCAAACATCGGGGCCGAGATCAGAAAGACCACCCACCCGACCGCGCCCTGAGGTGTCCGCGCGGTTTGGGCCGCGCGTACAGAAAAGAAAACTGCTGTTGTGTAAAGCGCAAAGACGAAGGCGGAAACAAGCAGTGTCCACATGGGGTTATCGGGCTCCGTGGTGGTTCAGTTTGCCCCAGTGTAGATGCGTGACCAGTCTTGCGCCATATCTACAATCACCCAACCCATGTCTGGCCCTTTGTCCAATCCATCGACCAGTTTGCCGATTGGGCTTTCCCGGTCATAGGCCCATTCACGTTCTGCATCGGTATGGTGAATCAGAACACCCAACCGTAGGCCATCGCCTGTGGTGGTCCATTCCAACATGGCAAAATCGCCATCCGAATTCCCCCCGGCCAGAATCGGGCGTCTGCCGATCGTGCGCTCGATGTTGATCGGCTTGCCTTCCTTGTCGTCCACAAAAGCGATGCCATCAGCTTTGGTGATAACCGGTCCACCGTCCGCGCTGTCATAAGTGGTGTCCATGTATGTACCCAGAATCCGTTCGGGTGGGATGCCATAGGCTTCCTCGGCGAAGACGCGCATAAAGTGCACTCCACCGCCGGAGACAATGTAGGTCTTGAACCCTTCGTCTCGCAAATACCGCAGTAACTCGACCATCGGCTGATAGGTCATCTGGTCATAGGGCAGTTCGGTTTCCGGGTGCCGGGCGGTTTCCAGCCAGTCGGCGACGGCGCTTTGGAACTCGTCGACCGTGACGCCGGAATGAGAGGCATTCAACACCTCGATCAAGGCATCATGACCACCTTCCGCGACCGTCTTCAGATCGCCTGTCGCAGCGGCCTGCAAAACGGGCGTAGTCAGGATCGAAGGGTCATCCTTAGCCATATGAGCCAGCCGATCCATAGCAAAGATCAATTGAAAATACACAGGTTGTTCGGCCCAAAGCGTGCCGTCATTGTCGAAAACGGCGATCCTTTCTGCTGGCGTCACATATTCAGGGCGCTGCGGGTCGGTCACGGCGGCGACAAATTCGATAATGCGGTCCCGCGAATCCGATTCCGCCCAAGAGGGCAGCGGGTCCGCTGACGCGGTGAAATTTCCGAAACTGTTCAGAGCGACTGCCACAGCAAGAGCAGAGAGTGTTCGTGTCATGGTTCGTTACCTTTGACGCATCTTGCGGCAATAAAAATGCTGCAAACAAATCAAAAAAACCCGCAGTGCCAGATGGGTACTGCGGGTTCTGGTTTTTCGGTTTTACTTCGAGCCAACCTGACTGAAGATCTTGTCCTTGGCATCGCCAATCGTAAAGCTACCGGGCTTCTGCCGCGGTGGGAACTCTTCGAAAGTATCAAGGAACTGGCCTACATATTCAGCCGCTGGCAACAGCAGGTAGACTCGGTCAATGTACCAGTCCCAATAGGTGTTCGAGGTGATATTGGCCCGCTCGTAGGGATCGCGGCGCAGGTTGAACAGCAATGGAATGCGCAGTTCGGTCCAGGGTTCGGCCCAGGCGCGCAGAGTCTGCGGATAGCGGTGCTCGAGGAACACGGCCTTCCAATCGTCATAGCGCAGCGCAGTCAAATCACCATCATCCGAGAAGTAGAAAATCTCGTGCCGTGGGCCTTCTTCGGCCTCACCGGTCAGGTATGGCAGGAAATTGTATCCATCGAGATGCACTTTGTAGTCTCGTCCGCCGCCCACTTCGGCAACGGTGATCCCTTCCAGAAGCTGCTCCTTGATGTCCGGATTTCCGGCGACCGCCAGATAAGTAGGCAACCAATCCATGTGATGCATGATTTCATTGCTGACCGAACCGGCCTCAATGTTACCGGGCCAACGTACCATGGATGGCACGCGCCACCCACCTTCGTAGTTGGTGTTCTTTTCACCCCGGAACGGCGTCATGGCCGCATCTGGCCAAGTGTTCATATGAGGGCCATTGTCGGTGGAATAATGAACGATGGTATTGTCTGCGATCCCCAGTTCATCCAGCAGAGCAAGGAATTGACCGATGTGCATGTCATGCTCGATCATACCCGCTTGGTACTCGTCCATATGCTTGCCGGCAATTTCGTCAGCCTTTGTACGCATTTCGTCTTTGACATGCGTACGGAAATGCATCCGAGTACCCGACCACCAGACAAACCACGGTACGCCTTCTTCGGTTTTGCGCGTGATGAAGTCGAGCGCGGCCGCAACTGTTTCGTCATCCACGGTTTCCATCCGCTTTTTGGTAAGCGGGCCGGTGTCTTCGATCATGCCATCGGAACTGGATTTGATGACCCCACGCGGACCGAACCGCTCGCGGAATTCAGCGTTTTGGGGATAGTCTTCGTTCTCGGGCTCTTCCTCTGCATTCAAGTGATAGAGATTGCCGAAAAACTCATCGAAACCATGATTGGTCGGAAGCATTTCGTCCCGATCGCCCAGGTGGTTTTTACCAAATTGACCTGTTGCATAGCCGTGAGCTTTCAGGAGACCGGCAATGGTCGGGTCCTCGACCTGCATACCTTCTTTTGCACCCGGCAGACCGACCTTTGACAGGCCCGTGCGGAATACCGATTGGCCCATGATATAAGATGAACGACCGGCGGTGCAGGATTGTTCACCATAATAGTCGGTAAAGATCATGCCTTCTTTCGCGACACGGTCAATGTTCGGCGTTTGGTATCCCATCAGGCCCATCGTATAGGCCGAGATATTGGATTGTCCGATGTCGTCGCCCCAGATCACAAGAATATTGGGCTTTTGATCCTGGGCCCAGGCGGGCAGGGCCAGCGCAACCGCGACGGTAGCTACGGCGAATTTGCGCAATGTGCCGCGCCAACTATCTGTAATCAATAGGGGTGGTGACATGGTCTACTCCTGAATTGGCCGGATCTTAATGATCCGTTGATCTAAAAGTAATTGATGGCGGCGATTATCTTTTCCGCCAACAACGTATTGATTCCCGGTAGGAAAAATTCACATTACGTCGAGAATCGAATAGCCTTACCTTAGGCTATGACAATGCTCGGAAACCTATCATATGATGAGATTGATGAATACTAATGTTTGAAAACCCACGTGACCGACAGATGCTGCTTGCCTCAGGGTGGTTCGGGGCGCGAGGCGCAAGCTTTCAATCGGATTTACTTGCATGCGGGGTCGCAAAATCTTTCGATGAGGGTGAGGCGCTGTATAACTACGGAGATCCCGCCAACGGGGTCTTTGCGGTTCTAGAGGGTTCCGTTCAAATCACTGCACCTGCGGATGATGGACAGGACTTCGTTGTCCACAGACAGGGTGGCGGGTTCTGGATCGGTGATCTTGCGTTGTTAGCCGAGTCCAACCGACTGGTAAGTGTTGTTGCGACACAGAAAACGCGGGCATTGTTTTTTCCATCTCGGCGGCTGGACCGACTTGTTCGTGACAATCCCGAATATGTTCGTGATTTCTATGCTTTATCGCATGAGAACATGCAAACTGCGCTTCGTATCATGGCAAATCTGGCGGTGACCGGGGCGGAAAAACGGTTGGTTCTGCGCCTTTTACACCTGGATGAAGGGGCCTCAAAATCCGATGGGTGGATCGTCGTGTCACAGGATGAACTGGCCGAAATGGTGGCAGTGTCGTTGCCTACGCTACACCGTAAATTGCACAACTTGGTAGAGCTGGGATTGATCGAGCTTGGGTATGGCCGCGTACGGCTTAAGGATAGGCGCAAGTTGATCGCCGCCTGCCAGTGCTGACCCTAAGGGTTAAGCGGTGGTAACGGGTTCCGAGCGCGGTGTTCCGTCTGTTTCATGACCTTGAGTTCGGACAATGCCGCTGCCCAAGCCTCGGGTTTTGGGCCCGTGCGTGATGAGTATCTTGCGGCCCCGATCCTTGCCAGTTGTTCTTCCAGGCCAATTGCCTTGTCGGGGGTGTCGCTTCGCAGCTTCCACATCTCCAAGGCGGAATAAGACATTGAAATATCATTGGCTTGCAAAGCTTTCCTCAATGCATCCAACGCAAAGTCCGGAGATATTCGATATCTGTCGCGCCGCGCCTGTTTCCAACTTGTGACACGTGGACCAAGGAACCGTACAAATGCCCAAAGAACCAGTGTCAAACCGGCCGCCAAGGCAAGCAACCTGAAAATCGTATCCGCATCCGGTGGCTGCCACTTTGGTGGCGCAAGCGTTAGATCAACCGCGTCGATATCAATTTTCTCAACCTGATTGGTGTCCAGATTGTACCACCGGATCGTGATAGGCTGCAGTTGGGTCTGGCCACCTTGTTGCGCAAGATAGACGATCTCATCAACGCGCTGGCCAGACAGAACACCCCGGTCCTCGCTTTCGGTAAAACGCGGCTCTTTCGGATAGGCGCTCAGAAGCGCGTCCTGCATGTCGGGGATCAATTCAGGCACCAGAAGGGGCGTCGTGCCGGTAATTTTGGCAGTCAGGCGTCGAGTGATGGCACCCCCGTTTTCCATTTCGGTTGATCCGTCGATCTGCTGGTCGACCGTGAACCCCGTCGCCAGGATCAGCGGGTCCAGATCGCGAGCGCCCTCTGGTACAATGGCGTTCAAGGTCATTTCGGGCAAAGGAATATTGACCGTCGTTGGAGCATTCGTTTCTGGATCGGCAAAGGTCACCACAACCTCTTGCTTGCCGAATTCAATCGGCCCAGCCTGAAGCGGATACAGACGGTAGCTGCGTTGAACACCGGACCAGGTCTCTCCATCCACAGTTTCGCTGATTGGGCCAGAAGCACGCTCAGGCAGGCGAACAAGTATGTTTTCTTGTTCGAGCGACGGAAAAACCGGCGGGGACGGCATGAAAGTGGGGACAAGTACCTTTATCCGTACGATTGCCGGTTGCCCAACAGTAACCGGATCGGTCGGTGCCTCGGCTGTGACCTGCGGTTGAACACCTGTCTGCGCCCCCAGTTGTACCGGGAAAAACAGCATGAGGAATATGAGGTATCTCATTGCTGCTGCTCCTGATTTTCCAACAAAAAGCGATTTCGCAGAAAGTCCTGCATATCTGTGTCGATCGTGCTGATCCACTGATCGGCAGACATGGCCTGCGCACCTTCGGTCGGGGCCTGAATGGTCGTGTCCTCGCCGCGCCCGGCTTCATTGTCAAAGACTGTGTCATCGGCCCCGATGCCCGCTTCTTCGCCTGTGTCCGACTGCTCCCGGGTTGTTTCAACGAAGTCGAGGATCGCTTTGGAAACGTCCAAGTTGTGTTGCGCTTCGGGCCAATTTGGCCGACGCTCCAAAGCCGTTTCAAATGCTGCTATGGCTGGCCTGTACTCGCGGTTTCGAATGCGCGCCATTCCCTCGGAAAACGCAGCCTCGGGTGTGTCCAGTTCGGCAAAGACTGCCGCGGCTTCGGGGTACTGACCTGCTTTCAGCTGTGCATACCCCTTGTGATATGGGTCTCCAAACAACTCTGCCGCCTGAGCGTAACGTTTCTGGTTCATCGCAATCTGCCCCTGTTGATCCGGGGTCAGGAACCAATCTCGCCAACCATCGGCTTTTGCGGATCCTGAAGGAGCCGCAAAAATCACAGCCAGCAACAACAAACGGATCACCCAACCGCGCCGGAACCAAAGCAACGACAAAAACGCGGCGGGCCAGGCCAACATCCACCCTCTGTCCTGCCAGTCCAATCGATCATCGTCGTCCAGCGCCGCAGTGTAAGCGGATTGAATTTGACGCTCTAAGCGATTGATATCACGTTCATCGTTAGAGAATGGAACATCCGTCGCGGTCCTCAGATCATTTAATTGAGCGATGTTTTGACCGTTCGGCAGCATTGTTAGAAAGAACACGGGCACTGTTGTGTTCTCAAAACCAGCGAGTTGAGACGGGTCGAGGTCGTCCAGAACAAACAAAACTGCGCCGGGTGTATCACTGTCGTTCAGGATCGTTTCGGCAAGGGTCAGTGCGTCTGCGGCTGCATCCCCTTGTTTTGGCATGACTGCTGGCGCGAGGCCCTCCAAAAGCGGGCGCAGGATGTTGGCGTCTTCGGTCAGGGGCGCAACGCTGTGTGGGGTTCCGGCGTAGGCAATCAACGCCGTCTGTGCTCCGACACGCGCATTGATAAGATCAGCCACTTTGAACTTGGCCCGATCCAGCCGGGATGGTGGCAGGTCCGGTTCCTCCATACTGTCCGTGACCTTCAATGCTATTACCAGCGGGGCCGTGTCCGCAACCAAAGGGTTCGGGGCCCGTGACCATGTCGGTCCGGCCGCCGCTAATGTGACCAGGGTTGCTGCGATCATCGCGACGTCTATCGGGTACACACGCTTCTTGTTTTCTGCCCCCAGGGTCAGGGCGGCGGCAAGGTGCGGCGCGATGCCGGTTATGGATTGGGAGTGCGAATTGGGTTTGGGCCGCATCACCCACCAGAGTATCGCAATAGGGATGAGGAGCAGCAGCCAAGAGACTCGCAAGAAATGGAAATCCGCCAACGCGTCGCTCATGCTGCACCTCGGCGCCGCTGGATGACATGTTGGCCGGTCATAGTGATGAGCATTGTCAGCAATGCCAACGCAAGCGGGTAATGTGCAAGGCTTTCACGTGGTCTATAGCTTTGTGTTTCCACAACGCGGGGATTGAGTTCGTCAATGCGTGCGTATGTGTCAGCCAATGCCTCTTCGTCATCTGCAAAGAAGTACTCGCCGCCCGTCCGTTCCGCGATGTCTTTTAACGCGTCCAGATCAACCCGGTCCTCGCCCGATGTGTCTGGGTCGCCAACGCCGATCGTATAGATGACGACGCCTTTCTCGGCCGCGATTGCTGCGGCGTTTACCGGCGTCATGCGGCTGGACGTATCCGCCCCGTCGCTTAGAACGATCATCAGGCGCTGGTCGACCTTACTGGAGTCAAAGGTGCGTATGCCCAGACCAATTGCATCCCCCAACGCAGTATTTGGACCGGCCATACCAACTTGAGTTTGATCCAGGAACCCATTCAAACTGTTCAGATCTTCGGTGAAAGGGGCTTGAACAAAGGCCCGGGTACCAAAGATGATCAGAGCCATCCGGTCACCTTGGCGTTCGGCAATAAATTGACGCAGAACATCCTTAACCGCGGCCAGTCGTTGTTTTGCAGCGCCATCCGTTGTTGTGAAGTCCCGCTGATCCATTGATCCTGAAATGTCCAAGGCAAGCACCACGTCGCGCGCTGACTTTTCGATAACCAAAGGTTCACCAAGTTTTTCCGGGCGGGCCATGGCAGCCACCAGAAAAAGCCAGATCAATGCGATTGCGGCGGCCTGAAACCGTGCTCGGTGGGGAATGACGGATCCTGACTTGGGTTCAACTCCAGCGGCCTGTGCGACATGGCGAAAGAATGGGATGCGGATCGAGCTGCTTTTTTCGCGATACGGTGGGGCAAGCCGATACACTAAAAATGGCAACGGGAGCAGGAGGAAAACCCAAGGCGCGGCAAAGGAGAACATCACGCTGTCCTTTCCCGCTTATGGGATTTGATCCAATTTTGCGCGAGGATTTCAAGATCAGGATCGGCTTTTACATCTCTGTATGGTGCTTCCACAAGTTGGCGGCCAGCGCAATCAGTAAAGGTAACATTATCAGAGGTTTGGTTTAGGAAGTTGGTCCATTCTTCTCCATGCAGTGCAGCGACTTTCCGACGTGGATATGCGACCAGAGCCGTGCGGCGGAGTATCTCGGCTATCTTTGCGGCGTCGTGGTCTGACGCGGCCAATTCGATCAACGCTTCACGTCGGTATGCATTAAACTGTCGGTGGCGAAGAAAGGCATAAACGCCAAGGATGATAAGCCCAGCAAGGATTAAGGCCAAAACACTCCACCCCCAGGTCTGCGGTATCATGGATATGGGCTCGGGCACCGGGGCAGGTTCCAGCATGTCCAGCAGGTCGACCAGTGATTTGCCTTCGACATCGACGCTCATCTTCGGCCTCCGGGATGACCAAATAGCTTGAGCAACTGGTCGAGCGTCGGCTCCGCCGTGGTCAGCGGTACTACGGGAAATCCATAGCGGCGCGACCACGTCTGTAGCTGGGCAAGTCGATCTTCCAGCGCTGTTCTTATTCGGTGCGACAAATCGGGATCCGAGCTGTCGAGTTCAATCTGACGGTTGCCATCGGACACTGTAAGCCGAAGGTTCGTGGCAAGTTCACGCGAACTGGGATCAGAAATATTGAACAATATCAGATCATTCGAGGCAGAAAGTCTGCTAAGTAGTTTCTCTGACACCTCATTCAGGCCATCGAAATCAGAAAACACACACACCAAAGTATTGGTATGCGCGATCCGCGCGGCCTGTTTCAGCACATCATTCAATGCCACGGTTGGTTCATCCCGCAACGTTGCACGTAGGTTTGAATTCAGCGCGCCCACCGATGACAGGAATCGCATCAGGGCAGCGGGTCGGCGTTGGGGTCGGTGTTCGGCCACATCGGAATCGCCAAAGACGATCCCGCCGACCCGGTCGCCTTGCCCCAGCACCCGGTGTGCAGAGATCGCCGCGGCTTCGGCCGCGATGACCGATTTCATGTAGACTTGCGTGCCGAAAAACATCGAAATGCGCTGGTCCACAAGCAAAAGGGCGGGGCGGTCGCGTTCCTCGGTATAGACCCTAACATGGGGTTCTCCGGTGCGCGCGGTCACTTTCCAGTCGATGGTACGGATGTCGTCCCCGGGCAGATAATTCCGCAGTTCTTCAAAGTTCAGACCGCGCCCGCGCAAGCGTGAGGCATGCCGGCCGTTTAGGAGCGAACGGGCAGGTTGGCGGGGCAGCAGGCTGATCGCACGGGACTTTGGACCCAGCTTTAAAAGGTGGTCCGCATCAACGTGTATGCGTGGGTCGTCGGGATATGCGGCGGTCTGGGACACGCGGCGTTCCTTTGGTTTCAGGGCAGCGCAACAAGCTGCAGGATTTCCGAAATCACATCATCCGCAGATTTGGCGCTGCCTTGTGCCTCGAAGCTCAGGGTGATGCGGTGGCGGAATACATCATGTGCGATGGCGCGAATATCTGCCGGGTCGACATAATCGCGCTGGTTCATCCAGGCATGCGCGCGACCGCATTTGTCCAAGGCAAGCGAGGCGCGCGGGCTGGCACCGATGTCGATCCAACCGGCCAGTTCTTCACTGAGCGCGCCGGGCGTTCGCGTGGCCTGCACCAGATCGGCCATGTAGCGGTCCATTGCGTCGGATACGTGGATCTGACCTATTTCAGAACGCGCGGCGAATACGGCGTCCTGCGGGATTGTCGGCGGCGCTTCATTGGTTGCGCCTTTACCCGCCGCGATTTCTTCGCCCCGAACCAGACGGATCACCTCAACTTCATCTTCAACCGGGGGGTAAGTGATCTGAACATGCATCAGGAACCGGTCCATTTGCGCTTCGGGCAAGGGATAGGTGCCTTCCTGTTCAATCGGGTTCTGGGTCGCCATCACAATAAACAGCGGTTCCATTTTATGCGTGGTTCCCGAGACGGTTACTTGCCGTTCTTCCATCGCTTCAAGCAACGCAGCCTGAACTTTGGCGGGAGCGCGGTTGATCTCGTCCGCGAGAACGATATTGGCGAAGATCGGGCCTGGCTCGAACCGGAACGTTCCACCGTCATCGGTCTGCTGAAACACCTCGGTCCCCGTGACGTCCGATGGCAGCAGATCCGGAGTGAACTGAATCCGGCTGAAACGTGCATCCAGGTTACGTGCCATTGCCTTGACCGCGCGGGTCTTGGCCAAACCGGGAAGCCCTTCGATCAGCAAGTTTCCGTTGGCCAACATCCCGATCAGCAGGCGGTCGATCACGTCAGTCTGTCCGATAATGGATTGTCCCATTCGGGCTTTGAGATCATTTATCTGATTGAGTGCATTCATTTGGTGGGTCCAATCGACGTCAATTTTCCAAACTGACTTTGTGATTTTGTGCGGTAATTAGAAAATGTGTCGTAGCAGCGGTATGTTAGCAGCCTTTATTTCACCGATCTACTGTGAAATCCGCCCAGTCAGACGGCGCAAATCTTCCTTCAGTTCTGGTCGGATAGGTCCGTGATTTGGCGCGTCTCGCAACGTTCGAAGCCAATGAATCGGAGGGTTTCGGCCAGCTGCCCGGTTCCAGGTCAATGCGTCGAGGATGGCTTGCGCGTCCGCCTCCAGCATTTCGGGGATGTCGAAGTCGTTCAAGGTGGCCCAAACACCAGTCCACAAGCGGCCAACTGACCACGGGTTATAACCGCCTCCGCCCAGGACCAGAACGCGGGGCGCAAGACCTTTCAGTGCGGCGACGGCTTTCCAGTGAGAATTGTTGGACAGCGCCAGGCGCGACAGTGGGTCCTCGGCAACCGCATCGGCGCCGCATTGCAGGACAAGGGCTTGCGGTTTGAAGGCCTCAGCCGTGGGCAGGATCAGCTGGTCGAGAATGGCGTCAAATTCATCATCGTTTAGGTTTCTGGACACCGGAAGGTTAAACGCCGCGCCGCCTGCATCATCATCAAGCCTTCCGGTGAAGGGCCACCGTTGGGCTTCATGAATGGAAATCATCCGAACCGTGTCCGAACCCTGAAAGGCGGCCTCGACCCCGTCGCAGTGATGGGCGTCGATATCGACGTAGACAATCCGGTCCAGGCCCATTCGCAACAGGGTCAGGATCGCCAAAACCGGGTCGTTCAGATAACAAAACCCATTGGCACGGTCGGGCAGGCCGTGATGTGTTCCGCCCGCAGGGTTGTAAACGATGCCGCCATCGCGGATCAGTTCAGCGCCCAACATTGATCCTCCGGCCGCAGTGGCGGGGCGTCTGTACATCTCGGGGAATACCGGGTTGGACAGTGTGCCCAGCGCATAGGTCGAGCGTACATCATCCGAGACGCTTTGAGCTCTTTCCGCGGCCTGCAGCGCATCTATGTAGTCCGGCGTGTGAAAGCGGTGCAGCGCGCCGGGTTTTGCGCGGGGGCTGACCCTGTAATTTTCCGAATTGATCCAGCCCAGCGCGCGGCACAGGTCCATGACGGTGGAGACGCGCGGGATAGCCAGCGGGTGTTTTGAACCATAGGTCGAATGGCGATAGATCTCGGACCCTATGAAGATCGGGTTTTGCACAGATTATTGGGTCCGTGCGGGTGCGTTGTCATCACCAAGGCGGCCATCAAGAGACATCAGAATAGCCACTGGCCTAAGGGCAGGAATGTGGCTGAAGATGATCAGAATGCAGACAGTCAAAGGAACACTTAGGAATGCACCGATCAGCCCCCAAACGGTTGTCCAGAACGTTAGCGCGAGGATCACCAGAAACGTAGACATGTTCAGCGACCGGCCCAGCAAGGCAGGGTCAACAAAATTGCCGATCAGAAACTGGATGGTGCCGCAACCGAACACGATGATCAGGAAAGGCCCGATCGTTTCATATTGAACGAGGGCAATCATGGCCGGAAAGATTACGGCGATGATCGAACCGATAGACGGGATGAAGTTCAGCGCAAAAGTCAGCACGGCCCAAGTTTCGGCGTATTCAAGCCCAAGCGCCTTGAAGACCGAGTAACTGATGCCTGCCGTGACCAGGCTGATGAAGGTTTTTACCCCGACATAGCGCTGCAAGCTGTCGGTGATCGCATCCAGAATTGTGGTGAATTCGGCCCCGGTTTCGGGATTGCCCGCAGCCAGTTGTATCTTTTTGCGAAAAGCAAGACGTTCGGCCATCAGGAAGGCCACGTACAGGCTGATCAGGAAAAACTGGTTCAGTAGCGATGTTGCACTGCTGAGCAACACACGCGCGACATAGGACATGTCGATACTGACCAGATTGTCACGGATAAACGTGGTGACGTCATTGCCAACCAGCCCCGTGACCCGGTTCACGGCGCCGTCGAACTGGGTTTCATACGTGCTGATGGATCGGGCGAACTGCGTCGCCTGGCTGCCGAGGATGTACATGATCACGAACAAGCCAGCCAAAACAACTGTGACTGCGGCGATGTTGGCCAGCCAGACGGGCACCCGGGCCATCGAGATTACCCGGTCGCTCAGCGCGATAATCAAAACGTTGATCAACAAAGCCATGGTCAGCGGGATCAGGAATGCTGAACCCGCGTAAAGTCCCAATACAATCAGTGTGGCGACAATTGTCGCATCCCGAACAACCGACAGCTTCAGCCGCGGACCGCTCGTGTTCTGATTAGGTTCCAAAGTCATCGCTTAGCCCGCCTGTAATGCCGCGTGGCACGTTACAACGATTGATGGTCGCTCTGGAAACTGATCCTGCACGGCTGAGCGAGATTCTGCAATGTGCCCAAACATTTGGGCCAGATAATTTACGTTCTCAAGGGATTTGCCATTTCAGAGCAAAGCCGAGGCGGGTTAGGCTGAGCGCATGAATGCACGTGTGATTCCCTCAATTGGCCGGCCAGTTCAGGCGCTGTGGCTGGCCGTAGTGCGGTTCAACAACAAAAACGGGTTCGTGATGAGCAGTCACGTCGCTATGTCCCTGATGCTGGCTTTGTTTCCATTTGTGTTGTTCACAGTGGCTTTGGCGGGGTCATTGTCTCAGGGTTATGTCACCGACGAACTGATTGAGCTTGTGTTTGGAGCGTGGCCCAAAGATGTCGCGGGGCCAATCGTGGCTGAATTGCGGGCCGTCCTGCAGGAATCCGGCTCGGGCGTCATAACGCTGGGTGGTCTACTGGCGATCTTCTTCGCCTCGAACGGTGTGATGGCTGTGCGGGCGGCCATGAACCAAGCTTATCACGATAGCGACGTTTGGCCGTTCTGGAAAACCCGGTTGCTGTGCCTGGGGCTGGTTATTGTTGGTGGTGTTGCCATTCTGGCCATTGCCGCGGTCGAAGTTGTTTTGCCCGCCTACACCCAACTAGTAAGCGAGAAGACTGATGTGAACGTGTCGGACTGGTTGTCGGTAGACAGGCTGCGCTGGACCTTCACGGTTGCGGTTCCGGCAGGCACAGTCCTGTTGGCGCATCTGATCCTGCCAACGCGGCGGCACAAGCTGATGCAAATTCTGCCTGGCGTTGTTCTGACGTTGGCCTTGTGGGCGGCCGGCGGGTGGGGGTTCTCGATCTACATCGCGCAATTTGCCAGCTACAGCGCCACGTATGCGGGTTTGGCTGGCGTCATGGCGGCGCTGATCTTTTTGTACCTGTGCGCGGCAATTCTGATCCTTGGTGCCGAATACAACGGCGCTTTGATGGATCTGGAAGACAATCAGGATCGGGGTTCTCAGTGAAATTTCTGGCGTTGTGTGTCGGGCTGTTTGTGCCTGTGGCCGCCTTTGGCCAGTCTCCGGCCTATGTCGGGTCGGATCAATGTGCTGAATGTCACAAAGACGAGGCGGCGGCATGGTCCAATTCCCACCACGCGCTGGCCTGGACTGAGGTTAAAGACGGCGCGGTTATTGCCGATTTTGACGGAACGCGGTTCGACCATGACGGGATGTCAGTCGAATTCACCGACACCGAAGGCGCGCTGAGCGCAAAAGTCACGGAAAAAGACGGGATGAGCACCGAATACGGCGTACATTCCGTCGTCGGCATTGAGCCGTTGCAGCAATACTTGTTCGAAACAGAACCCGGCCGGTTGCAGAGTTTCGATGTTGTTTGGGATACCGAAAACAAGCAGTGGTTTCACCTTTACCCGGATCAAGATTTACCCCCCGATGACGGGTTGCACTGGACCGGACCTTACAAGAACTGGAATGCGCGGTGTGCGGAATGTCACGCGACTGGTTTTGAGAAACAATACAACGCTGAAACCAGAACATACGACTCGGTACAGGCCGAGATCGGGGTCGGGTGCGAAAGCTGCCATGGCCCGGGTTCTGCGCATATCGAGTGGGTCGGGGGGCAAAGCCTGCCGCAGGGTTTGGGCGACACCGGGTTCCTGATGGATTGGGGTAAAGGCCAGACCGAGGCCGAGATTCAGCAATGCGCCGGGTGTCATTCCCGTCGTGAGGCGCATGGAGATGGCAACCCACTGCCCGGAACGCCCTATCATGACGCGTATAATCTGGCGGTTCTGCGTCCGGGTTTGTACCATCCGGATGGTCAGATTTTGGATGAAGTCTATGTGTACGGCTCGTTCCTACAATCCAAGATGTATGACCGCGGCGTGGGCTGCATGGATTGTCACGAGCCGCATAGCGCGAGTCTGAGGGCAGATGGAAACGGGGTGTGTACGCAGTGTCACTCGCCTGCCGCGAATCCCAAGTTTCCAACTCTGGCTGCCAAAGAGTACGACGCGCCGGAACATCACAATCACCCAGAGAATAGCGAGGGTGCGCAGTGCAAGTCCTGCCATATGATCGAGCGTGTCTATATGGGTGTCGACGGCAGGCGCGATCACAGTTTCCGTGTACCTCGTCCCGATTTGGGGCTGGGGCAGGATGCCTGTACGGATTGCCATTCGGATCAGGATCAGACATGGGCCGCCCAACAGATCGAAGGCTGGTTTCCTGACAGCGCGCATCGAGAACCGCATTTTGGATCGGCCTTTCAGGCAGCAACGCTTGGTCGTGCGGATGGGCCGGAGGAACTTCTGGACATTGCGACCGACCGTGATCAACCCGGTATCGTGCGCGCCACGGCCACCTATCTGCTTCAACCTTTTGGGTCCGTTGATATAGCGGCCAGAACGGCTGGGCTTTTGGAGGACGAGGACGCTCTGGTTCGCGCAAACGCAGCGCCTTTGCAGCGTCAGGCCAGCTTGCCCGATCAAATCCAACGGCTTGAGCCGCTGCTGTCCGACCCGTTGCGAAACGTCCGCATTTCGGCGGCAAAAGAGTTTCTGAACATTCCGCCGCAGGCCCTGACTGCGGAACAACAGCAATTGTCGGGGCAGGGCATGTCCGAGTGGCAGTCGGCGATTTCCAACCGACTGGATTTTCCTGAAACGCATCTTGTGCTTGGCGGGATGGCCCTAACGTTCCGCAATGCGCCAGCTGCCGAGCGGGCGTTTCAAGAGGTGGTTACCCTTGACCCGCAACGCGCCGAAGCATGGCCAATGCTGGTGCAGCTGGCGCAGATCAATCGTGGGCCGCAGGCCGCACGCGATGTTCTGGAGCAGGGGTTAGAGATCATCCCAGAGGACCCAAACCTTTTGCAGTTGAAGCAGCAACTGGGCCGCTGAAACGGCACGGCTTGGCCCGGTTTCCGTCATTTTCCCGGCAAATTTTACAGTTACCGATCAAGCTGAGGCAAGAATTGCCCCAGCTTATAGGTGACACATGTTTCTCAAACCGGTCCACACGTCCAAGCTCAAAAAGCCACTGGCTTTGTCGCAACGGATCGAGGAATTGCGAGCCCGACCACCGGAATACATCAATCACGGCCAAGCGTTGTTGATACAAGGTATTGCCGCCGCTTCACTGCGCGAACAGGTGCTGACAGAGGATCGGATTTCGCTGGACGACTGATCTAGCCCCGGAACCCGGTTGCGACCACGAACTTCTCGGAACTGTCCGAGCGCGACGCGGGTGGTTTCACATTCGCAACCTTGTCGAATTTCTGCTTTAGCAGCTTTTGCAGATCGCCTTCGGCGCCACCGGCCAGAACCTTGGCAACAAACGTGCCGCCTTCTTCCAGTACGTCAAAGGCGAAATAGGCCGCCGTTTCGCACAGAGCCATGATGCGCATGTGGTCGGTTTGCTTGTGCCCAGATGACGACGCGGCCATGTCGGACATCACCACGTCAGCCTTGCCGCCCAGCCACTCTTTGACTTTGTCGTCGGCATCGTCTTCCATGAAGTCCAGCACATGTGCCTCGGCACCTGCGACCGGTTCGACCTCTTGCAGGTCGACACCCAGAACTGTGCCTATCCGTTTGCCGGAACGTTCGCCCAGCGCATTCACTCGTTTGACCGCGACTTGCAACCATCCACCCGGCGCACAGCCCAGGTCGACGACACGTGCACCCGGCACGAGGAACCGGTACTTTTCGTCCAGCTCCAATATCTTAAACGCTGCGCGCCCACGGTACCCTTCGACCTGCGCACGTTTCACATAGGGGTCGTTCAGCTGCCGCTCGAGCCAACGGGTCGAGCTGAGCTTACGCCCGCGTGCAGTCTTTACCTTGACCTTCAGGTCACGCTGCCCGCGCCCCGAGTTGTTTTTGCCACTTGGTGTCTTCGCCATCAGAACGGTCCGTCTTCCAGTACGCCGTCCGCGCTCATCTGCGCATAGAGCAGGCCTTCGCGCAGCCCCCGGTCCGCCACGGAAAGGCGGTCGGTAGGCCAGCATCTTAACAGCGCCTGCAAAATGGCCGAGCCGGACATGATCAGCGCCTGCCGGTCATCCCCAATCCGGGGATCACGTCGGCGACCCTGAGGGCCGAGTTCTAGATACCCTCGTATGACTTTGTCAATCTGATCGCTGGTCATGCGCAAACCATCGACCTTGGTCCGGTCGTAGCGCTTGAGCCCCAGGTGCGAGGCCGCAACGGTTGTAACCGTGCCACTGGTACCGACGATCTGGAACCCGAGGCGGGCTTGCTCGTCCTTGTAAGGTGCGAAATCGGCGAGATTTTCTTCGAAAAACCAACTCATCAGAGCAAAGCGAGCGGAGTCATCTTCGACGTCGTTGAACTGATCGCGCAGGGTTGCAACACCCAGGGGTACGCTGATCCAGTCGACGACTTTTGCCGCAGGGAAGGGGCTGTCAGTCGTGTGAAACCCATGGTGCAGCCGCATGATCGCGGCGGGGCGGTCCCGGCGCGGTACGGATGAGATGTCGATCCAAACCAGTTCGGTTGATCCGCCACCAATATCCACGACCAACAATTGATCGGTCTTGGTAGACACCAACGGCGCGCAGGAGATCACGGCCAAGCGCGCCTCTTCCTCGGGCTGGATGATCTCAAGCGTCAGTCCGGTTTCGCGTTTGACCTGTCGGATGAATTCGCGTGAGTTTTTGGCACGCCTGCACGCCTCGGTCGCGACCAGACGCATGCGCCTGACCTTGTTGCGTTTCAGCTTTTGCTGACAGATGCGCAGCGCCTGAATGGTGCGCGCCATGGAGGACCGAGACAATCGTCCGGTTCGTTCCAAACCCGCGCCCAACTGCACGGATTTGGAAAAGCTGTCGACCACATGGAAGCCGCTGCCCTTGGGCTGGGCTATCAACATGCGGCAACTATTTGTCCCCAAATCCAGCGCCGCATATAACGCATCTGGATCGGGTCTTGCCGGCGCGGGGCTTTCGACCGCCTTCGGGAACGCGCCCGCACCTTTGGGACGCTTGGGCGCCATATTAAACGCCCTCCGATTTTCGAGTTACCCCGACCATAGGTCGGGCGTGTGCGTCGTGCAAGACGCTCATTAAAGTGATGAGAATTTTGATATGCGCGTTTGGTTCAGTCTTCGTTACAACCCCGGTATCCCATCGCGGGCAAAAACGTCGCTGGAAATGCTCCGTGTGTCGAAAATCGACCGACTTGCCCCCACATAGACGTTTAGAACCGGTCCATCTGGTTAGGAGGAATCAAACGCAATGCCTGACGTCACCATTGTTTACTGGCGCGATATTCCCGCCCAAGTCATCGTCGGCAAAGGCCGTCGTGGCGCAAAGCGGCAATTGGAGGAACGGTTCGAACAAGCCATCGACCGCGCGGCCATGAAGGTGAACGCCAAGGATAGCGATGCCTATCTGGCCGAGTGGCGCAAGGCGGCCCCCTTTGCAGTCGACGGCGACCCGTCCGAGATTGCCGAGGCCGAAGCCACGCGTTTGGAAACAGAATACGATCAGGACCGCATCAAAGCCCTGATCGCCAATGACGGTTGGGCATGAGCCCGAGACATCTATGGGAGGCCGCAATGGCTTTGCTGAACTTCAAGAAACGTGATGCGGTCGAAAACGGCCCTGTAAACCCGACCGTCGAAGCCTTTTTGCAAGGCTATTCGATCGAGGTGATGCCCCGCACCGCCGAAAAGGTCGAAGATTTCCGCGCGCTGCTGCCAGAAGGCACCCGCGTTTACATTGCTCATATCGAAGGCACGCCCATCGAGGATATGGTCAAAACCGCCAAGCGGATCGCCGACGAAGGCTATCCAGTGATGCCGCACTTCCCGGCGCGGATCATCAAGGATGCGGCGACTTTGGAAAACTGGATCTCGATGTATCAGGGCGAGGCAGGCGTTGATCAGGCGCTGCTGCTAGCCGGTGGTGTCACGACTCCGCATGGTGATTTCGACAGCTCGATGCAGCTGCTGGAAACCGGTCTGTTCGACAAGGCGGGCTTTAAGCGTCTGCACGTCGCGGGTCACCCCGAAGGCAACAAGGATATCGACCCCGACGGCTCGACCAAGAATGTCGACGACGCACTGCGCTGGAAGCAGAAATTCAGCGAAACCACGGATGCCGAAATGGCGCTGGCAACGCAGTTCGCGTTTGAAGCCAAACCGATTATCGAATGGGCCGACAGTCTGAAAGAAGCTGGTATCGATATTCCAGTCCATATCGGTATCGCTGGTCCGGCCAAGCTGCAGACGCTGATCAAGTTTGCCATCGCCTGCGGTGTTGGCCCGTCGCTGAAGGTCCTGCAAAAGCGTGCGATGGATGTGTCCAAGCTGCTGCTGCCTTATGAGCCGACCGATGTGATCACCGAGCTGGCCAACCACAAAGCGGCCAACCCGGATTTCAACATCACCAATGTACACTTCTTCCCGCTTGGCGGCATCAAGACCAACGCCAACTGGGCCATCAATAACGGCGGCGCTTCGGCAAAGCCTGTAAACTCCTAAGGAACGGACATGACGCGTACAGTCGTAGAATCAAAAACAAAAACTGCCGTTCTGGGCTTTGACGAACCGTTCTGCGTGATCGGTGAGCGGATCAATCCGACGGGCCGTAAGAAACTGGCGGCCGAGCTGGAAGCCGGCGATTTCTCAACCGTTGAAAAGGACGCCATTGCGCAGGTTGCGGCCGGAGCAACCGTTCTGGATATTAACGCGGGCGTTGTCTACAACTCGAACCCCAACCCGAACGAGACCGAACCACCACTGATGCGCAAGATCGTCGAGCTGGTGCAGGGTCTGGTTGACGTTCCGCTATGTGTCGACTCGTCCGTTCCCGGCGCTTTGGAAGCTGGTCTTGAAGCTGCTGAGGGCCGTCCGTTGCTGAACTCGGTCACCGGCGAAGAAGATCGTCTGGAACTGGTTCTGCCGCTGGTCAAAAAATACAACGTGCCAGTTGTTGCGATCTCGAACGATGACACCGGTATTTCCGAAGATCCCGATGTGCGCTTCGAAGTGGCCAAGAAGATTGTTGAGCGGGCCGCCGATTTCGGTATCCCGGCGCATGACATCGTCGTTGACCCGCTGGTGATGCCCATCGGTGCGATGGCAACCGCCGGTCAGCAGGTCTTTGCGCTGGTCCGTCGCCTGCGCGAAGAACTGGGCGTAAACACCACTTGTGGTGCTTCGAACGTGTCCTTTGGTCTGCCAAACCGCCACGGCATCAACAATGCGTTCCTGCCGATGGCAATGGGCGCAGGTATGACGTCGGCAATTATGAACCCGGTGGCGCTGCCTGTGGGTCCCAAAAAGCTGGCCGAGAAAAAGGCCGAGGTCGAAGCCAAGGGGATCATTCTGCCTGCGGACATGGATGACGAAACTTTCTGTCAGCTGTTCGGTCTGGGCTCGACCAAGCCGCGCGCCGGTAAGGAAATGGAAGCCATCCGTGCCGCCAACCTGCTGACCAATAATGACCCGCATGGTGGCGAGTGGATTCGGTTCAACAAATCCCCGGAAGAGGCCGGCGCAGCGGGCGCTGTAGGTGGCCGTCGTGGTGGCGGGCGTCGTCGTCGCGCCTGATCCAATCACTTGTTCCAGTGAACAAAGGCCGGACCATGTGTCCGGCCTTTTTTCGTATTTGTGCTGATCGCCGCCGGAACCTGACAAGATCGCTAGATTAGTGGCGATATCGCGATACCCGTCACGTACGAAGATGAGCCAACATCGTCGCCCAACACAGGCAGACTCTGACTAAAGCAAGCGTTTGGAAAAAAGAATACCTCGTGGAGCTGGTCGATCTGCAAGCGCAACTGGCGTTGAGGCAGAAGGTATTTCTATTTCACGGAACCAGGTGCGATGTCCTGTTCGAAGGATGGGGTGTGTCAGGACGGAACAAGGCGGTGCCGCTTTTCCGATGATGGGTTCTTGAAGTCGATAAGCCTCTGGTGATATCGGTGAAAGACGCGGCGGGTATGATGTAATGGTAGCCTGTCAGCTTCCCAAGCTGAACGCGCGGGTTCGATTCCCGCTACCCGCTCCAGAACTCAGTTTGTCATCGGAAAAGCTTAGAAATCAGCGCTTTGGGCGTGGTTGCGTCTGTGGTCATTTACTCCGGGCGACGCGCCTGAAATAGGTTGATATCAGCCGGGATGTGCACCGCACCATTTTTGGCAAAGGGGTGAAACGCTTCGGCGACGGCGTGTTGGATCGCAGTCACGTCTTCGGGTTTACCGTCGAAATGGGTAATAACACGGGCGGCGGGGCCAACACGGGTACACAAGGCGGCGCAATCCAGCAAAGAGCCTTGAAAGTCCAACATAAGGTTAACAGAATCGGCGCGAATATTGCTTAGACCTGCCTTTTCCAGCAACCCGGTAACACGCTCACGATCATGAAACGCCAAGGGGCCCGGTGCATTCCGGTCGACCTTGGGCGGCGTGCCCAGCCGTTCCGAGGCCGCGATATGGGGCATTCTGAACCATGGGTTTCCGGGCAATGGCCCCCAGGCGGCAAAGGTCATCGTGCCGCCGGGCTTTAGCGCGCGGGTCATGTTGGTAAAGGCGGCAACCGTATCCTCAAAAAACATGACCCCAAATCGCGAGATCATGGTGTCTCGGTCCGCTGCTTCAAAGGCGTAGGTCTGGGTGTCGGCGAACTGGAAGGTGATGTTTTGCGATCCGGCATCGGATGCCCGTGCCGATGCGCGGTCCAGAAATGGCTGCGAGACATCTGCAGCCAGAACGTGGCCTTCTGGCCCCACGGAATGTGCGGCGGCGATCGCGCTTGCACCCGTACCACAGCCGATATCCAGAACACGCATGCCGGGTTTTAATCCGGCACGTTCTAGCACCAGATCAAGGACCGGGGCCATCAGTTGATCCAGCTGGTCCTCATAGGTCAGCCATTTGGCTCCAGACGGGGACTTCCCCCAATATTCCGCCTGTTCCTCGTTTGCGATCTGCATGTCGCCTCCCTTATGTCAGGGGTGACTATGACCGCCTGCGCCGTCTGCGACCAGAGCCTTCTTCTCCACCACCGGCATTGAAGGAGGGCGAGGGCAGAGTGACCACTTGCGACAATTCCGGGAACGGATCCGTCTTGTGCGGGATGGCATTGGCGGCAACGAAATGGTCCTGAAATTTCGGCTCAATGGCCGTTTCGACCTTGGTGATCTCACGCACGACACGCTCAATCTCGGACCGGGCACCAATGTTGCACAAGGCAATCCGCGCACCGGTGCCAGCCGCGTTGCCTGCACTTGAGACTTTGTTCAAGGGCGCATCGGGGATCATACCCAGAACCATCGCGTGCTTGGTCGAAATATGCGCGCCGAACGCCCCGGCCAGCACAACGCGATCCACCGTGTCGACGTTCATTTCATCCATCAACAGGCGTGCACCGGCATAGAGCGCGGATTTGGCCAGCTGGATGGCGCGGATATCGCCCTGCGTGACCGTGATGCGCGGACCGCCCTCGGCGCTGGCGTCGTGGATCAGATAGGCGTGGGTGCGGCCTTCGGGTACACAACGGGGCGTGCCGGTCTGGTCTGCAGATCCGATCAGGCCGCTTTCGTCCAGCAATCCGGCGATACGCATTTCGGCGACCGCTTCGATGATGCCCGAGCCACAGATGCCGGTAATGCCGCTTGTGGCTATCTCTTGATCAAAGCCTTCCTCGTCGGACCATTTTTCGGACCCGATCACGCGAAAGCGCGGTTCCTTGGTGACAGGGTCGATTTCGATGCGCTCAATCGCCCCAGGCGCGGCACGCTGGCCGGAACTGATCTGCGCGCCTTCGAATGCCGGGCCGGTGGGTGAGGAACACGCCAAGACGCGGCTGGTATTGCCCAGCAGGATTTCAGCGTTGGTGCCCACGTCCACGATAAGCACAAGGTCTTCGGACTTTCCCGGTTCCTCCGACAGTGCCACTGCGGCGCAGTCGGCGCCGACGTGGCCCGCAATGCACGGCAAGATGTAGACCTGCGCGCGCGGGTTCATATTAGTCAGGTCCATCTCACGCGCAGGCAGGGACATGCTTTCTGATGTCGCCAGGGCAAAAGGTGCCTGTCCCAGCTCGACGGGATCCAGACCCAGCAACAGGTGGTGCATCACCGGGTTACAGACGAAAACGGTTTCAACGATCAGCTCGGAACTAATCCCGGCTTCCTCAGAAATTGAGGTGGTCAAATCGTTTATCGCCTCTCGTACGGCCCTGGTCATCTCCTGATCACCACCGGGGTTCATCATCGAGTATGAAACGCGGCTCATAAGGTCTTCGCCAAAGCGGATCTGCGGGTTCATCAGGCCCGAGGACGCTTTGACCTCGCCGGTCTCCAGATCGGTCAGGTGCGCCGCAATTGTGGTCGAGCCGAGGTCGATGGCCAGACCATAAAGCCCATGTTCATGCAATCCGGGCCAGATTTCGACCACGCGCGCCGCTTCATCCTTGTGGCCTTTTTGGAGGGCAACAGTGACCTCCCATTTGCCCTTGCGCAGGACGGGCTGCAGCTTGGACATCAGCGAAAGATCGGCGGTGATGGCGTCAATGTTCCACTGCTCGCGCAGCGCGCGTTCCAGCCGTTCTAGATCGCCTGTTGGCGAGTGCATGTCGGGTTCTTCTACCACTACGAAATACAGCCGGGTTGCCGGGTCCATCGTAATGGCCCGCGCGGTGGCGGCCTTGCGAACAACCTGACGGTGGACCTGGCTTTCGGGTGGGACATCGATCACGATGTCTCCCTGAACTGTCGCCTGACAGCCCAGACGACGGCCCGATTTCAAGCCGCGTTTGTCATCGTAACGCTGTTCGACCGCGTTCCATTCGCTCAGCGCGTTCTCGGATGCTGTTACGCCGTGTTTAGGAAACTCGCCATAGCTGGGTGTGATCTGACATTTCGAACAAATCCCACGGCCGCCGCAGACCGAATCCAGATCCACACCCAACTGCCGTGCAGCAGTCAGAACCGGGGTACCCACGGGGAAATGCCCGCGTTTGCCTGACGGAGTAAAGACAACAAGGGGGTCGGTGGTCATTTTTGGCCTGCCTTTTGTATTCGCACGTATGCCCGGCAAGATATGGGTTTGTGCGCAAAGGGAAAGGCCATTCAGCGGCACGTTTTGAACGTCTTGCGTCGTTTTTTGCCGCGGTATCGGCCAGCGAAGGGAAACTAGTTTAGGTCAGGGGCTTTTCCTTAGGTTAAATCCATGAAATAGGGTCACCGCCAAACGGGCTTTTGCATGGGGTTAACAGATGCAGATTCGTGAGGCACTTACCTTTGACGATGTTTTATTGGTTCCGGCGTCCTCGTCGGTGCTGCCGGCGACGGCGGATACAGCCACGCGTGTGACGCGTGAAATCACGATGAACATCCCGCTGCTCAGCTCGGCCATGGACACGGTGACCGAGGCGCGCATGGCCATCGCAATGGCGCAGGCAGGCGGTATTGGCGTTGTTCACAAGAACCTGACGGTCGAAGAGCAAGCCCGAGAGATTCGTCGCGTGAAGCGATTTGAGTCGGGCATCGTGTACAACCCGGTCACGCTGAGCGTGAACCAAACGCTGGCGGACGCGAAGGCGCTGGTGCAGCGCTATAACTTTACCGGCTTTCCGGTCGTCGATGAAAGCGGGCGCGTCGTGGGTATCCTGACCAATCGCGATATGCGCTTTGCGACCTCGGACGAGACGCCGGTTCACGTGATGATGACATCGGACAATTTGGCGATGCTGCAGGAACCTGCAGATCTGGAGGAGGCCAAGAGCCTGATGAAAGCCCGCCGGATCGAAAAACTGCTGGTGGTCGATGGTGAGGGCAAGCTGACAGGCCTGCTGACCCTGAAAGATACCGAGCAAGCCGTGCTGAACCCGACCGCCTGTAAGGACCGGCTGGGACGCCTGCGGGTCGCTGCGGCGACTTCTGTTGGTGATTCTGGTTTCGAACGGTCCGAGCAGTTGGTGGATTCGGGCGTTGATATCATCGTGGTCGATACTGCTCATGGGCATTCGCAGGGCGTTCTGGACGCGGTGCGGCGGGTCAAGACACTCTCGAACGAGGTCCAGATCATTGCGGGCAATGTAGCGACGAGCGAGGCCACCAAGGCACTGATCGATGCCGGGGCGGATGCAATCAAGGTTGGCATCGGGCCGGGCTCCATCTGCACAACCCGGATGGTGGCAGGCGTCGGCGTACCCCAACTGACAGCGATCATGGACTGTGCGACGGCTGCCGGGGATGTTCCGGTCATCGCCGATGGTGGCATCAAATTTTCGGGCGATTTCGCCAAGGCAATCGCGGCAGGCGCATCCTGCGCAATGGTTGGCTCGATGATCGCGGGAACGGATGAAAGCCCGGGTGAGGTGATCCTGTACCAGGGCCGTTCGTTCAAATCTTATCGCGGAATGGGCAGCCTTGGCGCCATGGCACGCGGGTCGGCGGATCGCTATTTTCAGAAAGACGCAGCCAGCGACAAGCTGGTTCCCGAAGGGATCGAAGGGCAGGTGCCCTACAAGGGATCGGCCAGTGCGGTGGTTCACCAGCTGGTTGGCGGCCTGCGCGCAGCGATGGGATATACCGGCTGTGCAACGGTCGAAGAAATGCGCAAGAACTGTAACTTCGTCAAAATCACCGGCGCTGGCCTGAAAGAAAGCCATGTGCATGACGTTCAGATCACGCGTGAAAGCCCGAACTACCGGGTAATGTGACGCAACAGAGTTTGCAGCACGGCGCCCCAACGCGGGCGCCGATTTGCGTTTTTAGGGTTTAGCAGAGAAATCGGAAATATCTTATGACCCCAGCAGCGCGCGTTCAGGCTTCGATTGAAATCTTAGATGACATCCTTGCCGGCGCACCGGTTGAAAAGGCTTTGACAGGATGGGCGCGCCGCAGCCGGTTTGCGGGCTCGAAAGACCGGGCCGCCGTGCGCGATCACGTGTTTGAAGCGCTGCGTTGCAAACGGTCCTTCTCGGCCTTGGGCGGGGCAGAAACCGGGCGCGGGTTGATGATCGGTTCGATCCGGTCAAACGGCGGTGATCCCGAGACGCTGTTTACAGGCGAACGATATACGCCAGAGCCGTTAACCGCCGCCGATGCACCGCGCGCGTTCAGCTCGGATTCCGAGCGGTGCGACATCCCCGAATGGCTCTGGCCGCGTTTTCAAACCTCGCTCGGGGATCAGGCAGAGGCGGCGGCACAGGTATTGCAAACCCGTGCACCTGTTCATTTGCGGGCTAACCTTGCCAAAACCGATCGTGCTGGTGCGATTGCTGCTTTGAGTGCTGACGGAATTTGCGCGAAAGAACATTCGGCGTGTGAAACCGCCCTAGAGGTCACTGAAGGGGCCCGAAAAGTTGCCCAAAGCCGCGCCTATACCGAAGGTCTGGTCGAATTGCAGGACGCAGCCAGCCAAGCCGTGGTTGCAGCGCTAGATCTGCAGCCAGGTCTGCGTGTTCTGGATTATTGCGCTGGCGGTGGTGGCAAGTCTTTGGCTCTGGCGGCCCATTCGGGTGTCGAGGTCTTTGCGCATGATGTGAACGCAGGGCGCATGCGCGATCTGCCGATGCGGGCCAAACGGGCCGGTGTGCGTGTTACCTGCCTGCAGCCGGAAGATGTAGCCCGTCAGGCTCCGTTCGATATTGTCCTGACGGATGCGCCATGCTCGGGCAGCGGCTCGTGGCGGCGTGCCCCGGCAGGTAAATGGGCGCTGTCCGAAGAGGGTTTGCACGCGCTGAATGCACTACAGTCCGACATCCTGAATTCCGCCGCTCAACTGGTTGGACCGGGTGGAATTATAGCCTATGCGACCTGCTCCATATTGGATGATGAAAACGGCAATATTGTCGACGGATTTCTTAAACTGAATCCCGACTGGACCGAAACGGTGCGAAAGTCGTGGCTTGTGACACACGGTGCAGACGGGTTCTTTACGTCGCACTTGACGCGATAGTGCGTCATTGAATAGCAACCTTAGGTAGAAGTTTCCGCTGTCCTTAAGGGGGCGTTAACCAAATTCGGGCCGAGTGTGACAAAGCCTTTTGACCTGAGTTGTTAATGTCCGACACTGCAGAGATCTTTTCTGAGCCGACCTCAAGAAAAACACCGGCCTTCTCGCGCCTTGTGCCACTCGTTGTTTTGGGCGCATTGCTGAGTTTAACACCGTTGACAGAAGTTTTGCCGACCGCCTGGAATACGGGTCTTGTTGTTGCTGGTGTGTCGTTACTGGCCGCCGGCCTACTGGTTGTTTTTCGGGGATTCACGGCCGACCGAACGGCGCGTAATTCGGCAGAAGTGATGGCCGTCTTCACCGAACAGGACTTGTGTCCGACAGTGATCGCCAACGCAAATGGCGATATTCTGAGCGCGAACACACGTGCAAAGGCACAGTTAAACGCTTTTCCAGGTGCGCGATTGCAGCATTGCCTGAAATCCAGATTCGCTAATCCCGCAGCGATCCTGCTGCGCTTGCAATCCATCGCGGAAATCCACGAACGCGCCCGCGAAGATATCGTGACCGTTGGCTCGACAATCCCGATCTCGGTGTTCAGCGTGGGGCAGGATGTGTTCTGCTGGCGGTTCCTTCTGGACGAAGGCGGGCAATGGGATGACGCCCCTGTTCCGGTGCTGACAGAGGGTCGGAACGGGACAATTCTGCGGGTGAATGGAATGGCAGAGGCCATTCTGGGTCACAGGCCCGACGATATGGGTAGGATATTTCCCAATGACATCCCGCAACCGGGTGAAATCTCGCTTGCTGAAACCTTGGACGGGCAGGTGCCCGTGACCGTGTCCGAGCTGTCCCGCTCGGGCACTGTGCGCGATCTGCTATTGTTGCCGATGAAATCTGCGCGCCCATCCGAGGGCGATGCCCCATTCGCTGAACTGCCCGTGCCGGTGATGTGTTTGTCCCCCGAAGGCGAAATTTTGGATGCGAACGGGATGGCGATTAAGCTGATCGGAGAGATCCAGCCGGGCAAGTCGAACGTGGCCGAAATCATGCACGGGCTTGGCTATCCCATTCTGGATTGGTTGACCCGCGCCGCGACCGAAGAGAATGCCGTTCCGAGGTCAGAATTTCTGCGCCTGTCACGTCAGGATAAAGAGGTTTTCGTGCAGGTCACACTGAACCGGGTGACGTGCAAGGGGCGGATTTGTCTGATCGCTGTCCTGAATGATGCGACCGAGTTGAAGACACTGGAAGCTCAGTTCGTGCAAGGGCAAAAGATGCAGGCCGTCGGGCAATTGGCGGGCGGCGTGGCGCATGATTTTAACAATCTTCTGACTGCGATTTCGGGGCATTGCGATCTATTGCTGCTGCGGCACGATCAAAATGATCCGAACTATGGTGACCTGGTTCAGATCAACCAGAACGCCAACCGGGCCGCGGCGTTGGTCAGTCAACTTCTCGCATTCTCGCGAAAGCAGACTTTGCAGCCCGAGGTTTTGGACCTCCGGGATACGATCTCTGATCTGATCCATCTTTTGAACCGCTTGGTGGGCGAAAAGGTTCGCCTGACGTTAAGCCATGATCCCGTGCTGAAGCCTGTACGCGCAGACAAAAGACAGCTCGAGCAGGTGTTTATGAACCTGGTCGTGAACGCACGGGATGCGATGCCCGAAGGGGGCGAGGTACGTATCGAGACCGAGGTTATGTCTCTGACCGAACCGTTCCGGCGGGATCGTGCAACGGTTCAACCCGGCGAATACGTCACCGTGAAAGTGATCGACAGCGGCACGGGCATTCCCGCAGACAAGCTGCAAAAAGTGTTTGAGCCATTCTATACGACCAAGCGCACGGGTGAGGGGACCGGTCTTGGACTGTCGACGGTCTATGGCATCGTCAAGCAGACCGGAGGGTTCATATTTGTCGACAGTATTCAGGGCAAGGGAACCGAATTTACCGTGTATCTGCCGGTTTCAACCGCACCGCAGAAAATTGATCAAGATATCGCCAGCCTTCCGGAAAACCCAACGTCCCGGCAGGGTGAAGGCGTAGTTCTGCTGGTCGAGGATGAGGCCCCTGTTCGGGCCTTTGCCACACGTGCATTGCGATTGAAGGGCTACACCGTGCTCGAAGCCGGGTCCGCCGAAGAGGCGCTGCACCTGCTGGAGGATGGGTCGGTGCATGTGGATGCCTTTGTGACAGACGTGGTTATGCCCGGCATGGACGGGCCAACCTGGGTGCGCAAAGCGATGGAGACCCGCCCGGATGTGAGGGTGATTTTCATGTCCGGCTACACCGAAGGCGCCTTTGGCGATTCAGGCCCCGAGGTTGCGAATTCCACCTTTTTGCCCAAGCCGTTCTCTTTGACGAAGTTGACCGAGGCTGTGTTTAACCAACTGAACTGATTAACGCGCCGCGTCGTGGCAGGAAAACTCCTCGGCGTGGTGCTTGCGGAACTTCTTTTCCGTTTCCGGCGACAAGAATAGGTCGCGCTTTGGTGAGACATTCTCGCGCTGCAGGGTGATTTCCATGTTCAACCGGTCCTGAAGAAAGCTTAGTATCTTATCTTGATTTTCGTATTTAAAAACATGCGTCGCACCGAAACCGTTGTTTCGGGTGCGGAAAAACTGGCTCTGACTGCCGACATCTGCGAATTCCGGGCGGGGGTTTTGCATGTAACCCTGAACAAAATCATCAAAGTTCAGGTCGCGGGTTGAATGCGGGTGCCCAATGCGGTCGTCCCGGCTGCGGTATTTGTACCAACTGCCGAGCCAGTCGATAGGTTCGCGCACCGCGGCCATGATTTCCATTTCGGTGTCATACATTTTGCGAAAAATGTTTTGAAAAAACCTGTCATAACGGCGAACAGGCGCATGTTTCAATTCGGGCGGGCCGGTGACGACAAAGTCGGCCCGCGCGCTCAGGGCAGTGTGATAGGCTGCGCTGCCTGTTTTTGGAACTGCCAGAAACGCAAGGCGTTCCTTATAGAAAACAAGCATTTATTCGCCCTTCGCCGCCTAATTTAGTAGTCGCAGATTGGCGTAAACGACTCTTTAACACAATTGCCGAACAGTAAGTATTGTAAGTTTTAGTTGAAATGTTCTCTTTTTGGTCCCATAAGGAACAAGAGGCGAACAAAGCAGTGATTGCCGCCCGATCATGGGTGTGACAAAAGAGAAGGCGACAGGACAATGGCGGATCTTCTGACAATGAGCGACAAGAAAAACGCAGACAAGCAAAAGGCGCTTGATAGCGCGCTGGCGCAAATCGAACGGCAGTTCGGCAAAGGCTCGATCATGAAGCTGGGCGAGGATGCCAAGCAGGACATCGATGCAAGCTCGACCGGGTCTTTGGGCCTGGATATCGCGCTGGGTATTGGTGGTCTGCCGATGGGTCGGATTGTTGAGATTTATGGCCCGGAAAGCTCGGGCAAGACCACGCTGACGCTGCATTGCATTGCAGAACAGCAAAAACGTGGCGGTGTGTGCGCATTCGTGGATGCCGAACACGCGCTGGACCCACAATATGCCCGTAAGCTGGGCGTCGATCTTGATGAACTGTTGATCTCGCAGCCTGACACCGGTGAACAAGCGCTTGAGATCACCGATACGCTGGTGCGTTCGGGCGCTGTGAATATGGTTGTCGTCGACTCAGTTGCGGCTTTGACGCCGAAATCGGAACTCGAAGGCGACATGGGCGACAGCAGTGTTGGCGTGCAGGCCCGATTGATGAGCCAGGCGATGCGTAAACTGACAGGCTCAATCAGCCGCTCGAATTGCATGGTGATCTTTATCAACCAGATCCGCATGAAAATCGGCGTTATGTTCGGCAGCCCCGAAACCACGACTGGTGGTAACGCGCTTAAATTCTACAGCTCGGTTCGTTTGGATATTCGCCGCATCGGCGCGATCAAAGATCGTGATGAGGTTGTCGGCAACCAGACGCGCGTCAAGGTGGTCAAGAACAAGGTGGCGCCGCCCTTCAAGCAAGTGGAATTCGACATCATGTATGGCGAAGGCATCAGCAAGATGGGTGAGTTGCTGGATCTCGGCGTCAAGGCTGGAGTGGTCGAGAAATCGGGCTCGTGGTTCAGCTATGGCGACGAACGGATCGGGCAGGGGCGTGAGAATGCCAAGCAATACCTGCGCGACAACAGCCGCATTGCGCTGGATATCGAAGACAAGATTCGGGCCGCGCACGGCCTGGAGTTCGACATGCCACCCGGTTCTGCGGAGGAAGATGACATCCTCGAGGCGTAACAGCCCAATTGGGGGCCGCAAAAATCCCCCGGTTTTGCAAGAATTGAAATACTCGAAACTAGGCGGTCCGCGTGGCCGCCTTAACTCGTTCTGCATACGGTGATCTTGTACTATTGGTGTGTACGGATCTTGTTGACGGGTTTTCTAGCCCTTCAAAAATAAGGCCGGTTTATCTTTGTGGACTATCCTTTGGGACGGGGATAAACCATTTCAGAACACTGAGATTGCGCGCCGAGAGAGCCATATGCCCACGCTGAATGATATCCGCTCAACCTTTCTGAATTATTTTGCCAAACAGGGGCATGAAATTGTCGCGTCCAGCCCGCTGGTTCCGCGCAATGACCCGACATTGATGTTCGTGAACTCGGGCATGGTGCAGTTCAAGAACCTGTTTACCGGTGTTGAAACCCGTGATTATCAGCGCGCCACGACGGCACAGAAATGCGTGCGCGCCGGCGGTAAGCACAATGACCTCGATAACGTTGGTTATACCGCGCGGCACCACACCTTCTTTGAAATGCTGGGCAACTTTTCCTTCGGCAATTACTTCAAACACGAGGCGATTCCGTTTGCGTGGGAGTTGATCACCAAGGAATTCGGCATCGACAAGAACCGCCTGTTGGCAACGGTGTATCACACGGATGACGAGGCGTTCGAGATCTGGAAAAAGGTCGGCGTTCCCGAAGACCGGATTATCCGCATCGCCACTAGCGACAATTTCTGGCAGATGGGTCCGACTGGTCCGTGTGGACCGTGTACCGAGATTTTCTACGACCATGGCGATCACATCTGGGGTGGCCCTCCGGGATCGCCCGACGAAGACGGCGACCGGTTCATTGAAATCTGGAACATCGTTTTCATGCAGAACGAGCAATTCGAGGACGGCTCGATGGTCGAACTCGACATGCAGTCGATCGACACCGGCATGGGGCTGGAACGGATTGGCGCGCTGCTGCAGGGCAGCCATGACAACTATGACACCGACCTGTTCAAGACATTGATCGAAGCGTCTGCTCATGCCACCGGGGTTGACCCCTATGGCGACCAGAATGTGCACCACCGGGTAATTGCGGACCACCTGCGCGCGACATCCTTCCTGATCGCTGATGGCGTGATGCCGTCCAATGACGGGCGTGGCTATGTGCTGCGCCGGATCATGCGTCGTGCTATGCGTCATGCGCATCTTCTGGGGGCGAAAGATCCGGTTATGTATCAGCTGGTGCCAAGTCTGGTGCAGCTGATGGGAGCGCAATACACCGAGTTGGGACAGGCGCAGCCGTTGATCGAAGAGACGCTGCTGTTGGAGGAAACGCGGTTTAAGCAAACCCTCGATCGTGGTCTGAAACTCCTGGATGATGAAGTTGCAGGTTTGCCCGAGGGCGCGGCGCTTCCGGGTGATGCGGCATTCAAATTGTACGACACGTATGGATTCCCACTGGACCTGACGCAGGATGCCCTGCGCGAAAAGGGTCGTTCCGTGGACACGGACGGATTCGACGCGGCCATGGCCGAACAAAAAGCCAAGGCCCGTGCGGCATGGGCCGGTTCGGGTGAGGCTGCAGATCAGGCAGTGTGGTTTGATGTGCTGGATACTGCCGGAGCTACGGATTTTCTGGGCTATGACACGGAAAAGGCCGAAGGGCAGATTGCCGCTTTGATGGTCGATGGTGCATTGGTCGACACAATTGAAAAGGGCGGATCCGGTTGGGTGATTGTCAACCAGACGCCGTTTTATGGCGAAGCTGGCGGTCAGATCGGTGATACTGGCGAAATCCGTCGTCTTGAAGAACGCGATGACATGGCGCGGGTCGAGGACACCAGAAAATTCGCTAATGGCAAAATCTATGCCCACAAAGTTACCGTTGATCAGGGCGCTTTGTCCAAAGGTGACGCGGTCGAGCTTGAGGTCGACCATGCGCGGCGTACGGCAATTCGCGCGAACCACTCGGCCACGCACCTGCTGCACGAGGCGCTGCGTGAAACGCTGGGCGATCATGTTGCACAGCGCGGCTCGCTGAACGCGGCCGACCGGTTGCGCTTTGACTTCAGCCATTCCAAGGCGCTGAGCGCGAATGAGATCCAAAAGGTCGAACGCGATGTAAATGACTTCATCCGTCAGAACTCGACTGTCGAAACGCGGATCATGACCCCCGATGATGCGCGCGAACTGGGCGCACAGGCGCTGTTTGGCGAAAAATACGGCGACGAAGTCCGGGTTGTGTCCATGGGCAAAGCTCCGACCGGCAAGGGTCAGGATGGTGAGACCTGGTCGATTGAGCTGTGTGGCGGTACGCATGTTCGCCAGACTGGTGACATCGGTACTTTTGTGGTTCTGGGCGATAGCGCCAGTAGTGCGGGAGTGCGCCGGATCGAAGCGCTAACCGGCGACGAGGCGCTGCGGCATCTTTCCCAGCAGGATCAGCGTCTGGGTCAGATCGCATCGGAGCTGAAGGCGCAGCCGGATGACGTTGTCGGCCGCGTCAAGGCGCTGCTCGATGAACGCAAATCGCTGCAAAACGAAGTAGCGCAGCTGCGCCGTGATCTGGCCATGGCCGGCGGGGCCGGGCAGGGTGGCGGCGAAGCGCGTGATGTGAATGGGGTGGCCTTCCTTGCGCAGGCGCTGAACGGTGTATCGGGCAAGGACCTGCCTGCGCTGATTGATGAGCACAAAAGCCGTTTGGGGTCCGGTGCCGTTTTGCTGATCGCGGATGCGGGCGGTAAGGCTGCTGTGGCCGCCGGTGTGACAGCCGATCTTACCGACAAGGTTTCAGCCGTTGATCTGGTTCGTGCGGCCGTCGCAGAACTGGGCGGCAAGGGCGGCGGTGGACGCCCCGACATGGCGCAGGGCGGTGGCAAGGACGCGTCGAACTCAGATGCGGCGATCAAAGCCGCAGAACAGGTTTTGGGAGGATAAGATGGCCGCACTCTGGATTGCCCACGTCACCGTGACGGACACGGACGCATATGCGAAATATGCGGAACTCGCAGGGCCTGCGATTGCCAAGCACGGCGGTGCGTTCATCGCCCGTGCCGCACGTTACGTCCAACTGGAGGGGAAAGAACGTCCGCGAAATGTGGTCGCCAAATTCCCATCCGTCGAGGCCGCGGTCGAGTGCTATTATTCACCGGAATACCAGCAGGCCCTGGACCACGCACGCGGCGCAAGTGAGCGTGAACTGGTTGTTGTAGAAATTACCGATTGAAAATGAGCCCGGTCTGGTCGGTGGATTCTCCGCCGATCAGATACATTCATGGGCGGAATTCAGCCGAACTGTTCACAAGTGAAGTGAACTGTATTGTGGCAATTCTCGACTCATGCGGAATCTTTGTGATTCCAGCGCCTTATTGCATCTCAAAGCGAGTTATTGGTATTTTCCCCGCCTAGATTGTGGCGAATTGTCCTCATTTCTTGCGCGAAATGGCCAAATTGAGTGACGAAATTCCGCCTTTTTTCCCCTTCACGTTCGCCCCAGATTGTACAAGCGCTACCGTTTACCATTAGTTTTTTCTAATCGAATACGGTCCTGTTTGTCGTCAATCGTTGCGTAGACAGGGATCGAGGTTCAGGCATGAAATCGGTAGATATCGGACTCAAGGCCGCTCTTGGGCGGATGAAAACACATTCAGGTCGTGCCGTGGGGATTGCGGCATTGGTTTGCGGGGCCACGCTTGTCGGGTCTCATGTGGATGCAAGTGAAGGCAACTTCATCCGGACCCTCGCGGCGTCCCCTCCGCCTTCGGGTGCACAGCAATTGTGCCGACAGTACGCTTGGGCATGCGCCAGTAAAGTGTCGGTGCGCATGACGTCCCAGCAGGAAATGCATATCATTGAGCGGATTAACCGTCAGGTCAATGCAACGACGCGCGCGGTTACGGATCAGACACAGTACCGAACCACCGAGCGTTGGGCTTTGCCGACAACGCGTGGCGGGGATTGCGAGGATTTTGCACTTTTGAAGAAAAGAGATCTGATTAGGGCAGGCGTTGATCCAAATAAATTGCTGATCGCGACGGTGTTGGATACGCGCCGCAACGCACATGCAGTTCTTGTGTATCGCTCTGCTCAGGGGGATCTGGTGCTGGACAATTTGACCAATCGGATCAAACCTTGGTCGGCCACACGGTATTTGTTCCTCCGGATGCAGGATCCGGCGAAGCCAAGCAATTGGGTTGGTGTGTACGGAAGAAGCTAAGGCTTTCTACTGATCTATCTGTTTTTGCACGGCAAAAGGGGCGACACAATTGTCGCCCCTTTGTCTTTTAGACGGAATCTCGAGACGTGTTCGGCGCTTTTGAGGTGCAGCCCGAAATTTCAGGCTGCATTGCGATTTACCGCGTCAGAGAGTACCGCCGCTGCCATCGGCACCTCCGCCACCGGCGCCACCACCGCTGCCATCGCTGCCACCGCCGCCTGCACCGCCGCCGCTGCCGTCGCTGCCGCCACCACCGTCGCCGCCGCCGCTACCGTCGCTGCCGCCACCACCGTCGCCGCCGCCGCTTCCATCGCTGCCACCGCCATCATTACCGTTGCCATTGCCGCCGCCATTGCCGTCGCCATCATTGGAGTGTCCTCCGTCATTGCTGCCGCCGTTACCGCTGCCGCTGTCGGAGTTACCACTACCATTACTGCCGCCGTTTCCGTCACCGCTGCTGGAGTTTCCGCCGCCGTTGCTGCCGCCGTTTCCGTCACCGCTGCCGGAATTGCCGCCACCGTTGCTGCCACCACCGCCACTACCGCTACCGGAATCCGTGCCGCCGTTGCTACCGCCGCTGCCGTTGCTGCCGCCACCGTTGCTACCGTTGCTGCCGCCGCTGCCGCCGCTGTCACCACTGCGGCCGTCGCCGCCATCGCCGGATTCACCGCTTGTTCCGGACACTCCGGCACCGCCGCTGGTTCCGGTCGAACCACTGCTACTATTTGAAGTGCTTCTGTCGTCGCCGTCGCTGGTGCGGTTCCTTGCAACGGTTGCCGTTGGGATATCAGTCAATATCGCAGCGAACAGAGGACAGGATTGCGACGTGCGGGCTAAGATATCCTCAAAGTCGGCACGGCGCTGAATGTAGCGCAGCATCCGCTTGTCGACGACCTTGCAACTACAAAGCGTTTCAGTGGATACAGATTGCCGGGCTGTTTTGACGTTGCAAACTTCAGCCGCATGAGCCGCGCTTGTTGCCATCAATGGGAATGTCGCGGATAAAAATACAAACGAATATAAACGGGATCTCACGCGCATAGCGCTACTCCTTTAAACTAATTACCAACACCTATTAACAAAGTAATTGTGCCACATTTTGGACAAAAATACATCCATATATTGCCGTAATTGATGGTCGAGTGACAGCAATGAACGCCAGTAGATTTGCAACCTATTGGTGAAACCATCTGAAAAACAAAAGAAAAAGCCCGTCAGCCAGACGGGCTTTCCTTTGATTTAGATGGCTATTTGAGAAGTAATCTTACCACGATCGGTCCATTGTTTCGTTTGCGTAAGCAATATCACAGACCTGATCAGGCCGATCTTGCCATCCGTTTCCGTTCGTGCGGGTCAAGGAAACGCTTGCGCAGTCGGATGGCGTTTGGAGTGACCTCAACCAGTTCATCATCATCGATATAGGCAATCGCCTCTTCCAGAGAATACTGGATATGAGGTGTGAGGCGAACGGCGTCGTCAGAACCGCTGGCGCGTACGTTGGTCAGTTTTTTGCCTTTGAGGGGGTTCACCTCAAGGTCGTTGTCGCGTGAGTGTTCGCCGATGACCATGCCCTGATACACGTCGGTTTGCGGGGCAACGAACATCCGGCCGCGCTCTTCTAGGTTCCACAGCGCATAAGCCACGGCCTGTCCGTTTTCCATTGAGATCAGAACCCCCGCACGACGACCCGGGATCGGGCCTTTGTGGGCCGCCCAGCCGTGGAACACACGGTTCAGAACACCGGTACCGCGTGTGTCGGTCAGGAACTCGCCGTGATATCCAATCAAACCGCGCGACGGTACATGAGCGATAATACGTGTCTTGCCCGCGCCGGCCGGACGCATTTCGGCCAGTTCACCTTTGCGCGCGCCAGTGATCTTTTCGATCACCGAGCCTGAATATTCATCGTCGACGTCAATGGTGACTTCTTCGATGGGTTCCATGCGCTGGCCGTCTTCTTGCCGGAACAGAACCTGCGGACGCGAGATGCTAAGTTCGAACCCTTCACGGCGCATGTTCTCGATCAGAACGCCCATCTGCAATTCGCCACGGCCAGCAACCTCAAAGGCATCGCCGCCGGGTGTGTCGGTGATGCGGATGGCGACGTTCGACTCGGCCTCTTTCATCAGGCGGTCGCGGATAACACGCGACTGAACTTTCTTGCCGTCGCGACCGGCCAGCGGCGAGTCGTTGATGCCGAAGGTCACTGTGATGGTTGGCGGATCGATGGGCTGTGCCGGCAGGGCTTCGTCAACCTGCGGCGAAACCAGCGAGTCGGCCACGGTTGCCTTGCTCATTCCCGCGATGGTGACGATGTCACCGGCTTCGGCCACGTCGATGGGCTGTTGTGCCAGTCCACGGAAGGCTAGGATTTTCGAAGCGCGGAAGTTTTCGATCAGCGTGCCATCGCGGCTCAGCGCCTTGAGGTTGTCGCCCGCTTTCAAAGTGCCGCTTTCCACACGACCGGTCAGAATGCGACCGATGAACGGATCGCTGCCCAGCGTCGTGGCCAGCATGCGGAAGGGTTCGTCTTTGTTTTCGACCTGCTTTGGGGCAGGGACGTGATCGACAATCAGATCGAACAAGGCGGTCAGATCCTTGCGAGGCCCGTCCAGCTCCATATCTGCCCAGCCGGAACGGCCTGAGGCATACATGGCAGGAAAATCCAGCTGATCGTCGTCAGCGCCGAGGTTGGCGAACAAGTCAAAGCATTCATCAAGTGCGCGGTCTGGTTCAGCGTCAGGTTTGTCGACCTTGTTTAGTACCACGATGGGACGCAGGCCCAGCGCCAACGCCTTGGACGTCACGAATTTGGTCTGCGGCATCGGGCCTTCGGCGGCGTCCACCAACAGGACAACACCGTCGACCATGCTGAGGATCCGCTCAACCTCGCCACCGAAATCGGCGTGGCCGGGGGTGTCAACGATGTTGACCCGGGTGCCTTTCCATTCGACCGAGGTCGCTTTGGCAAGGATGGTGATGCCGCGTTCGCGCTCCAGATCATTGCTATCCATGGCGCGTTCGGCCACCGCTTGGTTTTCCCGGAACGCACCGGATTGTTTGAGCAGCTCATCCACCAGGGTCGTTTTACCGTGGTCCACGTGAGCGATGATTGCGATATTGCGCAGGTTCATGAGAGGTCAGCCTTTGAACGGGAAGTTGCCGCGCGCATAACGCGGATTGACTGAATAGGCCAGCCCTAACCGGTCGTCAGTGGCCCGCTGTGCTGGAAAACAGGTGAATGATCAGGATTCCGGCCAATATCATCGCCAAACCGAGCACCGCAGGCCAGTCCAGGCGCTGACCAAAAACAATGAAGCCTATGATGGCGATCAGAACGATCCCCAAGCCTGACCAAATGGCATAGACGATGCCGACCGGCATAAATTTCAGGGTGAGGCCCAGCAGGTAAAAAGCAACTCCGTAACCCGCGACAACCAAGACAGAGGGCCAAAACCGGCTGAACTGCTGGCTGGCCTGCAGCGCCGTTGTGCCAATTGTTTCGGCGAAAACCGCCAGCAATAGGATGAGATAGGCTTTGGGCACGGCAGGTCTCGATTCAGTTGCAGTTGGGGAGGTTGACCACAAAATCCCAATTCACGACAAGGGGAATGTGAATGGATATTGGGAAAAGTTCTGTGTCGGAAGAACCGGGACTGCCCACCGAAGAGGTCAGGATAACCATACTATTTCAAAGAGAAAAATTCTGATATGAAATGGTTGGTTTTCAGTTTTCTTTTATGAGTTTTCAATGACGAAATTTGCGATATCCGTGATCGTTGCTTCGGCATTCATAGTGGCGCTTGGGTGGCTTGCGGGCGGGGGGCCGTCGACATAAACGCAGCCAGTGGTGTTGAGCGGTTTGAAAGTTTTCAGGTTTAAGTGCCTGCCGGAACGATTGGAAAAGGGGCCTTTGCGCCCCTTTTTCTATTGGCTCAACCGACGGTGTTTTCTGAAAAATACGTGCTCAGTTTCGGTCGCAACCATGACCACAGCGCTGGTGCACCGCGATTGATCGGGGTTCCCACACGGCGTTCGATCTGGGCAAACGTCACGTTGTAATCGACCCAGGACCCGCCACCTGTTTCAAGGTTCCCGATCGGGGTTTGAAACCGATCGATCGCCTTGGCAAATCGCGCGTCTGGCGACTCGGCGGCTTCGAACTCCTCCCATAGCGTCCGGAAGGCGTGCTGCGGTGCCTCAGGCAACAACCCGAACAACCTGTCGGCTGCTGCCTTTTCCTCGGCTTCTTGTGCGGCGTGGTCGACTTGTCCGTGGATGGGATGATCTCCGGCATCAATTTCGACGATGTCATGCAGTAGAAGCATTTTCAGGACTTGGTCCAGCGACACACCGGGCTGCGCGTATTCCGCCAAAACCCAAGCAAACAGCATGATGTGCCAGGAATGTTCGGCCGAGTTTTCAAACCGATCGTCAGACAACAGGCGCGAGGCGCGGTAAACGGACTTCAGGCGGTCTGCCTCAGTCAGAAAAGCCAGCCGTTCAGAAAACGCTGTTTCGGGCGTTGACTGCGCGTGCAGCAGGGCGCTGGCCAGAGCGTGTGCTTGGGGGAATTCCCGTGCCAAATACGCGGCGCGACCACTGCTGAGGTTTTCCCGCGCTACTTCAACATGATCCGGGTTGGGGGTTGGCGCACACAAGACTTGAAACAGCGGTTGGCATCGGTCCAGATACTTGGCGAATTTCGCGTCCGGCGTCGTGTCGGCCTCGAACTCTTCCCACAGGGCTTGAAACGCAGACGTCTGATCGTCCGGCAAGAGACCAAACAACTCGTCCGCCGCCGCGCGCTCGGCGCGTTCCACGGCGTTCCAATCGGTTTCCAGGTGAATGGGGTGATCGCCGACGATGATCTCGACCAGATCGTGCAACAGCAGCATGCGTATGACGCGGTTAATGTTAACGTCGTCACCCGCCAACGGCTCCATCGTCAATGCCCATAAGGCCAGGTGCCAGCTGTGTTCTGCAGAGTTTTCAGGGCGGGACCGATCCAGGAGCGCATTGGCGCGATCGACCGACTTCAGCCTGTCCGCGCGTTTCAGGAATTCAAGTTGCGCGGACAGTCTTTCAGTCATTTCTTTTCAATCGCTTTCACCTGGGATCGATGTTTGGTCAGTGCGTCGATGACAAACTTGCGCGCTTTGCGTTCAGCGATGCGTACACGCATTTCGGTCAAAAAGGCCTCTTCCAAGGTCTGGGAGGAGGCGCCCAAAAGCTCTCCCACCTCGACAAAGAAACGATCATTGCCGGTTTCGTCCATCACCTTCATTGTGTCCTCGGCCAGTTTGGCCGCAAGCGTTGTGATGGTATTCGACATTAGCGCGTGTTCTCGGTCAGGCGACGCTTCACATAGTCACTGACATCGGTGATCAGCGTGTCCATGTGACGGTCCTGGAAGAAGTGATCAGCACCCTCAACCTCGTTATGGGTGATGGTGATGCCCTTTTGTTCGTGCAGTTTGTTGACCAGCGACGTGGTGTCGGCGGGCGGGGCCACACGGTCGGACGAGCCGTTGATGATCAGGCCGGACGAAGGGCAGGGGGCCAAGAATGAGAAGTCATACATGTTGGCTGGTGGCGACACGCTGATAAAGCCCGTAATTTCTGGGCGGCGCATCAGCAGCTGCATTCCGATCCAGGCACCGAACGAGAAGCCGGCAACCCAGCAGTGCTTGGAGTTGTTGTTCATCGACTGCAGATAATCCAGCGCTGACGCTGCATCGCTCAGCTCACCGATGCCCTGATCGTATTCGCCCTGGCTGCGGCCCACGCCGCGGAAGTTAAAGCGCAACACGGTGAAGCCCATGTTGTAAAACGCATAGTGCAGATTATAGACCACCTTGTTGTTCATGGTCCCGCCGAATTGTGGATGCGGGTGCAGCACGATGGCAATCGGTGCGTCTTTTTCCTTTTGCGGGTGGTAGCGGCCTTCCAGGCGGCCTTCGGGTCCGGGAAAAATCACCTCGGGCATGTGTGCTTTGGTCCTGTCTTTTTCTTCCTGATGCCACGATATACTTGACGGTAATCGTAAGGCACTTTAGAACGGTTCTAATTATGATGCTTTGCGCAAGGCGCTGCCTGTCGGAGATACGCACTGGCGGCGGCGGCGTCAATGTTTTCGCTTATAACCTGCCATGAGGGAAAGACAATGAAGCTTTCGACAAAGGGTCGTTACGCGATGGTTGCACTGGCTGACATTGCTCTACAGCCCTCGGACCGCTTGGTGACGCTTAGCGAAATTTCCGAACGTCAGGATGTCTCGCTTCCTTACCTCGAGCAGCTTTTCGTCAAATTGCGCCGGGCCGAACTGGTTTCGTCCGTACGTGGACCGGGCGGCGGGTATCGTCTGGCGCGGCCTGCTTCCGAGATTCGGGTGGTCGAAGTTCTGGCGGCGGTGGATGAAACCGTGGACGCGCTGCAAAAAGGTGCCGGGGCATCCGGGGCATCCTCGGGCAGCCGGGCGCAGTCTTTGACCAACCGTCTTTGGGAAGGTCTCAGTGCGCATGTCTACGTTTTTTTGCACCAGACGCGCCTGTCTGACGTGATCAAGAACGACCTGGCCCCGTGCCCGGCAGTTCCCAGTCTGTTTTCCATCGTTGATGAGTAATCTAATGCTGTTTGCCTCTTGGGTTTCTTCCCCGCTTTGCGACCAGGAAAAGATGTATCCATGAATCGTGTTTATCTGGATCACAACGCAACAACACCGCTGCGCCCCGAGGTCCGCGAGGCCATGGTGGCGGCGATGGAATTGTGCGGGAACCCTTCGTCCGTTCACGCCGAGGGCCGTGCGGCCAAGGCTCTGATCGAGCGGGCAAGGGCGCAGGTTGCAGCCGCATTTGGTGCGGATGGGGCAGACGTTGTGTTCACATCAGGTTCGACCGAAGGGGCAGCGCTGACATTGATCAATCGTGATTTGCACGGGTCCGCGATTGAGCATGACGCAATCAGATCATGGATCACCGAAGACTTGCCCACGTTGCAATCCGGTCAGGTGGACGTGTCAAACCCCGAGCAGTCGACCCTGCAATTGGCGAACTCCGAGACGGGGATTGTCCAATCTTTGCCAAACGGATTGGCTGTAACCGATGCGACACAGGCCTTTGGTAAATTGCCGGTGGCCTTTAACTGGCTGGGCGTCCAGATGGCGTTGATTTCGGCCCATAAACTGGGCGGCCCCAAAGGGATTGGCGCGGTGGTGATGAAACGTGGCACCGAACTGCCTGCAATGATCAAAGGCGGTGGGCAAGAGATGGGCCGACGGTCAGGTACCGAAAATGTCATTGGAATAGCGGGGTTCGGGGCGGCAGCTGAAGCTGCGGCGCGGGATCTTTCAAATGGTATCTGGGAACAGGTTCGTGAATTTAGAAATATTCTAGAAAATGCCCTTGAGGCTGGTTCTAAATCTACTATTTTTGTCGGGAAAGGTCAGGACCGCCTTCCAAATACCTCGTGTTTCGCAACCCCCGGCTGGAAGGGCGAAACGCAGGTCATGCAGATGGATCTGGCAGGTTTCGCTATCAGTGCAGGTTCTGCCTGTTCCAGCGGCAAGGTCCGGGCAAGCGCGGTGTTAACTGCGATGGGTTTTGATGAGGTCACAGCAGCAAGCGCGATCCGCGTGTCTCTGGGACCTTTGACCACTGAAGAAGATGTGCTGTGTTTCGTCGAAACGTGGCTTGAAAAAGAAAAGAAGCATCGCGCGCGCGCCGCGTGATCTGACGGAGGTGTCATATGGCCGCTTTGGACCAGACCCAGGTAAAAGAAGGTGTCGATCAGGAAACCGTTGACGCGGTACGCGAGGTCAGTACCTACAAATACGGTTGGGATACCGATATTGAGATGGAGTATGCGCCCAAGGGCGTGAACCCGGATATCGTCCGGCTGATCTCGGAAAAGAACGAAGAGCCCGAATGGATGACAGAATGGCGTCTGGCGGCCTTCGAACGCTGGACCAAGATGGATGAGCCGAACTGGGCTATGGTCCACTATCCCAAGATCGACTTTCAGGACCAGTATTACTACGCCCGTCCCAAGTCGATGGAGGAAAAGCCGAAGTCGCTGGACGAGGTCGATCCCAAGCTTCTGGCCACATACGAAAAGCTTGGTATCCCGCTGAAAGAGCAGATGATTCTGGCCGGTGTCGAAGGCGCCGAGGATATGCCTGCTGAAGCTCGCAAGGTGGCCGTGGATGCGGTGTTCGACTCGGTTTCAGTTGGCACAACGTTCCAGGACGAGCTGGCCAAACACGGCGTGATCTTCTGTTCGATTTCCGAGGCGATCAGGGAGCACCCTGAACTGGTCAAAAAATACCTTGGCACCGTTGTGCCTGTTTCTGACAACTTTTACGCCACGCTGAACTCGGCCGTGTTCTCGGATGGCTCGTTTGTCTACATCCCCCCGGGCGTCCGCTGCCCGATGGAACTGAGCACCTACTTCCGCATCAACGCGGAAAACACGGGCCAGTTCGAACGCACACTGATCATCGCGGACAAGGGTTCTTACGTTTCGTATTTGGAAGGTTGCACCGCGCCGCAGCGCGACACGGCCCAGCTGCACGCGGCCGTTGTTGAGATCATCATCGAAGAAGATGCCGAGGTAAAATACTCGACCGTTCAGAACTGGTTCCCCGGGGATGAAAACGGCAAGGGCGGTATCTACAACTTTGTGACCAAGCGCGCCGATTGCCGGGGTGATCGGTCCAAGGTGATGTGGACCCAAGTGGAAACCGGATCCGCCGTGACCTGGAAGTACCCTTCCTGCATCCTGCGCGGTGACGAAAGCCAGGGTGAGTTCTACTCGATCGCCATCACCAACAACATGCAGCAAGCTGATACCGGCACCAAAATGGTGCATCTGGGCAAGAACACCAAGTCGCGCATCGTATCCAAAGGGATCAGCGCGGGTAAAGCGCAGAACACCTATCGTGGTCTGGTGTCAATGCACCCGAAGGCGAAGGACAGCCGCAACTATACCCAGTGCGACAGCTTGCTGATTGGCGATAAATGCGGGGCCCATACGGTGCCGTATATCGAGGTTCGCAACAATTCATCGCGCGTGGAACATGAGGCGACAACATCCAAGGTGGATGACGATCAGCTGTTCTACTGCCGTCAGCGCGGCATGGACGAGGAAGAAGCCGTGGCGCTGGTCGTCAACGGGTTCTGCAAGGACGTCCTGCAGGCGTTGCCGATGGAGTTTGCCATGGAAGCGCAACAGCTGGTGGCCATCAGCCTTGAAGGATCAGTGGGTTAACCCCGCATTTCTCTGAATTCAGAACATATCGGGGCCGGATGGCCCCTTGCGGTACGCAAAAGGACAAAAAATGCTGGAAATCAAAAACCTGCACGTGAAACTTGAGGAAGAAGAAAAGCAAATCCTCAAAGGCGTCGACCTGACGGTCGAGGCCGGCAAGGTGCATGCGATCATGGGGCCAAACGGCTCGGGCAAGTCGACGCTCAGCTATGTGCTGTCGGGCCGCGATGGGTACGAAGTGACCGAAGGCTCTGCCACGCTGGAAGGTGAGGACCTTTTGGAGATGGAGCCGGAAGAGCGCGCTGCTGCGGGTGTCTTCCTGGCGTTCCAATACCCTGTTGAGATCCCGGGTGTTGGCAACATGACCTTCCTGCGCACGGCCGTGAACGCTCAGCGCAAGGCGCGCGGCGAAGAAGAGCTGTCGGCAGCGGATTTCCTGAAGGAAGTCCGGGCCAAGGCAAAATCGCTGAAAATCGACGCGGACATGCTCAAGCGTCCGGTAAACGTTGGCTTCTCAGGCGGTGAGAAGAAGCGGAACGAAATCCTGCAGATGGCGATGCTGGAACCCAAGATGTGCATCCTGGACGAAACGGATTCAGGTCTGGACGTCGATGCGATGAAACTGGTGGCCGAGGGCGTGAACGCGCTGCGTGATGAAGGCCGTGGTTTCCTGGTCATCACCCACTATCAACGCCTGTTGGACCACATCAAACCTGATGTTGTGCATATCATGGCGGACGGTCGCATCGTTAAAACCGGTGGTCCCGAACTGGCGTTGGAAGTTGAAAACAACGGTTATGCCGACATCCTGGCCGAGGTGAACTGATGGCTTTGCCCGAAGTAAAACAAACCGCGACCGAGGCACGGCTGGCCACGCTGACCATGCCCGAAGCCGGTTGCACGCGTGCCGCGCGCGAAGACGCGCTGGCGCGAGTGCTGGAAATGGGTCTGCCGGGGCGGCGCGACGAATATTGGAAGTACACGCGCCCTGACACCCTGATCTCGGCCGAGCAGCCGCATGCAGCATTGTTCCACTCAGACGAGCCGCTGCTGTTTGGCAATCTCGACCGGTTGAAGATCGTTTTCATCGACGGTGTGTTCAGCGCTGAAGACTCGGATGATCTAGAGCTGGAAGGTGTCAACATCGATCGGATCGAGGATATCTGTTGTAAGGATATTCACTGGGCGAAAGAGTTGTACGGCGTTCTGGAATCGCGCGGGCAATCCCCGGTTCAGCGGCCGTTGGCTGCTTTGAATACCGCCTTTGCCGCAGATGGCGTTGCGATCCACGTCACCGGCAAACCGACCAAGCCGATCAGCCTGATCTATCGCCATGCATCCGAGATCTCGGACGCCATGCTGCATCACATCATCCGTGTCGAAAGCGGCGCTGAAGTGACGGTTCTGGAAAATGGTCCTGCGGCATCACGGTTCAACAAATGCATCGAGATCGACATCGCCGATGGCGGTACGCTGCATCACGTGCGCGCGCAGGGCAGGGACCACGAACGTCGCGCTGCGACACACATGTTCACGCGTCTGGGTCAGGAATCTGTCTATAAATCCTTCACGCTGACTGTGAATGGCATTCTGACCCGCAACGAACAGGTAATCGAACTGACCGGTGACGACGCTATAGCTCATGTGGCGGGTGCTTGTGTTGGCGACGGCGATTTTCATCATGACGACACGGTTTTCGTTACGCATGACGCGGTGAACTGTGAGAGCCGTCAGGTCTTTAAGAAAGTTCTGCGCAACGGCGCGACCGGCGTGTTCCAGGGTAAGATCCTGGTCAAGGAAGGCGCACAGAAGACTGATGGATATCAGATCAGCCAATCCTTGCTGCTGGATGATGACAGCCAGTTTCTCGCCAAGCCCGAGCTTGAGATCTATGCCGACGATGTTGCGTGTTCGCATGGCTCAACCTCGGGTGCGATTGATGAGACGGCGCTGTTTTACCTGCGTTCGCGTGGGGTTTCGGTTAAGGACGCCACCAATATGCTGACGCTGGCATTTTTGGCCGAAGCCGTCGATGAGATCGAGGATGAGGTATTGGCTGAGGCCATCGTAAACCGCCTTGAAGGCTGGCTGTCGCGACACATCTGATGCCTTTGACCTCGGATATCGTGGCCACCTATCGGGGGCCGGGTCGTGTCGTGCGGCGGCTTCTTGATCTAGGCCCGCGCGAGGACCGGGCGCTGATGTTTGTCATGGCGTTTTGCATTGTGGCATTCATCGCGCAATTGCCCAGCCTTGCGCGACGCGCGCATATCGAAGGACTAGAGCTGGATATGCTGATGGGCGGTGCCTTGATGGGCACTGTCATTATCCTGCCTCTGTTTTTCTACCTGCTGGCATTTGTCTCATACGGCGCGGCCCGGTTGGTCGGCGGTCAGGGGACGTCCTATGGCGCTAGATTGGCACTTTTCTGGGCGCTATTGTCCTCAACACCTCTGGTTTTGTTGAATGGTTTGGTCGGCGGTTTCATAGGATCTGGCCCGGCCCTGACACTCGTCGGGATCGTCTGGTTCGCAGTGTTCCTGTGGTTCTGGCTGGCAGGTCTCAGTCAAGCGCAAAGGCGGCAAGCATGAATCCCACTGGCTTTGTTGATCTTGCGATTTTGACCCTGACACACCCCGCCCAAGCGGCCCGGCGCCTTTTGGACATGCGCCCGGGGCGAGAAATCTTATGGCTTTCTTTCTTTCTGGCCGTGGTGCTCAACGGCCTTGTGCAACTGGGTATTGATCATTTGCTTCCAGTCCCCGGTGATGAATCCGTACCCCCACCTACGCCTGTATTCCTGGGTCTGGTCCGATCTGCCGGCGCCATGCTGCTAAGCGTCGGGGCATTTCTGTTCGTAGGGAGGTTTCTGGGTGGCCGTGCAACATTCGATGACATCCTGACGCTGACCATCTGGCTGCAGTACCTTCAGATCGCTGCGATGGTGATCACGCTGGTCATTACGATCGTGCTGCCGTTTTTGATGCTGATGTTTTTGCTGGCCACGGCGATTATCAGCCTTTACGTCACGCTCCATTTTCTGAATGAAGCGCATCAGTTCGGTTCGCTTGCTAAATCCTTCGGGGTCATCGTGTTATCTGCTTTGATTGCAGTGCCCTTTGTCCTCGCATTAACGCCCGGCGGCCCCGTATAGGGAATAAAAGACCATGTATGACGTGCAGAAAATCCGCTCAGACTTTCCAATCCTGTCTCGGGAAGTGAACGGCAAGCCGTTGACCTATCTGGACAATGGCGCATCGGCGCAAAAACCGCAGGTCGTGATTGATGCGGTGACACGGGCATATTCCGAAGAATACGCGAATGTTCACCGCGGCCTGCATTACCTGTCCAATCTGGCGACCGAGAAATACGAATCCGTTCGGGGAACCATCGCCCGTTTTCTGGGCGCGGCGGACGAGGATGAGATTGTCTTGAACTCGGGCACGACCGAGGGGATCAACCTGGTCGCCTATGGCTGGGCCATGCCGCGCATGGAGGCCGGAGATGAGATCGTGCTGAGCGTGATGGAACACCACGCCAATATCGTTCCCTGGCATTTCCTGCGTGAACGTCAGGGCGTCGTCCTGAAATGGGTCGACGTGAACGCGGACGGAGGGCTTGACCCGCAGGCCGTGATCGACGCGATCGGTCCCAAGACCAAGCTGGTTGCAGTGACGCAGTGTTCGAACGTGTTGGGCACAGTGGTCGACGTCAAAGCGATCACGGAAGGCGCGCACGCGAAAGGCGTTCCGGTGCTGGTCGATGGCAGCCAGGGCGCTGTGCACATGCCGGTCAATGTCGCCGACATCGGCTGCGATTTCTACGCAATCACCGGCCACAAGCTTTATGGCCCGTCAGGGTCCGGTGCAATCTACATCAAATCCGAACGCATGGCCGAGATGCGCCCCTTTTTCGGTGGCGGCGACATGATCAAAGAGGTCAGCAAGGACCAGGTGATCTACAACGACCCGCCAATGAAGTTCGAGGCCGGAACACCCGGCATTGTCCAAACCATCGGTCTGGGTGTTGCGCTGGATTACATGATGGATCTGGGGATGGAAAATATCGCCGCTCATGAGGCTGGGTTGCGCGACTATGCCATGCAGAGACTGACTGGTCTGAACTGGTTGCAGGTTCAGGGCACACGCCCGGACAAAGCCGCGATCTTCAGCTTTACCATGGACGGGGCAGGGCACGCGCATGATGTCTCGACCATTCTGGACAAGAAAGGCGTGGCTGTCCGTGCCGGTCATCACTGCGCTGGTCCTCTTATGGATTTCTACGGTGTCACCGCGACTTGCCGCGCAAGCTTTGGTCTGTACAACACCACGGACGAGGTGGACATACTGATCGACGCGCTGGAATTGGCACACGATTTGTTTGCGTGAAACCTGGCCGATCCGGAAAGATTTGCAGTTGCACCCGGATCAGAACAAGGTTAGCTAACGGCCAAGGCACCTGTAGCTCAGCTGGATAGAGCGCTGCCCTCCGAAGGCAGAGGCCAGAGGTTCGAATCCTCTCAGGTGCGCCATTATCGCTATATTTCTAAGGTTTATTGGGCAAAATAGCCGCTTCTGTACCACTTTTGCAGGAGTTTAAGTACCACATGGCTATCGTGATGAAGATCAAATATCTCGACAAGCTCAAGGAAGGCTTCAGGTTCAAGCGCAGGTTCCCTAAGGACGTTGCTCAGGTCACCGGAAGAGAGTTTTTTCAAGCTCGGTTTGCAGTGAAGGAAGAGGGGCCTGTTCTGCTCCGTGAGCATGCCGCCTTGCTGAGAGATTTTGAAGATACCGTCAGGGCTGGCAGAAGGCAGGCTACAGGTTCGGAAGAAGTGCCACCTAGAGAGAGATGGTATCGTGCTCTCACAGAAGCAGAGAGGCTTGTCGATGAACTGCCTGATGAAGACCTCAGGGACGTCCTAGCAGATGAGATGCACAAGCTAGGGTCTGACCCCATGCTGCTCAAAGCCATTCGTGACCCTGAGGCTAACAGTGGCCTATAGGGTTACTACTACGTATGCGGAGGGACCTTTAACCAACGCCACCCTTGCTACACTGTGTGCAACTTGGCTTTTCAACTGATAACGCCCTTATGCACAGACACGTCGATATAATCTGACGGGACCTGAGCCCCGCCATCTCAAGACAACAATCATCAGAAGTACACATGAAGTGCCCGATAGGTTCCGCTTAAGGGAAACTCACGGGATTTGCTAGGGTGAGATGTCCAGCACACAGGACGCTTCACCACAGACGGTCTGCTATCAGTCTTCCTGTCGGTCGGTGATAACGCAATGCTGACATCGCCTCGCAGTTCCATGAAAAGAGGCAATTCGGAAATTCTGTGTACGGCATGTATGTGGGTGAATTTACACAGTCTGGCCATCAACCCTGCCTGACGAGCGTTTACTTACCTCACGTGGGAGGGATTTTTATAAGTATATGATATAAAACATCTTTCTAAGTGGCCCTTTGCGGATATCTAAAGGCCGACGAACGCTTGCTTACTGCTGCAGCTTGGGGGCGAGGGTGTCTAACGTCACTCACGTCACAGCCAAAGGTCCGCCTTAACCGACAAAAATGACCTGCGGGTTGTTAAATCAGTGCCTTAGGCTCTGGACCTATAAATGCAAAATCTGCTCACTGGCGGCAAAGCGGGCGTTCAGGCAGATTGCAGCGAACGGCTGCTCCGAGCCCATAATGTCCGATGCTGCGCAGTGCATAAAGGTCTGCTTCGGTGAAATCTGTTGAGCTCTGCACTTTTGTTGAACCTCACTCGAATAAGTGCCATGCTAAGTGTAATTTTGAACAGAAACTTGGCAAGATCTGACCGAAGGATGGATTCACTCCTTTGATTTACTTTTATTGTTTTTTCTACCTTTTGGCTTGGATTTTCGGGGTAAAACAACGAGGCAATGATGCCGCGAAAACCAAGAGAAATGGTGTTTGGCTAACCGTTATCTCTCTGCTTACTACGGTTGCCTTTTTTTTTGATAAGCGGCATAAAAATCGGTGGCCTTATTTTTGGTGCCATACCACTTTTTCTTCTTTTTCCCATACTCGCGCTTGGAATTGGCCTTGTCACTTCAGCAGTTGCAAATGACCTTGCAAACCGAGACCTGACGATTTCTGCCCATGCCGTCCTGGTAATCTCGTTGGTCGGCCCTTCTTTGGCAATTCTGTTTTTATGGTGGAACCAACACATAGATGAACAGCAGCGCCGGGATGACTTGGCTGCTTTCCAGGCTGGCGAGCTTGCTGGGCAAATCGGTGACGAAGAGATTCGTTTTCCCGCAAGTCCACAGCTCGAGACCATTCATTCGTGTAGGGGAGATCAGCACTGCTACACGAAATTTTGGCGCAGTGGAGACACACTGCAAGACATGGTTGCATATGGGGCGGGCGAAGTCAGTTTTACTGAAATTGAGTTGATCCCCGTGCATAGCACATGTGACGGTCCCACCGCGCCACAAAACGCATGTTTGAAACAGTCCGAACTTCAGAGGTGGTGTGACACAAGGGCGGCGCTTTCTGAGAGCATCTGGTGCCTGGGGAGGCCAAGGCATAGGGTGGTATTCTCGCCTGTGGCTGAAGGCTATTTGCGGCAATTCCGGGAGGAAAACTGGTTAGGTGCTGATACAGATAGCCTCGGGACAGATTATGTTGGCGATCCTATTGCAATTGAATGCAATGCCCGCCGCGATGAAAGCATACTGAACAACCCTCACCTTAGTCGCTATTGCCGTCTCAAGTTTAGCGTTGCTGCTGATGTGATTGCCGCTGTCTATCTTGATAGGTTTGAGCCTTCTGAAATGAAATTGCAGGCAACAACCATGTTTGAATATGCGAGTGTAATCTGGGCGAGCGTAATCCAACAATGATCGATCCAAGTGTGCCGACGATGTAGCTTCGTTTTTAAAGCGAACGCGTGTTGAGCAGACATTGATGCAAATACAACAAAGGTCTGCTTCGTCCGCAGAGCGGTAATTCAGACGGAACGCAGCGAACGACCGCTCTGAGCCCAGAGCAGCCGTCAGTCTCAAACGTAGCATCGGTAACTAAGGGCGGATACCGGTCATTCGCTGCACTCTGAACCAAGGTCTGAACAGCGGGATCTTCCGGGCATTCGATCAAAAGTCGTCAATTGGCAGAACGGACCAATCGATATTCTGTGCGTCGCTAAATTTGCTTTGCACAATTCGTGACTTGTGGAAGTATGTTTTGAAACTGAGACATTTCCCAGTAGCTTAAAAAGGCTCTAATTTATCCATGAAAGAGTTCCAGGCATGAAGATTCAAACCCTGCGAAACAGCTTCTTCGCGTCCGTGGCCGTAATCTTGCCAAGCATCGCTGCAGCACAAATAGCTGACACCGTGTTTGTTAATGGCACAATTCACACGATGGATGAGTAACGCCCCGCTGCCGAAGCGATTGCCATATCGGGTCAGCAAATTTCCTATGTCGGCAATGGCAACGGGGTTCAGTCTCTGATTGGTGCCGACACTAAGGTTGTCGATCTCCAGGGCAAAATGGTGCTTCCCGGTTTCATCAGCGGCCACGAGCATCTTGTGGCGTCGGGATGGACGCAGTTGGGTGTGAAACTGGGATCAGGGCAGTCCAAGGATGATTATCTCAAGCTTATCAATGAATATGCTGATGCCAATTCGGATGAGGCATACATCCGCGGCATCGGCTGGAACGCCACTTTGATGGGCGGCGAATTCACGGCCGCCGATCTGGATGCAATTGTGCCGGACAGGCCCGTGTTTTTGCAAGACTACACCATTCACGACGCATGGCTCAATTCTAAGGCGATGGAAATGGGTGGCGTTACCAAGGATACACCAGACCCGGTTCCCGGGTTGATTTACTGGGTGCGGGACGACAGTGGAACTCCAACTGGATACGCCAAGGAATTCGCATGGATGGGAGCCTATGTTGAATCAGGAGCTTGGCAACCGGAGACAATGATCCCTGAGAGCCAGCCCGTGCTTTATGATCTTGCGGCAAGCTTTGGTTACACAACTTACATTAACCAAGGGTTGGTTACGCCAAATATCAAATCGCAATCCAAGCATCATGAAGACAACAGGGTTGCACTGGATATCCTTCAAAACCAGGCTGAAGCAGGTGAATTGAAGCTTCGAACCCTGATGATGACGCTGGTCAAGGGTGATGACTTTTCCGCCGACGATGCGGTTGCCAACACGCTTGAGCTCAAGGAAGATTTCGATAGTGACGATGTGCGCGTTCTTGGCATCAAAATTCACCCTGAGGGCGTCCATACGAGTCACGCGTCGATTATGCTTGAACCGTGGCTTGACCAGCCTGAGAAAAAGGCCGTTCGTGGTGTCTCTGCAGAGTTGACTGACGAAATCATTATGAAGGCGAACGCTGCCGGACTCGATGTTGCGGTGCACGTCGATGGGGACAAAACTGTTCGTGAAACCGTAGACTCGTTTGTAAGTGCCAAGAAAAACGGCTTTGAAGACGCGCGCAACTCGTTGCAGCACTTGGCCTTTGCACATCCGGACGACATCGAGCGTATCATTGAGCACAATATCCTGTCGAACATCACACCGATTTGGGGAACTTCGTGGAGCGGTGGCCTTGACGGCGCGTTGAACATCATGGGGCTGGCGCGGACGGTGAATGAATTTCAGCGTATCCGCACATTGATAGACGCCGGCGCTCCGGTTAGCATTGGGGCAGACGTGCCCAGTACAGACCCTGATCTCATGGGGGCTTTGACACTGTGCGAAGCAGCTGTGACGCGCCTTGATCCGTCGAACCCTGAGGATGATCGGTACTTCCCACCTGTGTATCAGGCGCTGACACTTGAGCAGTGTTTGTATGCTGCCACAATGGGGGGTGCCTATGACGCAAGGATGGAGGACAAAGTCGGGAGCCTGACCTTTGGCAAATACGCCGATCTGGTCATTCTCGAGACAAATCTCTATTCGGTTCTGCCGACGGAAATTGCCGACGTCAAAATTCTGGCCACAATGAAAGGTGGGAAGTTCACCTACGGCGGTGAGTTTTAGGTATTTGTCAAAACGGTAACCTACATGACTGGACCTGCTTAGAAATCACAGCGGACCTTCACCGCAACGACCACTAAGGTCGGCTATGGGTCGAACGCACCAGTCCGGCGGATTACCATGAACGGCAGAAAAGTCTGCAGAGCGGTCGTTCATGCCTAGTACAGCCTATGTCTACTTCGAGCCCAATGTTGTCGTCGGTTCCGAGCGCAGCATCGGTCGTAAACCGCAAGTTGAATTTTATTGAGCGTAGAGCGAGTTTGTCCGCATAGCACACATTTGCTGAATTCTGCTGAACGGCCGCACCGAGTCCAAAGCGGACACCAAAACACTAAGATGTATCTCGCTCAGCCCTCCAGACGCCAAACACATAGCTGTACTACGATGTGCCACCCCTAGCGACCTCTCGTGCGAAAAATTAGGGATCGGGTAGAGGCGGGATGGTGCGTAGATACATCACAATGGCCTCAAGATCTTCGGGCGACATCGTTGCATAGTAGGCGTAACCCATCGGCGGTTGCATTTGTGTCCCGTCTGGGCGTTTACCCGAAACGATCATGGTTTTCAGCTCTTCATCCGTATATCCGACAAGTCCATCTTCGTGGCTCGTGATATTGGGAGCGACGGATACCCCCCACGGTCCATGGAACTCGAACCCACCTGCGCCAAGATGAGTTTCGAACATAGGACCCTTGGGGCCGAATGTCGTATGGCATTCCGTGCAATGCGCGACTGGCCCTGCGAGATATGCGCCATATTCGACAGTTGCGCCTTGCGGTGGCGCTGAAACAGTATCAATCGGCGGACCGTAGTCCGGAGGAAGTGGAAAGCCATACGTTGAACCGGGCGTCTCATTGCCACTCGCAGGCATTGTTCTGAGAAACATAACCATCGACATGACGTCGTCATCACTCAGACCGCGATATAAGCCGATCGGCATAGGCGGTCCTATGACCGTACCATCCGGACGAATACCTTCGCGTATCGCTCGGGCAAGCTCTTCGTCACTCCAATCCGCAACCCGGCTACCGGGTGTTATGTTGACAGCCCAGGCCTCCATCATTTCGTTCTTTTCAACCATCATACCGCCCAGCTCGTTGGACATATCAGGCCCATTTGGTCCTTGTGGTGTATGGCAATTTCCGCACGCCGCAGGACCACGGACGAGGTATTCACCACGTTCCAAACTCGGTTCGGCCATCGCCGCAAACGGAAAAGAAATAGCTGAAATAGCTATGATTAGTTTTTGCATAATTTGTCCCCCCAACGTTGGGTGTGAACCGGTCAACAATAAAATACTCGTTTAAAGTCCCAACAATTTGAGATCATACATTACTTTGAGAAAATCCAAAAACTTTGCCGCTCCACGTTCGCTTCATTAACGAAACTTCCGTTTGATCTGCAGGCAAAGAGTGATTTGTAGAGTTCTTCCCAACCTCCTCAAGCCGATTGCATAGGGCGAGCGTTCACCCATGATGAATGCCATCAGGAGGTTGGATTTAGGTAAGCCTAATTTGTGGGGGCTGGTCCTAGTCCCGCATTGGCGACAACCAAACCAAGTTCTTCGTCTGAAACCGTTCCAGAGTACTTGTCCCGCGGAGGCATAGGTCTGGTTTTCCAATGTGGTTCAAACGTGAAGCTGGACATATTTCGACCGTCCACCAATGCACCGTTCCCAGCGCCCAGTGCGTAATCATAATAAAGTTTGAGAATCTCTTCTTCCGTCACCTGTTCAGTCGCCGCGTGTTTCAAACAGGCAGCCCTCCATTTTTTGACACGGGCATAATCGTCGCCAATGGGCAATTCGAAATCCTCATAGTAGTCAAGAAACCAAAAACGCTTGAATACCGGCGTAAAAACCGCCTCTGCTAATCCGAAATCATCAAACAAGAATACGCCGTTCGGATTGTGGGCAAGCAGGAAGTCGTTAAGATCGCGGTACAGTGCAAGCAGCTTTTCGTTGTGCACATCTTTCTGCCCTTGGTCCTGGTTCATGACATAGACATAGCCTGCCATTGTGAATGGACCCTCCTTGGCAATCAACATAGACTCCACTGCGTGTTCGCCAGGGTCAGAGCGCCGCAGTTTTGGCCCCTCGAGTACTTCGTCAAGGTAACGAAGAATAACCAGACTTTCCTTTACAATCTGACCTTCCGCGGTTTCGAGAACTGGAAGCGCCGTTGTTCCACGTGTTTTTCTTAGAAGCTCTGGATCGCGAGGTTTCGTGATGTCCACGACGCGGAATTCAACTGCATCTTGCAGACCTCGAAGTGCCAACAGAATCTCAAGACGCTGAGAAAAGGGGCATACAGGGATATGATAGACGGTATGCTTTGCCATGTTGATTAATCCAGTGGAGAGCTGATGAAGGTCACGTCGTGTTGCTGCCACTTTAGGCTAAGGATTGTTTGCCACAAAGGAAAAGTCTGCAATGTCATCAAAGTGGACTTCTGACACGATTTGGAAAATGACCGCATCGAGCCTCGAACGGGCTTCTTTACGTCTCTTTAATCCGGCAATCCTGCGGCTTTCAGGCCCGCCACAATCTTTAGTCTGTGCTCTTCCTTTGCGTAGGGCAATTGGGAATTCAGTGTGGATACCGTAGCTACAGGGATCAATTCGAGAAGTCTCGAACCGGCTTCCTCTGCTTCTTGTAATTTGCCCTGCGCCGTTTTTGCCGCCGACAAAAATATATAGTTCATGGGAAACTGAGGCGCGTTTCGTATTGCTGCCTGCAAGTATTCGATAGCTTCTTCATAGCGGTCAAGCTGCAACATTAGGTGACCATAATTCAGAAGGTAAATGGGTGGGGTATGTGGTTCTAACCGCATAGCTCGGTCCATTGGCGCAATTGCCAACTCCGGTGTTCCCGCATAGATAAGTGAAGAAGCCTGCCACAGATGTCCATCAGAGGAATTAGGGTCCAGTGATAAGGCTGTTTCATGCTCAGAAAGAGCTCTTTCGAACCCATCGCCCCACATATGCATCCAACCCAGAAACGCGTGGGCGGCAGCAAGGTTTGGGTCTATCTTGGCGGCACGTTCGGCCTCAGCCAAAGCTTCGTCGAACGCATTGTGGTGGCTGTTCCATTTGAAGAACCAAGCATGGAATTTTAAGTAGCTTCTAACGGCCATAGCATAGGCGAAGTTTGGGTCAGCTTCTAAAGCTTTGGTGAATATTGCCTGCGCTTCGGCGTTGGCTTGCGGACCCGGTTCACGATAGCGCAGTCGGCCTTTAAGAAACCAGTCACGCGCTTCAGTATTCTTTGTGTATTGACTGCCAAGACGATTTTCCTCGCCTTCCCGCAACTGTATAGACAGCGCGTCGACAATTTCTCCTGTTATCTCGTCTTGCAGGTCAAAAACATCTTCCAGCGTTCCGTCCCTGCGATTGGCCCAGACGTGACTTCCATTCGCGGTTTCAACTAGCTGAGCGTTCATGCGAACCCGGTTGCCTGCCTTGCGGATACTGCCCTCAAGAACATAGTGAACACCCAACTCCTTGCCGACGCGTCGCAGATCTACTGCCTTGTCTTTGTAAACAAAAGAAGAGTTGCGACCGATGACTAACAAGCCAGACAATTTTGAGAGGTCGGTGATCAGGTCCTCTGTCATGCCGTCTGCAAAGTACTCTTGCTCTGCATCACCTGACATATTGTCGAACGGCAAAACCGCTATAGACGGAATTTCTGGCAAGCTCGGGGTTGAAATCAACCCTGAATCTGAGGTGGATTTTTTAGTATTTGCGTCATCATTTGCCGAGTTCGTCCATTTCCAGATGCGGATAGGCTCTACAATGTTTTTTACCTGCTGAGCTCCCGCGTCCTGAAAAGGCACATCCAAGCGGTGCTTGATCTGTTCATGGACCGAGGCCGAAATGCAAATTCCGCCAGGATCAGACAGCGTCTCCAATCTTGAAGCCACGTTTACCCCATCGCCATGAATGTCGTCACCTTCCACCACAACGTCGCCGATATTTATGCCGACACGAAAAGTAATCTCGTGATCGCCTGGTGCTTCTCCGTTGCGTGAATGGATAGATTTTTGAATATCGTAGGCGCATAAAACCGCGTCGACAGCGCTTGCAAACTCCGTCAGTACTCCGTCGCCCATCCATTTGACCACTCGACCTTCGTGTTTTGCAAAGGCGGGCTCGATGACGTTTTGCCGTAGTTCGCGCAAGTGCTCTAATGTCCGTTCTTCATTCACGCGGACGAGGCGCGAGTAACCCACTACATCTGCTGCAAATATTGCAGCAAGTCTTCGTTTCATGCACGCCCCTCCCTAAACGGGGTAGATTAGACTCACCAACAACTGAAATCCAGTTTTTGATTGTATCTCCCGCTCAACAAGATTGCGGCGGTTAAGCTAAACACTGTCAGCAACTACTGGGTCTTGAAGCAACAATGCCGTGAGAGAATTTTCATCCAGCGCCGCGCTATAGCGCGATGTAAAAACCAGAAACTACAACGTATTTTCGTGCAGGAGGCCGCATTGATATGTTCTGGTGTGCACCGAATTAGTCATGCATTTTCAGTGCAGTGAAAGTTGTGTCGATGAGTGTCGGCTTTGTCCGCAGAGCGGTCATGTCGTCGATTTTTGGCAACGTCCGGTGCCGGAAACAGCAGCCGTTGTATTTGTGCCTCGTTCGTAGGTCCAGAGTCTAAACCGATCACGCTTCCGACTACGATGCCGTCATTTTGACAAATTTGTGAGCCTCGGTTGCCGTCGGTTTTTTTCAAAATTGGCCTTTGGCGGAAACGAAAATAATATCGGCGCGATATCACAAAGGTATGCTTGGGTTGAAAAACACTAAACTTCCGAATCCGCAAATTTGTTAAGAGGAAAACATGGGCAAGTTCATAGTGCACGGAGTTACTATCGCGTTGGTAACAGGTGGTGCGTTTATTGTTTAGGAGTTGAAAATATGGGGTTATTTCACAATACCTGATATGCCCGAAAACTCATTCTCCGTTTACTTCAGGAGTGAGTTTAGAGGAACTATGGTCGGTTTTGGCGAGGGAGCCGACCGAGATTACAAAGGCATTCCAAACGACGACACTCCTTCATGGTGTGCGGAGACTTGGTCAACGTGCCGCCAACTAGGTTCTGGACCCATTAATTTGGTTGTCGCCCTCTCGGTTGCGTGATTCAAGCGCCTGAGTTTCAGGGGTATATCATGAGCAACCTATTCTGGCTGACGGACGAACAGATGGCACGTCTTCAGCCT
>NZ_OMPH01000009.1:0-15394 GCF_900312795.1 Ruegeria sp. AU67
ATGACCATCGCCTGCCTGCTGGCCAACACACTCACCGCCTGCTGCCGCGCCAACAAACTCCCAGAACCAGAAGGCCTCACAGCCTGACCTGTTTCGCTGGGGCGCAAAAAATGCGCCCCAGCGAAACAGGAACTACCTTGTTTTAAAGAGCTTTCGGAATGGTCGCCTCAGAGCGCCAGATAGCCTATTCCCGCAAACGCAACCAAACATCCAAGCCATTGGCGTGGCGCAATCTTTTCACGCAAGACAGCCCAAGCCAACACAACCGTCAGCAGCCCAAAGACGGACGCTGTCACCGAGGCAAATTGCGCATTCGGCAACCCGCCCGCCGTGATCACGGAAAGGATGGCAACAGCATCCAGAACACCCATGACACAGAGAAGAGGCAGAGCCCGCCGCCCGGGCCAGATTGATCTGCGGGATGCCAGGGCGATCATGCCTAGGACAAAAACTGCCGTCAGCCGAATAACCAGAGAGATTGAGTATTCGTCATTATGTTCGGTTGCATATTGTCCTAGCGCAAAGGTGGCGGCGAACCCGATTGCTGCAAGTATCGATAGCACCACCGTCGGGCCAGCTGCTGGGTATTCGGTTGCGTCGCGTTCAGATTGGGCAGCCACAACAGAAACGCCAACACCAATCGCGATGACGGCAAGCCAGTGTAACGGGCTGACCGTTGCGCCGCGCCAGATGGCCAGTGAGACGGACAACACCGGATAGCTTGCAACAATCGGAGCAACCAGCCGGACCGGGCCGCGTTGAAAAGCTGCGTACATGCAGACGCCCGCCAGCAGATAACACCCCCCTGCAACAACAGCGCTGATCAATGCCGTGCCAGGAATTGGGTCGACTTCACCCATCATCACAACCAAACCAAGTTGCAGCACTGCGCCCGAAACCAGCACAGCCATGAGCGAAGCAATCACACTGACTGACTGGCTGACATAGCGCACTGCCAGATCGTGTACCCCCCAGCAAAGTGCCGCCAAAAGGCCAAGCACCAGAGCGTTCAATCCGTCATCTCCCTCGCTGATTTCACCTGGTTCCGCTTCTGAGCATGAGTATGTTAGAATGTCACTGTTGATAAACTTATTTTCCTGTTATGCAATAATTCAGATGCCAGAGATACAGAAAGGCAGCACATGGAATCTGCGATAGAGCAACTTGGTGGTGAGACCCAACTGCGCGCTCTGGTCGAGCGTTTCTATGACCGGATGGAAACGGATCCGGCAGCGCATTCCTTGCACAGGCTGCATTTTCGGGGACATGGGCTAAATCACACCAGACAAGCTCAATTTGAATTTCTCAGCGGGTTTCTCGGCGGACGCGCCTATTATCGTGAACGTTTCGGCCATATGGACCTGCGCGAAATCCATGCGCATATTCCCATCCGGAAGGCCGACGCAGAGCTTTGGCTGGATACTTTCGATGCCGCATTGGCGGATTGCGAATTGACCGGCCCGGTTGTGGAAAAGATGCGCGCGTCGCTTCGCCGGGCTGCGCTTATGCTGGTCAATGACGTTCCAGATTGGCGGTTGGAGGCGGATGCTGGGTATACGTAAAGTCGCTTTGCGGCAATTTCGGTGCGTGTTCCGCGGTTCTGATCAAAGCTGATGCCTAAGACAAATGCCAAAGTACGGTCGATTGAGATCATGCACCCATGTGCCGATGGTTTGCTTTTCGAACGTTAGCCAAGGATTGGCATTGACCTCCGAAACATCCATCGGGCCGCCCATCACTAGCACAAGGTCAAAATCGCCCAGTTGTGGAATAGATAGCCCTTTGTAGAAGTGTACGATTTGCGTGTCGTCTTGATGCTTGGCGAAGTGGTCACAAACTGCGCCGGGACTCGCCTTGCGCATGCTGAAACATGAAAGCATTCCTGGCGAGCCACTTGGGGCCTCAAATAACGGGGCCGCAGCTTGTGCCGCGGCCCAGAAGTGCAACCTTGCAACCCGGCTTAGATGTCCAAAGTGTTGTCTTTTTCCCAGCGTGAGAAGTGAGAGACGAAAGAGTTCCATTCCTGATGTTTCATTTTCAGAAACGCGGATGAGAACTCGGCACCCATCATGGCCTTCAGTTCCTTGTCCTTGTCGTATTCGCGCAGGGCATCAAGCATGTTCAACGGTAGTTTCGGCGCACCGCGCACCTTGTGGCCTTCAGCATACATATCGATGTCCCAACGTTTGCCCGGGTCAGCTTTGGACCGGATACCGGACAGACCAGCGGCGATGATCACCGCTTGTAGCAGATAGGGGTTGGTCGCCCCATCGGGCAGACGCAGCTCAAACCGGCCGGGGCCGGGAACGCGAACCATGTGCGTCCGGTTGTTACCTGTCCAGGTCACTGTATTGGGCGCCCATGTTGCGCCCGACATTGTCCGCGGCGCGTTGATACGTTTGTAACTGTTCACTGTAGGATTGGTGATTGCTGCCAGTGCTGAGGCGTGTTTCATGATACCGCCGAGGAAGTGTTTTCCGCGTTCGCCCAGCCCAACTTCACCGGTAGGGCCGTCGCCTTCGCCTGCAAAGACGTTGGTCTTGGCGGCGTCACCCGGCGCATCCCAGACCGAGATATGGGCATGACAGCCATTTCCGGTCAGACCTTCGACCGGTTTCGGCATGAAGGTCGCCCGAAGCCCGTGCTTTTCGGCCACGGATTTGGTCATGAACTTGAAGAAAGAGTGCTTGTCCGCGGTGCGCAGCGCATCATCAAATTCCCAGTTCATCTCGAACTGGCCATTGGCGTCCTCGTGGTCGTTCTGGTAGGGGCCCCAGCCCAGTTCCAGCATGTAATCGCAGATCTCGCGTACCACATCATAGCGGCGCATTACGGCTTGTTGGTCATAACAGGGCTTTTCTGCTGTATCGAATGGGTCGCTGATTTGCTCGCCATCCGGGGTCAGCAAAAAGAACTCAGCCTCGATACCAGTTTTGACATGCATGCCTTCGCTTGCAGCTTCGTCAATCAACCGGCGCAAAACGTTGCGCGGGGCCTGCGCGACATCCTTGTCTTCCATCACGCAGTTGCCTGCAACCCAGGCCACTTCGGGCTTCCACGGCAGTTGAATGACCGAGGACGGATCCGGCACCGCCAGCATGTCGGGATGCGCCGGTGTCATGTCCAGCCATGTGGCGAACCCGGCAAAACCTGCGCCGTCCTGCTGCATGTCGGCAATCGCCTGCGCGGGTACCAGTTTGGCCCGCTGTCCACCAAACAGATCGGTGAACGAGATCATGAAGTACTTGACGCCTTTTTCTTTTGCGAAAGCTGCGAGATCTGTCGTCACGATTGCTTTCCTTTCCCTGTTGAGTTTTAGTTTTTCAAAGCAAAAACGCGGCCCCCATCAGGGAGCCGCGCAGCATATATTCAGAACCCTTCCTTACCCGGGTACCAACTGGTTCCCGCCAGTGGCACCCGCGCCATGGCGGCGGCCTCCATTGTCAGGGCACACAAGTCCTCAGGCTCGAGGTTGTGCAGGTGATTGTGCCCACAGGCGCGCGCGATGGTCTGCGCCTCAAGTGTCATAACTTTTAAGTAGTTACGCAGCCTGCGGCCCGCATCGACCGGGTCCAGACGTGCGGCCAGGTCGGGGTCCTGTGTGGTGATACCCGCCGGGTCCTGTCCTTCGTGCCAATCGTCATATGCACCGGTTGTTGTCCCCAGCTTCTGGTATTCGGATTCCCATTTGGGATCGTTGTCCCCAAGGGCAACCAGAGCGGCCGTACCGATAGCAACCGCATCTGCACCCAGCGCCAAAGCCTTGGCCACATCGGCCCCGGTGCGGATACCGCCCGAGATAACCAGCTGCACCTCACGATGCACACCCAGATCCTGCAGCGCTTGCACGGCGGGGCGGATACAGGACAGCGTCGGCAGACCGACATGTTCGATGAAAACGTCCTGCGTGGCAGCGGTGCCGCCCTGCATTCCATCCATGACAACAACGTCGGCTCCAGCTTTCACGGCCAAAGCAGCGTCGTAGTAGGGGCGTGTCGCGCCAACTTTGACATAGATCGGCACTTGCCAGTCAGTGATCTCGCGCAGTTCGAGGATCTTGATCTCAAGATCGTCCGGGCCGGTCCAGTCTGGATGGCGACAGGCCGAGCGTTGGTCGATACCCTTGGGCAGGGTTCGCATCTCGGCCACGCGGTCGCTAATCTTCTGACCCAGGAGCATACCGCCGCCACCAGGTTTAGCGCCTTGGCCAACCACAATCTCAATTGCATCAGCCTTGCGCAGATCGTTCGGGTTCATGCCGTAGCGCGAAGGCAAATACTGATAGACCAGCTTGGTTGAATGGCCGCGTTCCTCTGGTGTCATGCCACCGTCACCGGTGGTGGTTGACGTGCCCGCTGCGGATGCGCCGCGGCCCAGAGCTTCTTTCGCCGGGCCGGACAAGGCACCAAAACTCATGCCTGCAATGGTGATCGGGATATCCAGCTGGATCGGTTTCTTGGCAAAGCGCGTGCCCAACGTTACTGAGGTATCGCAACGTTCGCGATAGCCTTCCAACGGATAACGCGATACCGACGCACCCAGAAACAGCAGATCGTCGAAATGAGGTACTTTCCGTTTGGCTCCCCCACCTCGAATGTCATAGATGCCGGTCGCAGCGGCGCGACGGATCTCGGCATTGATCGGGTTGGAAAATGTCGCCGACTGGATCGGCAGGGTGCGGGGGATCTGATCGTCCATATCTTTCATACCCTTCTTCCTCAGTAAGCGGCGGCGTTATCAACGTCGAAGTTATAAAGCTGACGGGCCGAACCATAGCGTTTGAACTCTTCCGGTTTGGCGTCGCTGCCCGCGCGGGCCAGAAGATCCCTTAGGATATCCAGATGCTCGGGACGCATGTCCTTTTCGATGCAATCCGCGCCGAGGCTCTTGACCGAACCACGCACGAACAGCCGGGCTTCGTAGAGTGAATCCCCCAGCGCATCACCTGCGTCCCCGCAGACAACCAGATTGCCGTCCTGCGCCATGAAGGCGGACATGTGGCCGATGTTGCCATGCACGACGATATCGATCCCTTTCATTGAGATGCCGCAGCGCGAGCTGGCATTACCTTTGATCACCAGCAATCCGCCATGGCCGGTCGCTCCGGCGTATTGGCTGGCGTCACCATCAACGATGACCTGACCGGACATCATGTTTTCGGCAACGCCCGGACCAACAGAGCCTTCTACCTTTATGGTCGCCTGTTGGTTCATCCCGGCACAATAATACCCGGTCGAGCCTTTGACCGTCACCTCAATCGGCGCGTCCAGACCGACGGCGATTGCGTGGCTGCCTTTAGGGTTCACAATTTCCCAGCGGGTTTGGTTGGTCTCGGCGTTTTGCGCCTGCAGGGATGAGTTCAATCCGCGCAACCCGTCTGCCTCTAGATCATAGGTCTGCATATCAGGCGGCCTTTTCGTGGGTTGTAGGGCTGTCGTTGTGCGACCAAAAATATACGGTGGAGGGTTCAGGTTCCCAAACCCGGGCGTCTTCAATACCCGGTAGGTTCACCAAAGCACGGTATTCGCTGCCAAAGGCCACATATTGGTCTGTTTCGGCCATCACCGCAGGTTTGCAGGCAATTGGGTCTCGTACGACGCCAAACCCGTCTTTGGTGCCAACAACAAAGGTGAAGAAACCGTCCAGATCATCAATGCTGGTTTCCAGAGCTTCACCCAGTGTTGCGCCGTTCATCATTTTCCAGGTTAGATATGCTGCACCCACTTCGGTGTCGTTCTCGGTCTGGATAACCACACCTTCGCGGCGCAGTTTGCGGCGCAATGAGTTGTGGTTGGACAGTGATCCATTGTGGACAAGACACTGATCGGGGCCGGTGTTGAACGGATGTGCGCCCATTGTCGTCACGGCGGATTCGGTCGCCATACGCGTATGCCCAATGCCATGGGTGCCGCTCATTCCGTTGAGGTTAAATCGGTCTGCAACATCTTTGGGTAGGCCAACTTCCTTGTAGATTTCGAGGCTTTCGCCGCGGCTCATGATCCGAACCGACGGGCGGATTTCGGCCAGCGCAGCGCGTGCGGCTTCGAACTGACTGGCGGGAATTTCAAGAACGGTGTGTGTGTCGTTGTTTGTCTGACCAACCGTTGCGCCCAGCTTTTCACCCAGCTCATCAGCCAGGCCGACAAAGTCAGCATCGGGGTTGGGCGACTGGACTGTAATCTTGGTTTTGCCTGCCGACTCTGCGCCATAGATCGCGATACCCGCACTATCGGGGCCGCGGTCTGTCATCGTAATCAGCATGTCCGTCAGCATGTTACCCAGTTGGGGCGCAAGAGACTGGTCTTTGAGGAATAATCCAACAATTCCGCACATGGCTGGCAGATCTCCTTGTGTGTTTCACTATGATTCGACGGTATCAACAAAACTGGGGGACATCAATAATAGTAGGAAAGTTTTTTTCCTAAGAGGCAATGGGCGCGATCTCTGATTTCACGCCCATTGCCAGCTCTTAAAGCTGGATCAGTATCGTTCCAGCTGTGCCTTCACCTTCTCTTCGTCGCCAGTGTGGCGGGCCTTCTCAAGGTGTTCACCTTCCCGGACGAACTGGATGCGATGCCACCCAATCCAGAAGACCACACCAATGATGACCATCAGAACTTCGTAACCTTGGAAGGGGTAGATCGGACCGACCTCGGCAAGATCGACAGCCCAGCTTGTGTATCCATTCGTAGACATGTCTTTCTCCTTTACTTCGCTGCCGCGCCAGCACGGGCAGCCAATTCCTGTTTGTCAGCTTCAATGATCGCTGCCTTGGCATCTTCGTAGGCGTGGTGCTCGGCGTAATCGAGGCCCTGAAGTTCAACCTCTTCCGGGATGCGAAGCACACCTGCGGCCGCTTGCATCTTGGCCAGAGCCCAGCCGGGTAGGAAGCCAAGAACAAAGAACATGATGACCGCACCGGTGATTTGACCGATCGGGTTGATTGTTGCGTATCCTTCGTACGGCGAAGATGGCACGCCCCAGAGGACAAAGCCTGAAATCACCAGGCCAACAACCCCGGCATAACCGTGCACAGCAACGGCGCCCACCGCATCATCCAGCTTGAACCGGCGTTCAACCCAGTAGTGCAGTTTGTACACGATCACGACGCCGATCGCGGCAATGATCATTGCCTGAATCGGATGATACAAATCGTTTCCAGCCGAGGCAGTGATAATTCCGGCAAGCCCGCCCGAGAATGTCCAGAACGCATCACCTTTCGAGATCACATAAGCCGCCATCAGACCGCCAGACAGCGACATCAGGAAGTTGAAGGTGATCGCCGACAGGGTCGTCGGAGCCAGATAGATATTGGTAGCTGTCCAAGTTACGCCAGTGATCTGCCCATCGATCCCTTCAGGTGAAATCACAGGCACGTTGCACGCGGCATAGAAGCCCCAGAAGCCAGTGTAGATCAGGAAGATGCCGATCGTCAGTAGCCACGGATTGTGCGGAGGAATGTCCCTCGGTGTACCGTCCTTGGCGAACTTGCCTAGGCGCGGGCCCAGAACCATGATTACACCCAATGCATAACCGCCTGCAATTGCGTGAATTACACCGGAAGCGTATGCATCATGGTAGCCGAGAATTCGAACCATCCAGCCACCGTAGTGCCAGCCCCATGCAGCGTCGATGATCCACCAGACCGATCCGATCATGACCGCATGAACCCAGAGCGCCGAAGACCTGATCCGTTCGATCACGGAACCTGAAACGATCGAGGCTGCCGTCCAAGAGAACAGCAGGAATGCTGCCCAGAAAACGCCGGTGATTCTGTCACTAACATTGGTTGCCATCGTGTCGGCCCAAGGCAGATTCGCTGCGCCCGCTTCTGCATCCAGACCGCCCCAGAACGGAAAGTTCGGAAAAGCCCAATAGATCCACCATCCAAAGAAGAAGAACGTGACCGTAACCAGTGGGATGATCATGATGTTTTTCATCAATGTGTGCATATGGTTACGGGCACGGCTGGCGCCGACTTCGTACATGCAAAAACCCACATGGATGAGGAACATGAAAACGACCGTTACCCAGTAGTAGAACTCGGTAAAGATCGTCGTGAGAGCATTTAGATTGCCATCCACTTCGTAGTCTCCCTGTTGTTGCAGCAGGAGGTCTCTCTGCGGAGTTTTCCTGCTGGGAAATTTTATCTACTCAGGGGACAATCTCGTGGGGCACCTGTCAATAGATATGTGGGGCAAACATCTTTAACGGTGGTGTCGCATACTCAATTTGAAGGGTCGAATACTGCCTCTTAGCTATGAAAATAAGGGGTTTTCTTTAACTCTGAGCCCCGGCCTAAGGGTTCAGAATTTGAAGGCAAATATTCCCAACAGGAAAATAATCTGCACAGAGGTGTTGATTTTCAATCTGACATCGGCCTCAATATGGGCAACAAAAAGCAATCAACGGGAGAGCTGAACCATGGCCATTCTTTGGAGGACGTCCGCCCTTGCGCAGCGCCATGCCGAGATCGGCGGCGAACTTGAGGACTGGAACGGCATGGGAACCGCATGGTTCTATGACCACAGCCCGGAGCGCGCCAAAGCTGATTATGAGGCAATCCGCACCAAGGCGGGCCTCATGGATGTTTCCGGCCTCAAAAAGGTTCACGTGGTCGGCGAAGATGCCGCCTATGTCATTGATCGGGTCACCACGCGGAACGTGGAAAAGATCATGCCGGGTCGTTCGACCTATGCCTCGATCCTGAATGCCGAAGGTAAATTCGTTGACGATTGCATCATCTATCGCTTGTCGGTGAACACATGGCTTGTGGTGCACGGCACCGGCACGGGCATGGAGCAGCTGACGTCGGTGGCGGCGGGTAAAAACTGCGCGGTCATTTTTGACGACGACATGCACGACATGTCGCTTCAAGGACCAGTGGCCGTTGATTTCCTGGCCAAGCACATTCCTGGTATTCGCGATCTGGCCTATTTCGGCATCATGCAGACCAAACTCTATGGCTGCCCGGTGATGATTTCGCGGACCGGCTATACTGGTGAGCGCGGATACGAAATTTTCTGTCAGGCCAAGCACGCGGTACACCTGTGGGACAACATTCTGGCGGAAGGCAAGGATATGGGGATCGTCCCGGTCCAGTTCTCGACCCTCGATCTGCTGCGCACCGAAAGCTACCTACTGTTTTATCCGGGCGACAATTCCGAAACCTACCCGTTCGACGGCGAAACCTGCGGTGATACACTTTGGGAACTGGGTCTGGAATTTACAGTCTCACCCGGTAAAACCGGTTTTATTGGGGCCGAGAACCACTATGCCGCGCAAGGCAAAGAACGGTTCAAGATCTACGGCGTCAAGCTTGACGGCACGACCCCTGCGGATGAGGGTGCGGACCTGCTGCAAAACGGTGAAAAGGTCGGGGTTGTCACCTTTGGCATGTATTCCGAAATCAACGGGCACAACGTAGGTATCGCGCGAATGCCGGTCGCCTGTGCCTCACCCGGCACCAAGCTGACAGTGCGCAACGGTGATGGGACAGAAATAGCGGCGACTGCGGAAGAAATGCCGTTCTACGATCAGGACAAATCTATCCGAACCGCAAAGGGCTGAGTTTCAGAGGGCGCGACGGACACACCGTGGCGCCCTTTTCCTATTTGAGGGCACAATGTCAAAGTTCGAATTTCCCAAGTCAATCGCAAGCCGCCCGGTCTGGGGCACGCTAGAGGTTCGCTCAGGTGAACATCATCTCATGATCGCTGAGGCCGAAGGGGCCGAAGCCGTTCTTGCCATCGCAACACCCGACCTGATGGCCAAAACCCATCTGATCTACATTCCCAAGGGAACGGATTACGTTGAGCGACTGCAGGCACTGAAGCCTGCGCAATTCTACGAAGGTCCATCCTATGAAGCCTCGCTGCAGCGCATTCGCCGCGTTTTGGAAGACGCGCATATGGGGTTGCAGGTCTACCTGACCGGCTCTGAGGGCATGATGGGTCAGGCCATGAACGAGGTGATGGCCGTAGGCCTGCCGCACAAGGCAATTCAGACCGAACATCGCGGATCGGTCGCGCGCCGAATGCAATGCGTGCATTGCAAAGGCATCACCGAAGATGTTGAGGTTGACCCGTTTGTCTGTGCGCATTGCGGGCTGAACCTGTTCGTGCGCGATCACTATTCCCGCCGTCTTGCCGCCTATCAGGGTGTCCGCGTGGATGCCGAAGATCATGGTAACGTGCCCGAGCCGAAGGGGATTTACGAATGAGTGGCGCCGAGAAAATCCAGGTCAAAGTGACCGAGATCACGCCGCTGAACGAGTTGGTGACGCGGTTCCGGTTCGAACGTATTGACGGAGGCCAGTTGCCGACCTTTTCGGGCGGGGCCCATACGGTCGTCGAAATGCAGGATGGTGGCATCACGCGGCTCAACCCATATTCGCTGATGTCGGACCCGTTTGATCAGTCATCCTACACCATTTCGGTTCGGCGTGATGATGAGGGCAGGGGTGGTTCGCTATTCATGCACCGCCAGGTCAAGTTGGGCGACGAAATGACCATCAGCTATCCGGTCAACCTGTTCTCGCTCGATTTGCGTGCCCGCAAGCACCTGTTTCTGGCCGGTGGAATCGGGATCACCCCGTTTCTGGCGCAGATCAAACAACTTGAACTGCTGCATGGGCATTGGGAGCTGCATTATGCCTGCCGCAATCACGCGCTGGCATCTTATGCGGACCAACTGACCGACCGGCATCCCAATGAGACGCATCTGTATTACGACGACCAGAACCAGCAGATTGATCTGGAGAACTTGCTGAGCGGGCAACCTCTGGGCACGCATGTCTATGTCTGCGGCCCCAAGGGCATGATCGACTGGGTGCGCAACACGGCCGCTGCTGAAGGCTGGCCCGAAGATTGCGTGCATTACGAAGAGTTCCTGGCGCCTCAGCCCGGTAAACCGTTCGAAGTGCGTTTGGCAGCGTCAGACAAAGTCGTTCATGTGGGCGAGAACGAGAGCCTTCTGGAAGCCATAGAACGCGAAGGTGTGGATGCGCCCTATCTGTGTCGTGGCGGAGCCTGCGGTCAGTGTGAAACCGTCGTGCTGGATCACGACGGCAACTTTGTGCACCGCGATCACTGGCTGACCGACGAAGAAAAGGCATCGGGCAAGAAAATCATGCCCTGCGTATCGCGTTTCGAGGGCAAGTCCCTCGTGCTGGACCGCTGAGAGGAGGCCCACCATGACCATTCAATTCAACGACGAGTCCTTCCGCGACGACTATACGTTCCACAACTCGGACTGGGCGATCAAACGCTTTCCGTTCCCATTTCACGAAGACAGCTACATGTATTCGGTCAACATGGAACAACATCGCGGTGGGCCAGAGGGATCAGTCTATGAGATGCGGTTCGATGTGGACGAGCACTACGTCTCAGAGATGAAAGACCGCGCGATGGTTCTGGATCAGGACCCGCTGCGCTGTCAGTCTCTGCCGCATATGACATTGGCCGGATGGGACTTGTTGGAATTGATCATGGTTAGCAAGTCCGAAGACTATTCTGATCTGTTCGAGTTGCATCGCAACGGCAATCAGTGGCGTTGGATCAACAAGCCAATGGGCATCGATCACAGCTTTACCTTCATGGATGAAACCACGCTGCCTTATGGGCCGATGGAATACATCACGCGACAAGCTCAGGGCGATTTCGCCGTGCTGGATCAGCGTGATGAGATGCTGTGGATGGACGCCGGCATGGTGACAACACAAGCCGATTGGAGCCTGGATTTCGACATCGGCATGAACTTTTTCGAATGGCACGCGCCGGTTCCGAAGGCCCATGAAATGGGTATTTTCCAGCGCGCGCTGAAGTTCTTGCTGAATATCCAGCAGGGCGCCCCTGCGCGGCGTCTCAACTGGACCATGACGGTGAACCCTTTGCTGGATACAAGCCCGGAAAACTATCACAAATGGGGGATCCAAAAGACCACGCTGACGCCCGAAAACATCGCCCACAAGCAGCATCTGCGGGTCGAGTTGCAGACGTTCTTTCGTCTGCCGCGCTCCAATGCGCTGGTGTTCCCGATCCGCTGCTATCTGTGCAGTTTTCAGGATCTGATGACTGTTCCCAAATGGGGTCGCCGTCTGCACCGGGTTATTCGGGACCTGCCTGAAGAGCTGGCCACTTATAAGGGGTTCATCGACAACCGTCCGATGATGCTGGACTATCTCAGCCAGTTTGACGACGGGTTACCCACATCGCCGGGGATTTGGCCGGACTTGGAAACGGAACCGCCTTTGTCGAAGTGAGCATTGTGAAGTGCCGTTGCTCAAATGACTGATCCGGTCTTCACGCCTTGGCTAATTCCGAGCGATGACTTTGCATTATATGACGCGCTTGCGCTGCTTCGTGCGTCATTTCAATTCATGGATGCCCGGATCGACCCTCCGTCTTCTATCCATAGGCTGACGGTGGAAGGGATGCGGGAGCACTGTAAGGATGGTGGTGAAATCTGGGCCATCGGCCGCCCGCTGCTCGCATGTATGTTTCTGACGCCCAAACCCGACTGCCTGTACTTGGGGAAGCTTGCAGTTGAGGAAGGATTGCGGGGGCAAGGTATCTGCCGCACGTTGGTGAATCATGCTGCAAGCCGTGCAACTGAGCTTGGTCTGCCTGCGCTGGAACTGGAAACGCGCGTGGAACTTACTGAAAACCATCGCGTTTTTTCAAGGCTTGGGTTCACGATCGTGAATACGGGCAGCCATGAAGGCTATAACAGACCCACGGATTTCCTATTGCGCAAGCCGATCAGTTTGTCTGCGGATAGCTGATCACCGATATGTAGCGGGCCGGCAGATTAACCAACCGTTCCGGGCCATGGGGTGAATCCGCATCAAAGAACAGAGTGTCACCCGGTTTCAGTGGGTAAATCTGGTCCCCATGGCGGTAATCCACTTCACCTTCCAGCATGTAAATCGTCTCGATGCCACCATGTTGGAAGGTTGGAAACACATCGGATTTAGCAGTCAGGGTGATCAGATAGGGTTCCACGATTACACCTGATCCGTTGGCGCCTATGTGCCCCAATAGATTATATTGATGGTTGGCGCGTGTTCCTTCACGCTCCAGCTCGACACCTTCACCTGCTTTTGTATGAACCGCCTCCCGGCGTTCTTCGAACTGTCTGAAAAAACTTGTCAAAGGAACCGACAGTGCATCCGCCAGTGACTGCAAGGTCGTCAAGGACGGTGACGTATTTCCATTTTCGATCTTTGACAGCATGCCGATCGATAATCCGGTTAGCTGGGCAAGCTCCGCGACGGTTATTTCCTGCTGCTTGCGAAAGGCGCGAACCTCGCGGCCGATTGCAACTTCAAGAACTTTTTCTCTGTTACCCGAACGAACGGAATGTGGGTCTTGAGTCAGATTTGCCGCCATTTCTTTATCGCGTTTTTTCAATTTCACTCTTTCAATGTCTTGCTACACTTGTCCAAACCGGTTCTGCAAGCAGGAGCAGCGGAATACCCAATCCATTCGGAGTATCATAGCACCAAATTTTTTCCTGATAGTAAAATAATCATGCTGTTAGAAAAATGACCAGAGAGCAGCATTCCGCTGTTTGACGAAAACAGCAACAAGATTCAGAAGTGGCTAGGATGGCACTGTCGTTGACAAAAGTTTTGAGCGATCTGCGAACTCAACTTGACGACCTAGCGCCGGATGGGTTCGTAGGATGCTTCGATCCCACGATGTAGTAGCATCTCCTCAATTTCACGCAGGCTCAAATTGAAGCGAACGAAAAGTCACTCCGCGTCGCAATGATTAGAGGAGGATATTGGAGACGCTTGAAGCTAATGGGCGATGATTACAGCGATACCTCCTACTTCCAAATCTAGGCAATAGCAGTGAGCGATGGATAACGTGACAAAACCAATGGGTGGCATTGAGTTGCGCAATCGGTGCCCGCGTTAATGGGGAAGGTATTTTGACTGGACAGTTCTTGACAATCTTGCTTGGTTGCGTTGCGCCGCACTCATTTTTCAGGAGATTTCAATGCCCCAAGCATCCGACACCAACCGTCGCATAGTTCTCGCAGAACGCCCAACTGGTCACCCGGACAAAAACACGCTGCGGCTTGAAACCACGGGTATTCCAACACCCGACGACGCAGAGATGCTGGTGCGCACGGTGTACCTGTCGCTGGACCCCTATATGCGGGGTCGTATGAATGACGCGAAATCCTACGCTGAACCGGTTCCGATTGGTGGCGTCATGACGGCTCAGGTCGTGGGGCAGGTAGTGGAATCGAACCTCGAAGGGTACGATGCCGGGGACTACGTGCTGAACATGAGTGGCTGGCAGGATTATGCGATCTCAACTGGTGAGCAGGTCGTCAATCTTGGCAAGACGCCGGACAATCCGTCCTGGGCGTTGGGTATCCTGGGAATGCCCGGCTACACGGCTTATGCGGGGCTGCTGAAGATCGGCGAACCAAAATCCGGTGAAACCGTTGTCGTGGCGGCTGCGGCCGGACCGGTGGGCGCAACCGTGGGTCAGATTGCCAAGCTAAAAGGGTGCCGCGTTGTAGGTATCGCCGGTGGCCCGGAAAAATGCGAACACGTGGTAAAGAACCTTGGGTTCGACGCATGTATAGATCACCACGCGGTGGATCTGTCGGCGCAAATGCGCGACGCCTGCCCTGATGGCATTGATGTCTACTTCGAGAATGTTGGTGGCAAGGTGCTATATGCGGTCTTGCCGCTTTTGAATCCGTTTGCGCGCGTTCCGGTCTGCGGTGTCGTGGCCTGGTACAACTTGCCGGGTTTGCCGGACGGACCGGATATGGGCCCGGTGATCATGGGTACCTTGTTGCGGATGAAGGTCAAAATGCAGGGTTTCATAATATTCGACAATTTCGGCCCCGAGGTTTACGCCGAGTTTGTTCGGGACATGACGGGATGGCTGAAGGACGGCTCAATAACTTACAAGGAACATGTGGTCGAAGGGCTTGAAAATGCACCGGCAGCATTTAGTCAACTGCTGGCCGGAGACAATTTTGGGAAAATGGTCGTAAAGGTAGAGTGAGCTAGGACCGGGGAAAGTTGTTCCTTGCACGCCTCAGCGCCGCAATCTAATTCGTTCGCGAAACGCATGAGTGATTGTCCGTCAGGCGCACGTACTTCGGCGCGCGATTTGACATTCTCCAGACCAGAGCTGGCAGCGCGTTTGGGGTTGTCTTCATGCGCCACAGGCCGACCAAAATAGCACAGGACACCGTCATTCACCGATGTATTTTTCTACATTTCTGTCTAGGTGTTTGACCCGACGGTTTGATGGTGCGATCCATTCGATTAAATGGAAGGATGCCATATGGGACAGATACGTCACGGCTGCGCACGCCATCCGAGCAACAATACAGCAATCCCAAGCTTTGAACGCGG
>NZ_OMPH01000036.1:0-1046 GCF_900312795.1 Ruegeria sp. AU67
TCGCCGCAGTTCATTCTTCCGTCCACAACCATTTCAATCAGGAACGCGCCCTCTACAGCAGAGACAATTTCAAGCTCAACCGCGCCGCTGCTCTCTCCGAGTGGCGCCAACTTTGTTCAGCATAAGTGCCGGCATTTAGGGGTAAACAGAGACTGGTTCGAATTGGTCTGACAGTACCCATAAAATCATTGAAACCGGTGCCATGATTGGCAAGATGGTCATCGCCTTGTGAGGGGAAAAAATTGGCACAGAGCGAGGATCTAGACGGTCAGTACGACTATGTCATTGTCGGCGCCGGAACGGCAGGCTGCGTGCTTGCCAACCGGTTGACCGAGAACCCGAATACGCGGGTCCTGCTTTTGGAGGCCGGGAAGTCGGACAATTACCACTGGGTGAAAATCCCGGTGGGTTATCTTTATTGCATTGGCAACCCGCGGACCGACTGGATGATGAAAACCGCCAATGAGCCGGGGTTGAACGGGCGCAGCCTTGTATATCCGCGCGGCAAGGTTCTGGGTGGCTGCACGTCTGTGAACGGCATGATCTATATGCGCGGACAGGCGGCGGATTACGACCATTCGCGGCAGTTGGGAAATCCCGGTTGGGGCTGGGATGATGTGCTGCCGTATTTCCTGAATTCAGAAGACCATCATGAAGGTGGCACGGACAAGCACGCAAGTGGCGGCGAGTGGAAGGTTCAGACCGGTCTTGTCAGAAGAACTTTGCTTGAGAGGGGTAGGGCGGTTGCGTAGCTTTTGCCCATGACCAGACCTGCCTCTTTCAAGTACTTTAAAACCAGTCCCGAGATCATCCGCCTTGCGGTGATGCTGTACATCCGTTTCCCGCTCTCGCTTCGGAATGTCGAAGATCTGCTGCACGAGCGAGGCATCGACGTGAGCCACGAAACTGTCCGATATTAGTGGAACAGGTTTGGCCCGATGTTTGCTGCTGAAATCAGACGGAAGCGTATTCAGCAACTCCGAGCCTTTTCAAAATGGAAGTGGCATTTAGACGAAGTATTCGTGAAAGTGAACGGCAAACGCCAC
>NZ_OMPH01000002.1:0-75410 GCF_900312795.1 Ruegeria sp. AU67
CTTCGTGATCCACAGCCCGCCATAGGTAGTGCGTCTCGCCATTGATCTTCACGAAGACCTCGTCCAGATGCCACTGCCAGTTCGAATAAGATCGCATCCGATTGACCCTGTTTCTGCGGATCTCTGCTGCGAATATCGGGCCAAATCTGTTCCACCAATAACGCACAGTTTCGTGGCTGATCTCGATGCCGCGCTCGTGCAAAAGATCTTCAACATTGCGAAGCGAAAGCGGAAACCGAACATACATCATGACGGCCAGACGAATGATCTCGGGGCTCGTCTTGAAGTAGCGAAAAGGGCTGCGTTTTGTCATCCTGCGACGCTAAGTGCTCGCCCTGCCCGCCTCAATAAGTTTCTTCTGGTGCTGTCAGACGAATTCGAATCAGTCTCAGTTTGCCGCAGAAACCGTGAACCTATCCGGAACAAAGTTGACGCCACTCGCTAAGTGCGGCGGCGCGGGTCAGCTTGAAGGTGTCTCGGCTGGCTAGCGATCTTTCCTGGTTGAAGTGGTTGTATACGGAGGAATGGACGGAAGCGAATTTCTGTAAACTTCGCATGCGCCTGAAACGTTGCATAGCGCGTTCGCGTCGTCGAAACGGCAGGTGCGAATTCTCAACACGGTTATTGAGCCATCTGCCCGTCATTTGCTTTTCCAACGCACCCAAGTCTCTGAGCGCCGCCTTGTAGGATGCAAAGCGATCTGTGACTACTTCTTCAGCTTTGCCGTGGCGTTTCACTAATTTCTTAAGAAATTTCAACGCTGCAGCTTTGTTTCGGCGTTTGGTAACAATCGCTTCCAGCACTTCACCTTCGTGATCGACCGCACGCCAGAGATAGTGGCGTTTGCCATTCACCTTCACAAAGACCTCGTCCACGTGCCACTTCCATTTTGAAAAGGCTCGGAGTTGCTGAACACGCTTTCGTCTGATCTCGGCAGCAAACATTGGGCCAAACCTGTTCCACCAATATCGGACAGTTTCGTGGCTCACGTCGATGCCTCGCTCATGCAGCAGATCTTCGACATTCCGAAGCGAGAGTGGAAACCGAATATACAGCATCACCGCCAAGCGGATGATCTCAGGACTGGTTTTGAAGTACTTGAAGGTGGCAGGTTTGGTCATTCCTAAATGCTATGCACCCGCCCTGCCCCGCTCAAGCAAAGTTCTTCTGACAAGACCGTACGAAAGTCAGCGTTTCATCATTGTAAACTGGTTTATTCAATGATGCTCGTAAGTAATTGCTCGGTCATTGATGTCGCGTCAGCCCATGGGTAATCGGGGATCGTATTCACACACAGAGCGATACCGATCATTCCGGATATGAGCGTGTCAGTGCTCATTTTGACTTCATGGTCTTCCAGAAGAACCTCTTTGATCAAACTCGAAAACATCCGGAAGTGGGCCAAGGTTTCTTCGTCCATTACGAACGCACTGACATCCGCCCGCGTTACGTTAGTGGACATAAAGACCAATCGAAAATGATCAGGGTGATCAATCCAATAATTGACAAAGGTTTGTGCGGCTGACCGCAGCCGTTCACGCGGGCCAACGACCGACTTCAGCTTCGTCTCGATGTCCCGAGACATGTCCCGAAGCACGTCTGCCCATAGGTATCGTAGAATATCCGTCTTGCCCTCGAAATGCGCATAGATCGTCATCGGCGCGCATCCGACCTCCTTGGCCAAACGGCGAATTGACACCGCTCCGAAGCCTTCCGCTCGGTAAATCTCGAGCGCGTGTTTCCCGATCTTTGATCGAAACTCTTGAATTTCAGCCTTACTGCGGGTTGGCCTGCCAGCGGTTCTAGCCATGGTTGGGCCCTTTCAGATTTATTTTAGTACGCGTCCCAAATAATGTTTGCTTTGTCAAGATTGTATTATTATATAGCACGCGTACCAAATAATAATCACCCTACTGGGCACGCATTTAGGAAAAGTGAAATGAACAAGATAAACCTACTGAACTTTATTGTTGTGATCATTGGTGTTGCCATCATCTTTCTGGGATTGAATATCGGCCTAGGCGGGATCAAGACGCTGGGATGGCAATCAACGCGTGATTTTGTTGCGATTACAGATGCCGCGACATTTCATGCCCAAGACAGCCACATACGGTTCATTGGCGGGGTTTGGTTTGGCGTCGGTGCAGTGTTCGTAGTTGGTGGCTTTGCAATGCACAGGTTTCGTTCAACCTTGATTACTCTGTCGGCTATGATCGCGATCGCGGGCCTGTTTCGACTAAGCGGCATGGACACCGAAGTAATCTTCAGCGCAGCCGTTGCTCCGTCACTGACATTTGAGCTGGTTGGTTTTCCGCTGCTTGCTTGGTGGCTGATGACGTCCGGCAAGCGAGACGCACAGATTATCAAGGGTGTGCAATCCCAATAGCGGGCATTTGCTCGATGGACTTGGACGTCGGCTTCGTCCGCAACTCGGTCATAGCACCATCGGACCTCGCTGCGAGCGGGCCCAATGTCCGCTTTTCTTGCTGCTATGCAGCGCGTAGCCAAGGCGCTCAGCTTGGTGCTGTCAGACTAATTCGAACCAGTCTCAGTTTGCCGTGGAAACCGTGAACCTATCCGGAACAAAGTTGACGCCACTCGGCGAGAGCGGCGGTGCGTGTCAGTTTGAAGGTGTCTCGGCTGGCGAGCGATCTTTCCTGGTTGAAGTGGTTGTAGACGGAGGAATGGACGGATGCGAATTTCTGCAAACTTCGCATGCGCCTGAAACGTTGCATGGCGCGTTCGCGTCGTCGAAACGGGAGGTGCGAATTCTCGACGCGGTTATTGAGCCACCTGCCCGTCTGATGTTTTTCGGTAGCACCAAGCTCTCTGAGAGCGGCCCGATACGATGCGAAGCGGTCCGTCACAATCTCTTCCGCACAGCCATGGCGCTTCATCAATTTCTTGAGGAATTTCAGCGCTGCAGTTTTGTTTCGGCGTTTGGTGACGACTGCTTCCAGCACTTCGCCTTCGTGATCAACGGCCCGCCAAAGATAGTGACGCTTGCCATTCACCTTCACGAAAACCTCGTCCAGGTGCCACTTCCATTTAGAGAATGCGCGCAGTTGCTGAACACGCTTCCGCCTTATCTCAGCAGCAAACATCGGGCCAAACCTGTTCCACCAATATCGGACAGTTTCGTGGCTCACGTCGATGCCTCGCTCGTGCAACAAATCTTCGACATTCCGAAGCGAGAGCGGGAAACGGATGTACAGCATCACCGCAAGACGGATGATCTCTGGGCTGGTTTTGAAATACTTGAAAGAGGCAGGTCTGGTCATGGGCAAAAGCTACGCAACCACCCTGCCCCACTCAAGCAAAGTTCTTCTGACAAGACCTTTTCGACAACCACCACGGTTTAGCCATTGGTCATTTCCTCCAATTTCTTACGGTAAGCATCCGCCCGGCGCGCGTGCTGCGCTGCGTTCAGGGCAAGGATCAGGGTGCAAACGGTCAGAACGCCGATAACGGACCACAAGACCCATTGCGGCAGATCAACCAGCAGTGCACCGCCGCCGCCCACTGGGGCCGCGCGTGCGCCTTTGGCCTGCGTGGCGCGGGCTTTCTGGGCTTTGTCGGCCTCAACCTTCACACGCTCGGGTGATTGCGTGGCCATGGCGACAGCTTCGGCCTCTGTATCTGCCACACGACGGGCCCAACCGCGCCCGAACGTCGACCATGTCCGCAACTTGTGCAGGAACCCCATGCGCGCGGCGCAGGCCCGCTGAATGACTTCGACCCGATCGATAACATTGATAGCCGCGCCAAGCGTTCCACGGCCAATGACCCCGTCAACCGTGACACCCAAGGCGGTTTGCAGCCATTTTGCACCGCGCGACGGGCCAGAGTTCACAGCGCCATCCAGCGCCACCACGTCCAGCCCTTGAGGCAGTTCATCGCCTTTGACCTTGTTCCAATAGCGAAGCCGATAGATTTGCCCGGCTTGGTTCTTGGTCAGGGCTTTTACCTCAGCCTTGGTGACCGCCCTGCCAAGAAACGCGGAAAGCGTCTTGCGGGTGATACCGTGGTTTGTCGCGCCGCCCGGATCCTTGGGGTGGTCGACATAGCCGCCTTCCCATTTCAGCACGTGCGCTAGGCAGGCTTCGAAGTTGTTCCGGCTCATAAATTGCGCTCCACTAAGGCATGCTTTGCCTCAGTGTCGCTTAGTCAATCTATGTAATCCTCTGGCGTTTCCCGGGCCCGCAATCGCCATCCCCGGCCACCAAGCAGACCTTCGCTACTAGTGCAGCAATAGGCCTTAGTGACGGCGGCAATGCACAGGAAGCGGACTTTGGATCAAAGGTGCAGTGTCTTGGAGGCGTGTACAGCAACTATGCGGACAAACCCGCCATCCACGTCAAGCTCTCCAATGTCTGCTTACAACATCGAGCCTCAGATACAGAGCACTGGCGGTAGCCATGTTTCCCGTAGCGGGGACTGGTCCGGTTTAACAAAAGTCACGCGGAAGCTCGTTACATTCCATTGGTACGCCAACAGAGCCGCGCCATGTTCCGAATTGCATAATGGTTTCCGCAGCCAGCTTGCTGCTTTGCGAGCGGCAGTGTTGCCAGTCCAAGTCCGGAACTCGTTCGGTCTTTTAACTTCAATTGTCAGCGTGATCATCTGATCTGAGATGGTGCCTTCGACAAAGCTAAAATCTCGCGACGGCTGTGTTTCAGAAATCGTAGTCAAGATGTCTTGGCCAGATTCCTTTAGTGCATTTTCTCGGCCACCGTCGTTTTTAATCCAGCGCTGAATCTGGAGGTAAGTTTGCAAGTTGGCCGAAGCTCGCCGCTTGGTCGGATTGCGCCGCCACCGCGATGCCACCTCGGACCCACTTTGTGGCAAAGCAAAAACGTAGTCGGATGACAGCTCGTAGGCATAGCTCTCAACGACACCTTCTGAGGCATCCACAACAATTACACATAAAATAAACTTGTCATCAGGTTGCGCAATCGTTGTTGCCCAAATGCGTGCTTCAGCATTACAGCGTTCTCGCGACAACGAAACTGGTTGATGATTAGGTGCACCCCAGAGGAACCCAATCACTGCTTTTGGAAACGCATCTTGGTCATAGACGCCGTCAAACCCATCAGGTTTCTGGGCAACAACACGGCAGACCACATAATTCGAGTAAGCGAGCGCGAGGTCTTTGTCATTCGTTAGTGCTTCGCCAAGATGCGGTTCTAAGCAAGAATTTCCTATGATGGGCGAAACATCCGGATGCTGAGGCCAGTCAGGGCGCATTGTTTCGAGCCAGAGATTCTGGGGGTTATCACCTGCAAATCTGAAGTCTTCAAGCATCCGTAACTGGTATGAAAACTCCTGAGTTCCATTGTGACCCGTCCGGTAACGGACATATGCGATAAGATGTGGGTCAACTGTTCCAGCAACCGGCTGGGCTCCAACCTCGATAATTGTATTTGCGATAGTTTCAGTACTGGAATTTTCAGTGCCCATCCAATTCGCACGAATGGGATCGAAGAACAGAACCAACGTGAGAATAAGCCCAACGACACAAATCAAGGCTGAGATCGAAACCGAGAATCTTATAAACATTTTGTATCACCGAAATGCACTTGCTTTCATGCCTAAGTAATGTTGGCCAGCAAGGCAATCACCCTTTGAGTGTGTTGCTCAACCCACCCAGATTGAAGCGGACATTGGTGCTAAGTCCAGCATCTGGTAAAATGGGCTCGCAGCCGTCGTTCTCTGCGGCGTGCTTCGACTGACACATTGAGCCCTTTGCGGTCGTTGCCCTTTAGTACGGGCGCTGCGGATGCATCCGGCAGGTCGCAGCCCAAAGCGGAAGTTCTATTATGCCTGATCTTTGTGGACGATTTGATGAACGGTCTCCGACTAAGTCGAAACGGTTGCGAACAAGCCCTAAATTAGCAGTCAGAATCTACTTGGTTCCATCATAGTGAACTTCCGAAGCTCTGGATGCGCTATACCTAGGAGCGCCTGACCCGCTATATCCGATTTTGGACGCCCGCTTTCGCACCGCATCTATCGGTAAGATTAAACCAGCCTTTAGAAGTTCATCCTCCGTTTCGACATTGCTTGCCTCCAGTTCGAAAGTTGCACGCATCGGAACGAACCCGTCAACAAGGTGCATGGTCCTTTCTGACGGCGAAATGGATATCTTGCCAGTGAGCCTGACAGGTTCATGTAAACGCTCCGGTAGCCAGTCCCCTGTCAGGCGTACGCGTACTAGCTGATTGGGGTTCGGGGGCGGTGTGTGGCTACACATGCCTCTTTCTGGGACAAGGTAGATGGTTTTGGTGCCATCAGGATCATCAGGGGCCGCCAAAGCATACCCTGACAAACGAATGACCTGACCATCAATTCGCGGATTTCCCGCCGTTGCGGCTTTCTTTCTGTTTTCCGCAACGATCCAGCGTTGTGATAGCAGCCAGTCGATATCTATACCGGCGTCAATCAGCAGGCCTTCAGCACTCGTCAATCTAGCTTCGAGGCCCTGACGCGTTTTGTCTGAGAGAGAATTGGACTCCAAGTTTGATTTCAATCTTACCGTTTCAATAAGACTGCCCAATTGATCGGCCGATAGACTCTTGAATGGGTCATCGTACTCTTGAGAGGATTGGTCGATTAAGTCGGACCATTCCTGGTACTCAATTTCCGCTAATGCAGTCGAGCCGACAATAAGGTACGAGAACAAAAAAAACAGAATTTTGCGCATTTGACTTTCCTTTCTCCGGCATACGGTGTCGGAGCGTCATTGAGAGCTTTGCCTTTGACACCCATCACCCGCACCCAAAAAGTCCCGGCCATTAAACGAAGATAGCTAAAGATCGTTCTTATATACCGTCCCGTCTTTCATTATCAGGACAAAGTTTTTGCCCGGATCGCCGACAAGTTCGAGATTTTCCAGCGGGTTGCCGTCAACTAAGATCAGGTCAGCATAGGCACCTTGCTCTATAACTCCCAGTGCACCTTCCTGGTAAGGGTGCCGGGGACCGCTAAGCTCAAGTAAACGAGCGTTTTCCGAAGTAGCAATTTTCAAAGTTTCGTAAGGCGTGAACCACGTTCCCAACCGAACCAAGTAATCGCTTTGTTGATAGGCTTTTGAAGCATCAAGAAGTTGGTCTGTTCCAAAAGCTATATTGACACCAATCTCGGCGGCCATCGGATAAAGTGAATCTACCGCATCAGTAACTTGCTTCCACTTTTTTGCGCTGACAGGGCTGTCCCAAACCATATCATCATTGAACATGGGTTGCGGGCTCAGCCACACATCGTTCTCTTTCATCAATTTTAGAGTATCCTCAGAAGCGAAGAACCCGTGTTCGATGCTTTTCACTCCCGCCTCTACCGATGTACGAATTCCTCTGTCCGTCATGACGTGCGCTAACGCATATGTGTTAAAGTTTGTGGCCTCTTCAACGACTGCCTCGATTTCATCGACAGAATATTCGCTCACGTCCAGTGGGTCATACTGAGATGAAACGCCTCCACCGGTTGTGATTTTCACTTGGGTTGCACCCATCTTTAGAATCTCGCGGGTTCTTTTTCTTACCTCCGGTACTCCGTCCGACACCATGGCCATCATATTTCTTTCCCAGTAGCTCAATTCGGACGCAGAACTTCTCGGGTTTTCGAGAATACTATGGAAATCTGCGTGACCTGATGTCTGACTCATGAATGGGCCGGAAGGTAGAATGCGGTGACCTGGATACTCGCCTGAATCGATAAGCTTTTTGATAGAAAATGAGTTTCCGCCGGGGTCCCTGACAGTTGTAAAACCACGCATTAGAGTTTCCTGTGCTCCAGTCATGCTTCGAATGGCTACTTCTGCCATATCGCCCTGGTTCATCACGAGTACAGCTGCTGGCGTGTATGCATAAGTCGTGTGCCAGTGTACGTCGATAAGTCCGGGGATCATGGTGCGCCCACCGCCGTCAATTACCGTCGCGCCATCTGCATCTATGGGATCAGTCGAAATCGCCGTTATTAGGTTACCCTCAACCAACACATTAGCGTTTTCTATGCGTGTTTCGTTGACCCCATCAAACACGTGTACGTTTGTGAACAGTGTTTTTTCAGTGCCTTCTTGAGCGTAGGCCGGAACCGCGACACAGACTGCAAAAGACGACAGAATAGTTGAATAGAGAAAGTTCCGCATATCCTACTCCATTTGGGACACATCGACTTATTATATTTGTTTGTAACTCATCATAGTGTTGTATCGAGAAAATTCGGTATGAAAAATTTAAAGGCCAAAGTGCAAAGCGATCTGAAAACCTTCTCTACAACTGTGCGCCAAGCGATGTCTGGGCATGTTTTCAATGGTAGTGTTGTGCAATAGGGACCAGGTGGAGACGAAGGCAAAATTTCTGGCGTCAAAATCGGGCAATCTCGACTTTCGAGAATGTGTTTTGAACCAAAGGCTCTGGTGAGCACCGCACAAAGCAAAGACCATGCCAATTTTACAGCGCCCATCATCGCGTCCGAGCTGTGGTCGGTAAATGGTTTTTAACTGGATCAGCGTTCCGTTTTCATCAACATTCGAGCGGACGAAAGCGAAGTGATCGCGAGCGGGCGAAATTCACTGTGCGGTCGCGTTCCAGCCAACTTGTTTCATAGAGAACTGTGCGTAGTCGGTGGAGAGAGCCTTGCTTGTCGAATGAGCTCGACGGTTGTCTTTAAGCTGTCACGGAGAACACATTTGGCGCTGGTGCAAACGCTCGGATGGGTGATGGCACAATCCAACTTAGGAAACAGCCAGTCTGCACTGCAACTGCACATGGCAAAGATACTAGCCATTTCATTCGCCTTAGCCTCATCACACTGCAACGTCATTCCTGACAGCCAAGCCCGGAAATCTAGCTTGGTCAGGCAGGCACGAGAAATACACGCCTCCAATGACCAACGAAGAACGTCTGTTGCAGACATCTGTCAAAAGCTCGATATCAGCGCCCCAACACTTATCGCTGCATTTCGCAGTGTTTTGATGAGACGCCCTCGCGTTTTTTGCCCTTCAAAGGCTGTCAAAAGTTCATGATAAACTCTCAGTGTTGCAAAGTGAGAGAAGCGCTATAAAACAAGCGGCACTGACCAATGGGTTCTCTGATCTCGGTCGCTTCGGAAGCTACTACAAGAGCATTTATTGTGCGCTGCCGTCTGAATTTCATCGGAAAAATAAATACGACGATAGGGAATAAACCAAAGTAGTCGCTTTACCAAAACTGTTACCCCAGCAAGAGATTGCAGCATGCAGCGAGTGAAATCCTTGACGAGAACAGGCTTGGGATCAAAAATTGCCACATCAGCCCCAAGGATCGGACGCAGAAATGCTCGCACTTTATCTCAATTTTTACAGGCTCTTAAAAGCAATTGTCAGGTCTTGGAGCAGTCCACGGTTTCGTGGCGCACTCGTATTGGCAATCCTTCTGCTGCTTTCAGGGACAGTATTCTACGCTGGCGTGGAAGGCTGGTCCTGGGTAGACGCTCTATATTTCAGCGCGACAACCATTTCCACCGTAGGGCTCAGTGACCTCACACCTGCAACCGATTTGGGCAAGCTTTTCACGGTTGTCTACATATTTGCGGGTGTTGGCGTCTTCATAACTCTTTTTGTTCAGTTTACTAACGCCTTGCTTCGAGATTACGAAGATGCGGAAAGAGTAGAGGAGTAGTAAGTCGAAATTACTTTCATTTGCGCAGGAGAGTTTTCCGGCTGCCGCACTCCAGAGCACCTGAATTAGCGTCACGTAACCTTTTCGCTTACTTCTACGTGTTGACTAAGGATCTTTTGCGTAACTTTACAAAGCCCGCTTTCTGCGCATTGCCGCCGTTGCTGGGGTCCAGTGCTGCAAACGCAGCGAATGGCGGCTTGGTGGCCTTCTGACCAGTTCAGGCGTTGTGCAGCGAAGGACGGGAATGTCCGCATCACAGCCATTTGCTAGCCACGCGGGCGATGTCTGGTTTCCGTTGATTGAGGCTTGCTGCATGCGCGAAGCTCTACATGACTGTAGAGGTCCGGTAAGGGCTCAAACCAGTCATCTGACGGTTTCGGTTGGGCATCGGGCCAGTACAGACGGCATCAAGGTCGGCTGAGCGGGACTTAGCTGTCGTTGGTCTTCCGAGTTGCAATGACCGTTTTAAGTGTATTGACCCAGCACTCAGCCAGCATATTGCAGCTTACGAATTGTCATCTTAGGCTTTCCTGAACGCGGGCGGGGCTGTAGAGGTAACCGCATGTACTTCCAACTTTCAGCTTTACTTGCATCAACCCTGCGACGGGTAAAAGATGCGTATCTTTGGGTCACAGGTGGGTTTGTACGGCTCGTATTTGTGGTCTGCGCATTGCTTTTTGGAACGGGAATTGCGTTTATTATCGTACTGAATCTTGGTGGAAATTTTTTCTGGCAGCTCGGGGTGTTTGGGTTGGGAGCTGCGTCGACGTTACATTTTGCAATGAAAGTGGATAAGTTCCTGAGCTTAGACGAATAGATTTATGCTTAAACTGCCGTTCGCGCCCGCTGCAGCACCCGTCATTCTGGGCTCACAGCAGACTTCCGATCATTTCATTCGGACAATTGACGGGCACCTAGGCGGCCAAGGTCGGCAGTGCGCGGAGAGCAGACTAATGCACCCGCAGCTACCAGATCACTCGGCAACAGCGGCTTTGGGCTCGTAATGGCATTCAAAGGTCAGCAATAAAGAGCGATCATCCAACCGGATCTGATCGCTCGCCCTCACCAGTACGTATTATCCGCATCTGATCTGCAACGAATGGGTGCAGTAGTTTGAACGCCTCATCTGCGCTGCCGTTTATCCATTGGTCGTATGTTTCAGGTTTCAAGATGACCGGCATTCTCTGCGGGTGAATCGGTTTGACGATTTCGTTTGCTGTGGTGGTTATCACGGTAAAGGTTTCCGCTCTTTCCGAGCCTTCCTTCGTTTCGTACCGCGAAACCTGCCACATCCCCGCGAAGGCGAACGGAGGGCGGCTTTCATCGCCTGTCAGTGCAAACCAATGGTAAGTGGCCGGGTTGCGCCCCTTCGCCTCGCAAAACGAGCTGGCAGGCACCAAACAACGCCTTTTCTCAAAGCTTCCCTTCCAAAGTCCACTTGATCGCACCTTGTCATCACGAGCGTTGTTCCAGGCATTTGGCTGGATTATAGCGTCGGTCTTCTTTGATTTTTTGGTAGTGCGGAAACCCCAACTAAGCGGAACTAATTCGCGATCGCCATCTTTGTTTTTGCGGACAACTGGGGCCATGTGCTTCGGGAATATCGCAGGAAGGGGTTCTGCGTTTCCTAGCATGTCGCGTTCAGCCGGCACATCGAACAACTTCCGCATTGCGTCGGCAGGAATGGTGTTTGAATACAAGTTGCACATAGCATTAACGGTAAGCATCAAAAACCATTTGGACAAGTTGTGCCTGTTCGCTACTTGTTCCGCATGACATGGCCCAATCGAATCCCGTTTGACCTCCACAAAGAGCTAGAATCCCGTCCCGTGACGGACTGGGAAGCCGCGCTGCGCATCTGGGCAAAATCCCATGGTCTCAAGCTCAAAATCCAATGGTATCCGCAGTTACAGCGAACCATGAGTGATCTGCATTCCCGCCGGTACACGGCGAAACCTCAAGACTATTGGGCTGCGATCAAGGAATGGGTGGAACGCCATGACGTCCCTGCGCCAGAAAAGCTGCCGGGATGGCCGGAACCAGATACTGTGCGCTATTGAGTAGTCACGCGCTGGCCCAATTCTAATACGAGGCCATATGGGCTCTCTGCGGTGCTGTCAGACGAATTCGAACCAGTCTCAGTTTGCCACAGAAACCGTGAACCTATCCGGAACAAAGTTGACGCCACTCGGCAAGAGCGGCGGCGCGGGTCAGCTTGAAGGTGTCTCGGCTGGTCAGCGATCTTTCCTGGTTGAAGTGGTTGTAGACGGAGGAATGGACGGAGGCGAATTTCTGTAAACTTCGCATGCGCCTGAAACGCTGCATCGCGCGTTCGCGTCGTCGGAAAGGAAGGTGGGAATTCTCAACGCGGTTGTTGAGCCACCTGCCCGTCTGTTGTTTTTTGAGCACGCCCAGCTCTCTAAGCGCGGCTCTGTATGAGGCGAAGCGATCCGTCACTACGTTTTCCGCTTTACCGTGGCGCTTCATCAATTTCTTGAGGAATTTCAGTGCTGCAGCTTTGTTTCGGCGTTTGGTGACAACGGCCTCAAGCACTTCACCTTCGTGATCGACGGCACGCCAGAGATAGTGGCGTTTGCCGTTCACTTTCACGAAAACCTCGTCAACGTGCCACTTCCACCTTGAAAAGGCTCGGAGTTGCTGAACCCGTTTTCTTCGGATCTCTGATGCAAACATCGGGCCGAACCTGTTCCACCAGTATCGGACAGTTTCGTGGCTCACATCGATGCCTCGCTCATGAAGCAAATCTTCTACATTCCGAAGCGAGAGCGGGAAACGGATGTACAACATCACAGCGAGGCGGATGATCTCGGGACTGGTCTTAAAGTATTTGAAAGAGGTAGGTTTGGTCATGTGCAAAATCTACGCAACCGCCCTGCCCCGCTCAAGCCAAGTTCTTCTGACAAGACCTCGCCGGAGACATGGCACCCCAACCCGATCCCCACCTCCGGTCCATGCTGATCCGCGCCCATGGCTGGGCCCGTGATCTGAAAGCCGGGGTTCAACTGATGGAGATTGCACGCCGGGAAAGCATTCCCGGCGCTTTCATCCGTACCCGCGCCCAGCTCGCCTTTCTCTCACCGAAGATTCAGGCCGCGATTCTCGACGGCACCCAGCCGCCCGAACTCACACTCAAGCGTCTGGTCAGCGTTACCCACGCACTTGATTGGGCCGAACAGGAATGTCTGTTCGACTTTTGACACTTCAAGAACCGGCCTCCCTGATACAGGGTTCGCCCTCCCTGATCCGTGGGAACATTTCCCTGTTCGCTCAAGAAAATTCCCTGTTCCACCTTTTAGGGAATTTACTGCATAAACCTCTGAAAAACATACAGTTCTGATAGGGGAAACTCTGGGTTCCAGACCCATCTCACGAAAATTCCCTGCAAATTTCCGGGTATCAGGGAAATCCCGCCCAAAGCGACCCCGCCAAAATGCGCCACTGAGACTGAGGCCTGAATTGCGTTTTGAGTGTACGGTCTGCTCCGTCTCTGATTGAAAGCGCATGCGTCAACTCGCGGGAATTGCGGCACAATTCCGGGTCAGAAAACACAACTGAGGTGAGACGGGTATGGGTGGCGGGGAGACAGGGATTCGAACCCTGGGAACGCTCTCACGTTCAACGGTTTTCAAGACCGCCGCATTCGACCACTCTGCCACCTCCCCGCGTGGGGCCGGGTCTAAGGCCATCGCGAACCGGTGGCAAGACCAAATAGGGAATTCTTGCCGAAGCGCCCGCTGCGGTCTTTCCATGACACTTTGGCCGCGTTATGATCCGCAGGAAAGACCGAAGCAGGCTGGCAATACAGAACCAGCAATCGGCGGCGGGTCTCGGGAAACGAGGCCCAATCAGGCAAGGGATGACAAGATGAAGCGAGCGACAGAGACACGCGCACATCCGCGAGCGTTAGCGGCTTTGGCCGTTGTGTCCGTGGTTTTGGCTGGTTGCGATGAGGTGCTTTCCCCCGAAAATGTCTCGGCAGATACCCAGAGTTCCGAATCCGCACCAGACGGTCGGACCGACCTTTTCCCCACTCCAAGCGGAAGCCCGAAAGATGATGTCGAAGCGCCCGAGGTGTTTCAACTTTCTGAGCCCGGACTTTGGGACGGCCGCCCGTCTTTGGGCGGCATATGGGTTGCCCACCCGGATGTGACGCAGCCCGAACGTGTGCGCGTCAAAAACCCCAAAAACAATAAAACGATTACAGCCGCGTTGTTCCGTCGCGAAAGAAACCTGCCGGGTCCTGAACTGCAGCTTTCCTCTGCTGCGGCCGAAAAACTGGGCATTCTGGCTGGCGCGCCTACACAGGTTGATGTCGTCGCCCTGCGTCGCAAAGCGCCCGAGGCGAAACCTGAGCCGGTTGAAGAAAAGCCCGCAGCCGAAGAGATCCCTGTCGAAGAAACGCAAACCGCAGCAGCGGATGAGCCCAAGACCGACATCGCCGAAAGTGAGGCCGCAGAAGCTGAACAGCCAGCCAAGCTCAAGTGGTGGCAACGCAAAAAACCTGCGGCGGCGGCCGGCGCCGCGACTGCTGTAGCCGCAGATGCCGCGACCGACACGGCAACCGACACAGCGGCGGAAACAGCCGCCGAGGCGGTCGAAACCGTCACTGAGACTGAAGTACCGGCCAAGCCCAAATGGTGGCAGCGCAAGAAACCAGCCACGGCGGCCGTGGCCGCTGATGCCGTGACCGATACGGCGACCGACACAGCGACTGAGGTGGTCGAAACGACGGCAGAAGCAACATCATCGGCTTCACTGGTGGACCCAGAGGTTACCCCCCCGACTGAACAACCGGCCAAACGTAAATGGTGGCAAAAGAAAAAGCCCGATGAAATCACCGAAACGCCGCTGGACCCGATCGCGGGCGCGGCTGCGGCGATTGACGCGGCAGAACCCACACCGGCCGGAACCCCCTCTGCCGCAACAGCGGACGCATCGGCAGCTACGGCGGCTTCGGTATCGTCCTTGTCAAAACCGTTCGTCCAGGTCGGCACTTTCGGGGTTGAAACCAACGCCAATAGCGCTGCCAACAAGATCCGCCGCAACGGAATGCCTGCTGAGGTGCGAGAACTAACCTCGGACGGCAAAACGGTCTGGAGGGTCCTGGTCGGCCCAGCCACGTCGCGCTCGGAACGCAATGCAATGCAGCGCGATGTCAAAGACCTGGGCTTTAACGACGCGTTCACCGTCAAAAATTGAAACCTAGGAGGCCCCCATGCTGTCCTCACTGCGATCATCTGTTTTGACCCTCGGGCTGGCGCTGTTTGCCCTGCCCGCCCACGCTTTCGACACAACCGCCCGCGCGGCCTATGTGATCGATCAGACGACCGGAACGGTTCTGCTGTCGAAAGAAGCAGACCAGCCGCTGCCGCCTGCGTCGATGTCCAAACTGATGACGCTCTACGTCGCGTTTGAGGCGCTGCGAGATGGCCGCCTGACCCTGGGTGAAACCTTGCCCGTGTCGGAACACGCCATGAGTTATGGTGGCTCGACCATGTTCCTGAACACGCAGGATCGTGTCAGCGTCGAAGATCTGCTGCGCGGCATCATCGTATTGTCTGGCAACGACGCATGCGTGGTGATTGCCGAGGCGCTAAGCCCCGATGGGACCGAGGCCGGGTTTGCCCGCTACATGACACAGCGCGCCAAGCAGATGGGCATGGACAACTCGAACTTCGCCAACTCGAACGGATGGCCGGCGGCAGGCCACATGATGTCGGTCCATGACCTTGCCGTATTGGCCAACCGGCTGATCAGCGACTTTCCGGAATACTACCCACTGTTCGCTGAAGAAGAATTTGAATTTGATGGCCGTGCGCCGTCGAACAAACGCAACCGCAATCCGCTGCTGAAACTGGGGATCGGGGCCGACGGCCTGAAAACCGGGCACACGCAAGAGGCGGGTTACGGCCTTGTCGGCTCGGCCAAGCAAGGCGACCGTCGGGTTGTCTTTGTCCTGACCGGCCTCGATAGCACCGCCCGTCGCGCAGAGGAGGCTGAGGCCGTGGTTAACTGGTCGTTTCGCAATTTTGTCGAGAGGACCATTGCCGACGCCGAAACGCCGATAGCCGAAGCCCAGATTTGGATGGGCGCCGAAAAAACTGTTGGGCTGGTGCCCGAAGGGGATCTGACCTTGTTGTTCCCAGTTCTCAATGACAAGGACGTCAAAGCTGAGGTCGTCTACGAAGGTCCGATCAACGCGCCTGTGGAAAAGGGGCAGAAACTGGCTGAGCTGGTGATCACACCCGAAGGATTGCCCGAAATCCGTCGCCCACTGTTCGCGGCCAAAGACGTGCCTGTAGGCGGCTTTGTCGTGCGCATGAAAACCGTTGGCGGTATTGTTCTAGAAGACGTGATCGGCAATCCGCTGGAGGCGATGTGACGAAGGCAGGGTTGTTTCTGACCTTCGAAGGTATTGACGGGTCTGGAAAGTCATCACAAGCACGAATGCTTGCCGAACATTTGCGTGGCCTCGGTTACGATGTCGTTCTGACCCGCGAGCCCGGAGGATCTGCAGGCGCTGAAGAGATCCGAAGCCTTGTTCTGGAAGGTGACCCGGATCGCTGGTCTGCAGAGACGGAAATCCTGCTGTTTACGGCGGCCCGCCGGGATCATTTGGAACGCACGATCAGGCCAGCGCTGGCCGAGGGCAAAGTCGTGATCTGCGACCGCTTCGCCGACAGCACCCGCATGTATCAGGGCCTGTCGCGCGGCGATCTGCGGGGATTGGTCGATCAATTGCAAGACCTGATGATCGGGCGCGAACCCGACATGACCGTTTTGATCGACATGGACCCCGAAACCGGGCTGTCCCGCGCCAAGGGGCGTCAGGGAACAGAAGAACGGTTCGAAGATTTCGGGCTGGATCTGCAACAACAGATGCGTGCAGGGTTTCTGGCCCTTGCGAATGAGTATTCCGACCGTTTCCGCGTGGTTGATGGTAACCGGGACATGGACAGTGTTGCACAGGATGTGACAGATATCGTTCTGCAAGCTTTGCGATAGACGATAGATGAGCGACGACACCCCAACCCCGGATCAGGCACCCGGTGCCCCACACCCGCGCGAGACACTGCGCCTGTTTGGTCAGGACGCGGCGGAACAGGCTTTTCTAAGTGCCTATACCTCTGAGCGTCTGCACCACGGCTGGTTGATTACTGGTCCACGTGGGGTCGGCAAGGCGACGCTGGCCTGGCGGATCGCGCGATTTCTACTGGCAACACCTCCGACTGAGGATGACGGGCTATTTGGTGCACCGCCACCGCCCGATAGCCTTGAGATCGATCCTGAACACCCCGTCGCGCACCGTATTCAGGCTGGGGCCGAGCCCGGCTTGGCCGCAATTACCCGATCTCTGAACGATCAGGGGCGGTTGCGTAATGAGATTGTGGTTGATGATATCCGCAAGCTTGGCAAGTTCTTCGGCCTTTCCTCGACTGACGGTGGTCGCCGCGTTGTGATTGTGGATGCCGCGGATGAGATGAATGTCAGCGCCGCCAACGCGCTGTTGAAAATGCTCGAGGAGCCCCCGGCCCGCACCACCCTGCTGCTGATCTCGCACCAGCCGTCGCGTCTGTTGCCGACAATCCGGTCGCGGTGCCGGACACTGCGCCTGTCTCCGCTGGGATCTGAGAATATGGAAGCCGCGCTGATGCAGACCGGCACAGAAATGCCGGGACAGGCGGATCATTTGGCTGCACTGGCTGCCGGGTCCGTGGGTGATGCGGTGCGCCTGATAAACCTGGGCGGGCTTGAGATTTACGCCGAGCTGATCGCCATTCTGGGCACCCTGCCCCGAATGGACCGTCAGCGCGCGCTTGCCTTGGCCGAGGCTGCTGCCCAACGTGGCGCGGCCGAGCGGTTTGAACTGTTACTGACGTTGATCGACGTCGCCCTGTCCCGGCTTGCGCTGACCGGTGCAACCGGCGCGGCCCCGATGCCCGAGGCCGCTCCGAACGAGGCAGAAACCCTTGCCCGCCTGTCTGCCTCACCGCAGCAGGCCCGCAAATGGGCAGAGGTCGCTGCAGTGATCACCGCACGTGCGCGTCATGGGCAGGCGGTGAACCTTGACCCTGCCGCTCTGGTCCTAGATACGGTGTTCAAGATACAGGAAACCGCCGGTCAGAGCAGATGAGCAATACGCCCGAAATCACCGACAGCCATTGCCATCTGGACTTCCCCGATTTCGAAGGTCAGCTGGATCAGATCGTGGCCAATGCTGCCGAGGCTGGCGTGACCCGCATGGTAACAATTTGCACCCGCTTGCGGAACGAACCAACCGTCCGCGCCATCGCCGAGGCCCACGCGCCCGTCTTCTACGCGGCTGGAACGCACCCGATGAGTGCCGCTGATGAGCCGATGGCATCGGTCGATGAACTCGTCGCCTTGTCCCGGCACCCCAAATTTGCAGGTATCGGCGAAACCGGGCTGGATTATCACTATACCGCCGACAGCGCAGCGGTGCAGAAGCAATCCTTGCGGGTGCATATTGAGGCTGCCCAACGCACTGGCCTGCCTTTGATCATTCACGCCCGTGCCGCCGATGACGACATGGCCCGCATTCTGGCCCAGGAACACCGCAACGCGCCCTATTCCTGCGTGATGCACTGCTTTTCATCTTCTGCCGAACTGGCCAAAGCCGCCCTTGAGCTGGGGTTCTACTTGTCGATGTCCGGCATCGCGGCCTTTCCCAAAAGCCAAGAGCTTCGCGATATCTTTGCCAGCGCCCCGGTCGACCGCATCCTTGTTGAAACCGACGCGCCATACCTGGCCCCCCCCCCGTATCGCGGCAAACGGAACGAGCCCGCCTATACCGCCCACACAGCGCGCAAAGGGGCCGAGGTGTTTGGGATGGACTACGCCGATTTTGCTGCCCATACGCAGGCAAATTTTGACCGGTTGTTCACCAAAGCAGCGACCTACAAGGCGGCTGCATGACCGAATTGCGATGCACCATCCTTGGCTGCGGATCATCCGGCGGCGTCCCCCGGCTGGGCGGGCACTGGGGCGATTGCGACCCCAAGAACCCCAAAAACATCCGTCGCCGCTGTTCATTGCTGGTGGAACGGGACGGCCCGGACGGTACAACCTCGGTGCTGATCGACACCTCCCCCGACATGCGCAGCCAATTGCTCGATAGCGGGACCGGACGTCTGGATGGAGTTATCTACACCCATTCGCACGCCGATCACGTCCACGGCATCGATGACCTGCGTATGATTGTGTTCAATATGCGCGAGCGCGTGCCCGTGTGGGCCGATGGCGACACGCAGAACGCCTTGTTGGGACGGTTCGGTTACGCCTTTGTCCAGCCCGAAGGTTCACCCTACCCGCCAATCCTTGACCTGAAGTCCATCGACGGCCCGTTCGAGGTGGACGGCCCCGGAGGCCCGATCCCGTTCCAGCCATTCAAGGTCAACCACGGTTCGATCGACTCGCTTGGTTTCCGGATGGGCAACCTGGCGTACCTGCCGGATGTGGCGGATATCTACGACGAAGCCTGGGCGACGATGGAAGGATTGGATTGTCTAGTGATCGACGCGCTGCGTCGGAAACCTCACCCGACCCATGCGCATCTGGAAAGGACGCTGGGCTGGATCGAACGACTGAACCCCAAGCGCGCGGTCCTGACCAACATGCATATCGATCTGGACTATGCCACGGTTGATGCAGAAACTGCCGACAACATCACCCCAGCCTATGACGGAATGGTGATCCATCAGGCGCTATAAGACCCCACGCAATCGACCTGGGACGCAGCAATTTTGCGTCGGCCCAGCCTGCAAAGCGGTGCAATGCTTCAAAGTCTGATCGACGTCATTCTACCGGTTTTCCTTGTGATCGGAGCAGGTTATGCTTCGACCCGGTTGGGCTATTTCAAGGAAATCCACATCGATGGGTTGATGAAGTTCACCCAGGGCTTTGCAATCCCATGCCTTCTGTTCCTTGCAATCTCGCATCTGGATCTGAGTGCCAGTTTTGATCCCCGGCTTCTGGTCAGCTTCTACTCAGCAGCTGGCCTGTGTTTCACTGCTGGTCTGTTCGGTGCACGGTTGATCTTTGGCCGTGATTGGGAAGATTGCGTTGCCATCGGGTTTTGCTGTCTGTTCTCGAACTCTGTCCTTTTGGGACTGCCAATTACCGAACGCGCCTATGGCCCCGAAAACCTGACCGGCAACTATGCGATCATCGCCTTCCATTCACCCTTTTGCTACGGCGTTGGCATCACGGTGATGGAGGTTATTCGAAATCGCGGCCAAGGTGGCCCCCGCATGGTCAAATCCATTTTGTCGGCCATGTTCCGCAACGCACTGATCCTTGGCATCGCGCTGGGTTTTGCCGTGAACCTGTCGGGTATTGGCATACCTGCGGTCGTGGACGAAGCGCTGGGCCTTGTGACTCGCGCCGCCCTGCCCGGGGCGCTGTTCGCGCTTGGCGGAGTGCTTGTGAAGTACAAGCCCGAAGGTGACCTGCGCGCCATCGCCTTTGTCTGCGCGATTTCACTAATGCTGCATCCCAGTCTTGTCTGGTTATTCGGCTCAACAGTTGGTCTGCCGCAAGACCTGTTCCGCTCGGGCGTGCTGACGGCAGCGATGGCTCCCGGTTTTAATGCTTACATCTTTGCCAATATGTACGGACGGGCAAAACGGGTCGCGGCCTCGTCCGTTCTGGTCGGAACCGGCGTCTCGATCCTGACAGTCTGGTTTTGGCTGACATTATTGGGATAGCGTGACGTCCCACGGATTGACTTTGCACCAGCCGGACACACCTAACTGAAAAGCCACAGGATACTCCTAAATGCCGCACGCCCTGATCGTCGCCCACGGCCAACCCTCGGACCCGGCCCCTGCCGAAGCGTCGCTAGCTTCCTATGCGGCAGAGGTCGATGCGTATTGCGATGGCGTCAGCGTTCATTCAGCTACGCTTGCTGCGCCTGGAATGCTGGAGGCTCGTTTGGATGAACTGCCCGACGACACTGTCATCTATCCCCTTTTTATGGCCAAGGGGTGGTTCGTGACACGTGCGCTGCCCAAGCGTCTGGGTGATAGAAACATCCAAATTCTGGACCCGTTGGGCGTTGACCCAGAACTCCCCGCTTTGGCTGCGGGCGCGTTGCTGGATGCGCTATCGGGCAAGGGGTGGGACGCGGGCAAAACGGATCTGGTTCTGGCGGCACATGGATCGGGTCGCAGCCGCAATCCATCAGCTGTCGCCATTGAGTTTTCCAGGGAACTGGCCCGGTACGTGACCTTCCAATCCATCCGCGTCGGGTTTGTGGAAGAGGCCCCGTCCATTGCCGAAGCCGCGACCGGGGCTGGCGATCACTCTCTGTGCCTACCCTTCTTTGCCTGCACCGGCGGGCATGTTTTGGATGACGTGCCACAGGAGCTAGAGCGAGCGCGGTTCAAAGGCCACGTGATGCCGGTTGTCGGAGAGCTTCCCCCGATCAAGCGCCATATTGCGGAAATTCTGACACGGGCTATTGCGCTGGATTAACTTAAATACCCGCCCCGCGCGGATTCACAAGTCATTGAGAACTGGCCGGCTTCAGCCCAGTGGTCGCAAGTGCCGAGTACAGACAATGCCGCGAACGCCCCTGCCTCTTTGCCTCATACAGCGCCTGATCGGCTGCATTCAACAGTTCTGCCGCGTCCGGCGTGCCGAACAGCGTGGACAAGGCCGTTCCGATGCTGGCCGAAATCTTGCACGGGGCACCCTGAAACATCATGGGTTGACATAGCCTGCTGATCAGGCGCCCAGCTATTTTAGTCAGGACACTTTCGTCGACCAGGCCTTTGAAAATTATAACAAACTCATCACCACCGATCCGGGCGACCGTGTCCTCATTTCGTGTCTCTTCCACCATAATGCATGCGGCCTGTTGCAACACAAAGTCCCCCGCCGCATGGCCAAGGCGGTCGTTGACACTTTTGAAGAAATCCAAGTCCAAATGCATAAGCGCAAAAGCGCAATTGCCAGAGATCAGGTGGCCGAGAACCACATCCATCGCACGGCGGTTTTTCAACCCCGTCAACATGTCTGTCACCGCCTGTTCTTCAGCGGCCAGCATAGCTCCCTGCAGTCGCAGGTTCAGTGAGCGCGATGCCTCCATCGCGGCTGTTTTCGCCTCAACCAGGTACAGCAGTTCGATCGCCAGATCCGTGCCAGAGAAATCCGCGCTGGTCAGGGCATAGTCACGAACTGCATCCAGTATCGAAATCCCGAAGGACAGGTTGATGATGGCCCCGTTCCCCTTTGGCAAGGGCGCGATTAGCCCGGTCAGCGCGGTCCGAGGCTCGTCGTGAAATTTCAGATGCACTTTGCCACCGGCCAGAGACAGCAGCCCAGCAATCGTTGTAACTGTTCGTGGCCGAACCAGTTCAAAAACGTCCAGAAAACCGCGACCCCGCATCGGATGGACCGGGCGAAGCTTTTGCAGCGTTGGTCCTGCGTTTACGATCATGCCTTTGTCGTCCACCATCACGAACATGGGGCACAACGTGTCAAAAAGAGCCGAGAGTTCAAAGGCTTGCATCATGATTTGCGTGCCCCCAGATCGAAATGACGCCCTTCGGCGAACGCGCTTTCGATCAGAACGATCGTGATGACCTCAGCGTCGCCGGACTGCCCTTCATGCGACAGCATGGCCAATGCTCCATAATCGTCTGCAATTGCCCGTAATACGCCGACCATCACACTGGAATAGCCTGGCAGACAGGGGTAGCAGTACAAGTGATATTCTGCCGGTGACACCTCACACAACTCCAGCATTGGCAGACGCAGATCGGATACTGCAAGGCGGGCACGATCCGATAAGTCATCCAGCGAGTGCAGGAATTCGACATATGTCACACCGCCGAACCGAAGCAGTCGGCGCAAATCTTCCATATTGGGGTGTGACACCAGATAGGTTCCAAGATCCTCCAGTATCTCGGCCCGTGGACGATTCAGGTCAGCACATAACACGTCCAAAACCTGCGCGGTCATGGCGTCGTCATAAAGCAGCATTGCCTCAAACTCGGCAAAACCCAGGCCCGCAGCCTCGGTCACCCGCCGCCAGCAGGGTTGTCCATAAGTCGCGCAAACAAATGATTGTATTGCCCGATTGATCAGACCATGCATGAGATGCCCCAAATTGGTTACGCCCCAATCTGGACAGATAATCCTTAACAAATAGCCAAAAAACACGTTGCGGTGATGGCAATCCGACAGAGTCTCAATCTGGAAGTCACTGTTGTTACATTAGAAATCCGTCGGCGCGCCACCCTCGGCCTTTCGGCGGGCAACAAAGTCCTCCAACTCCTCGCGAATCCCGTCATCTATCGGCGGGGGCTCAAAGCTGGTTACGATTTCCTTGAACATGTGGTGGGCGCGCTCAGCCGTCCAGATACCACCTGCCACATCCCAACCTTCATAGTTTTTCCAATCACTCAGGAAGGGTTGGTAGAATGCGGTCGTGTAGCGGTCCTGGGTGTGTTGAATACCAAAGAAATGGCCATCGTTCCCGACAGACTTGATAGCATCCAGCGCGATTTCGTCCGGGCCAGTCGCTGTGATCTCGGGCTGCATGTATCGCTGGATTTGCTGCAGAATTTCACAATCCATAATGAATTTTTCGGGGCTCGCAATCAGCCCGCCCTCAAGCCATCCGGCCGCGTGATACACCATGTTGGTACCCGACTGCACAGCGGCCCAAAGTGAGTTCGACGTCTCCCAAACAGCTTGCCCATCGGGTACGTTCGCCGCACACACGCCCGAAGACCGCATCGGCAAACCATAGTATCTTGCCATTTGGCCGGTCATCTGGGTTGAGCGCATATATTCGGGCGTTCCAAATGCTGGTGCGCCGGATTTCATGTCAACGTTGGACGTGAACGTCCCGATAACACACGGAATTCCGGGCCGGACATATTGGAACAGCGCAATTGCGCACAGCGCCTCGGCTAGGGACTGCGCGACCGCACCAGCCATCGTAACCGGCGCCATCGCACCTGCCAGTGTGAACGGCGTCACGACAATCGCCTGCCCGCGCCGCGCTAGGCGCAGGCAGCCGTCAATCATCGGATGGTCGTGTTTCAATGGTGAGGTCGAGTTGATGTTGGTATACATCCGCGGGGTCGCTTCGAACTCTTCATGGCTGTGACCCCCAGCGATCCGCACCATTTCCATCACGTCCTCAACGCGTTCCTTACCCAGCGAATAGGCATGCATCGCCTTGTCGGTCAGCGTTAGCTTGTCATAGAGCACGTCCAGATGTCGGACGCTGGCGTGGATATCGACCGGTTCGACCGGATAGCCCCCCGCAAAGTGGATGCAGTTGAAGTACTGCGTCAGCTTCAGCAAATTCCGGCACATCTCGCGGTTTCCGGCCACCTTGGTACCAATCTCAAGATCCCAGTAGTTCGGAGGAGAAGACACGTTCCCGAACAGCAGGGTTTTGCCACCAACTTCAATCGTCTTGTCAGGATTTCGCGGCGTGATCGTGAACTTTGACGGCGCTTTGGCCACCATTTCCATCACAAAGTCACGACCCATGCGAACGTTGTCGCCATTGATCGTACAGCCTGCCTCTTTCATGATGCCAAGGGCTTCTTCGTTGTAGAACTCGATCCCGATCTCTTCGAGGATGCGCATGGCCCCCTCGTGGATTGCTTCGATTCCAGCTTGGTCCAGCGGTTCGGTGGGTTTGTCGGTATTGGTCGGCGGGTTCCACGGCATTTGGTCGATCACCGCGCTGCCCCTGCGCGCTGCAGCACCTGCCCGTCCCCCTCCGCGCCGTTTGCGAGTCTGTGTGTCAGCCATTGAATCCCTCCGGAACTTGCTTTCTTCAAGCAAGCCCTGAAGTCGGCCCAGTGGCCGCTCTGTCTGCGACAAGGTTTGTCGGTTTTATTACTTGGACAGTCGAATTCAGCCGAAGCTAGATCAGATTTCTGCCAACCAGGCGGGAATGTGACCGATGTCCGGCAGCACGACATCTGCCATCGGCGCGAGCGCTTCGGCCGGCGCCAACCCCGTCAGCACACCGATTGTGGTCATTCCGGCAGCTCGCCCGGCCTGCAGGTCATGCAGGCTGTCCCCTACCATCGCCACGCGCGACGGGTCGACACCAACATGGGTTGCAAAGGCAATCAATTGCCCGGGCCCGGGTTTGAACCCATGGCCGCTGTCGTAGCCAGCAACAAAATCGAAGTGGTCGCGAATCCCGACTGAGGCGAGATGTTGCAACGCAGGCATCTCCCCGTCATTCGTGGCTACACCCAGTTTTAGACCCAGCTGCCGCAAAGCATCGAGGAAGGGAACCAGAGGAACAGCCGGCGCCTGTGTCGCCGTAGCCGATTCCGTGTTCAGAATGTCGATCAGCTCATCGCTGGGCATATCCGGGAAATAGGGTGCAAGGGCTTCGGCGATCTCTTCAACGGTCCCCGCAATCACGATGCTGTCGTCAGCATATTCTTCCGAAACCGGATCAAACCCTATGGCCTGGCCCAGTTCGGCAGCCCGCTTTTGGTCGCCATCTGACAGCTTTTCCAACACGCTGCGCCCGAAACCACCCCATGTGTCCGCAAAGTCAAACAGTGTTCCGTCCTTGTCGAACAAGATCGCATCGATGGGCATTACATGCTCCTGTCAGTGGATTAAATCAGGTCCAGTGAACGTCGCCACCGGACAAAACAGCCCGCGCCTGACCCGGCAGGTCATAGGGCACGGAATTGGCGTCACAAAAGGCGATCACCCACGAATCGTCAAGCATCAAGAATTCAAGAACCGAATTCAGGAACTCCGGCTCTGATGCGCGAACCCGCAGATCCTCGGTGGATGCACCCGTCGAGCCCAAAAAGATCGGCAGCAATTCGTCATTCCCGACCAGCCAGCCGAGGACGTTCAGGGCAAGCGTTTCGGCGGATTGGGCGGTGATCGGCATAAAGAGGCCTCGAATATGCATTTGGAAAGGGTTTGTTAACCAGACTCATAAACACTTTGGCAACGCATGCAATCAACGGTGACAGATATGTCCGTGCAGGGAACCATCCTTGTCCTCGACGGGACTTCGACCAATCGCATTATGCTAAAAGTTCAGCTGACGGCGGCGTGGTATCACGTGGTTCAGGCTGAAAATCTGCAGGGGCTGGCCGGGCTGCTAAGTCGCACACGCCCCGATCTGGTGCTGGTGGCGCAATCGCTGCCTGATGGCTCAGCTGCGGACGTCAAAAGACTGGTGATGGCCAACGCAGAACTGGCCGATGTACCGGTCGTTGCAATCGCGCCGCAGAACGACAAGGCGGCAAGATTGCAGGCACTGTCGGATGGGTTGGACGACGTGTTGGCAGCCCCGTTCAAGGACACCCTGCTTCTGGCGCGAGTTCGCAGCCTGCTGCGCGCGCGCGCAGATACGCAAGAGCTTCAATTGGGCGACGGATCACATCCAGTCGGATTTGCAGAACCCGCAACCGTGCTGATTACGCCGCCGAAATCGGCCCATGTGGCCATATTGACCCAGAGCGCACGGATCGGGACGTTGTGGAAAACCGCGTTGTCCGAGAGATCGCATCACAGCCTAAGCACACATGCAGCTTCGAACATGCGTGCCTTGCTGTCAGGGCCAGTGCCAGACGCGATCCTAATCGAAATAGATACGACGGCCGCGGGCCTGAATACGTTGGCGGACCTGAAGTCACGGGGGGCAACTCGGCATACCGTATTGATCCCCGTCTTGGCCGATGAAAATGCGACAATGGCGAGTGAGGCGCTGGATCGTGGCGCTGACGCCGTGTGTATGGGGGGGTTCTACCTCGAAGAGGTTCAACTACATCTGGATAACCAGATCACGCGAAAGGCCCGAATGGACCAAATGCGCGCCTCATTAAAGCGCGGGCTGGCCGAGTCATGGGTCGACCCTCTGACTGGGTTGCACAACCGTCGCTATGCTATGCAAGCTATGAATCAGATGGCACGACAACCATCGCATACCGGTCACGGTTTTGTTGTCATGCTGGCAGACCTGGATCATTTCAAAACCATCAACGACCGTTTTGGGCATGTCAGTGGCGACCTGGTTTTGACCGAGGCCGCAAGGCGAATGAAACGCACGGTTGGCGCGGCGGGTTTTGTAGCGCGCATCGGAGGGGAGGAGTTTATTATCGGCCTGCCCGACATCTCTCAGGCGGGGGCGATGGATCTAGCAAAGACACTGCGTGACTGTATCAGCAAGGCACCGTTTTCGCTGCCCGATACCTCGGCCGCCGTGCCTGTCACCATCAGCATCGGCCTGACTGCACCGAACCCGCCTCTGCCCCTTGGTGACCCGGTGGAGCGGTTGCTGAAATCCGCCGATACTGCACTTTATGCAGCCAAGAAGGCTGGTCGCAATCAAGTAAGGATCAGGCAGAGCGCTGCCTGAAGCCCTCAGTCCTTTTTCTTGTGGCCACGCGGGCCTCGTTTAACGACCTCCTCCAGCCGGTCGGCATAGACCAGACGCTCTTCATCGCTCATGGCTTCAACCCGAGTCAACCACTCTTGTTGCAGGGCATTCTGCAGGTCCGCCATGGACTGCGCTTGTTGGTCCAGCAGGGCTTGAACCGCCGCAGCGTCAAAGGGGTTTGCCCGCAAAGCAGTGCTGAGTTGGGCAAAATCCTGGGATCGGTTGTGTGCACCCTTTTTGTGTCGGTCGAACAGCTCGCCCCGCATGGCTTTACGTTCTTCCTTTGGCAGCGCACGATACAGCGCCGAACCAAAACCTGGCGGAGATTTTGCATGATCCCCCCCTTTGACCCGCAGCGCGGTCCCCAGGGCAACGCCGACGATCAACAGGTTCAAGGCCAGCGAGATGACCAGCAGAACCGACATCCAGCGGTTTTTGGGTTTGGGGCTATCGCTCATTCGGCGTCCTCCAGAAAACTCGTATCCAGACTTAGGTCAGCGACCACGAAACTAACATCCTGCGCGTAGATGTAATTCGCGGGATCAGGCAGAAACGCCGGTGCTGAAAAGCCGATCCAGACACCCGCCATACTGGCTGCAACCAAACCGCCCATTCCCTGCCAGCCGCCAAACCCGGCCAGAAGGCGCGCCCAAAGAGAGTTTGTCTTTGGCTCATCTGGCTTCAGGCGACCCAGCCGAACAGATTCCGCGTCGGTGAGAATGCGCACAGCCAGATCATCCGGCAACTCATGCCGATCCTGCCGGGCTTGGGCGAACAACAGATCCAGATTGTCTTTGTCGTCAGTCATCGTCGTACCCCAGTTCATCTCGTCGCCCGGCCAGAATCGCCGATAACGACCGTTTTCCTCGTGCCGTAAGGCTTTCCACCGCTTCCACCGAAATACCCATGATCCCAGCGATTTCAGGGTTGGGCAATTCCTCAATATGCCGCAAAACAACAGCTTGCCGCTGACGTTCGGGCAGTTGTGATAGTGCCATTTGCAGTGCATCCTTTCGGGCTGCGTCCTGTAGACGGTCGGCTGCACTGGCCTTTTCATCTGCCGGCTCTGGCACATCCGCCAGCCGGTCCGGCGTCTTTTTGCGGCGCAGATCAACACACAGATTTAGCGTCACGCGATAAAGCCACGTCGATACTTTGGCCTGACCGGGTACCCAGTCGGGTGCCATCTGCCACAGGCGCATCATCGCATCCTGTGTCACATCTTCAGCCTCGGCGCGGTTGCCCAGAAACCGAAGGGCCACTGATAAGCTGCGCGGCGCAAGCCGATCGCTGAGAACGCGCGCCGCCGCGGCATCGCCATCGGCAAACTGCCTGAGCAACACATCGTCGCCCAGTTCGTCCGCGGCGTAATCCAAGCCGCGGACGTATTGTGGAGCAGAGGTCAGGTCCTCCATCCCGCATCAGCTGTCGTCAGAGTCCGCTTTCCCATGTTTCTTGTGGCGCTTTCCCATTCTGTCTTTTGCATCGGCAAATTCCTCTTCCGAGATAGCGCCGTCCTCGTTCGCGTCGATCCGGTCAAACATCTTGTCAGCACGGCGCGGCTTGGGCAACTCGTCCTCGCTCAGAAAACCGTCCTTGTTGGCATCGTTGCGTTCAAACATCTTAGTAACACGGTCGTTGGCCTTCTTTTGACCTGCTGCCTGCATCTCTTCGACGCTCAGCTGGCCGTCGCCATCGGTGTCGGCATTGGTGAAACGCTGATTCCGATGAGCCTGCATTTCTTCCTTGGTCACTTGCCCGTCACCGTTCGCATCGAGCTGTTGAAAGGTCACAGGTTCGCGATCTTTACCGCCTGCGGCGAAAACGGATGTGCCAGTGATTGCCAGTGCTGACACAATGATTGCCGGAATGAATTTGGCGCTTTTCATAACGTTTTTCCCTTGTTTTCGCGGCGCCATTGCCGCTGCTTACATAGGTTCAAACGGGGCAGGCATCCCATTCCGTCGCAGGAAGTGAAACTTTTTTAGAAACGTCTTAGCGATGCAAAGCGACGCACCCCCTTTCCCGAAGCTGCAAACAAGCGTTATATCCTCATCATTGGAACGCGCGAGTATCAACATGACAGATCAGACGATCGAAACCCACGATGTAGAAGACCGCCCGACAAAGCCAGCACTGGTCAAAGGGTTCCGTTGCCGTTGCCCAAATTGCGGCGAGGGCAAACTGCTGCACAGCTACCTCAAGGTTAACAACGAATGTTCGAATTGCGGGCAAGAGCTGTTTCACCATCGCGCCGATGACGGGCCGGCCTATCTGACTATTCTTCTGGTGGGTCACCTGCTGGCACCGGCGCTGCACTTATCTTATGTCCATTGGCGCCCTGAGCCCCTGACGATGTTCCTGGTTTTGGCAATTGGCTGTACTGCCCTGTCACTATTCCTGCTGCCACGATTGAAAGGGGCAGTTGTCGCCTATCAATGGGCTCGTCGCATGCACGGCTTTGGCCAGTCCGCGTGATCTTGGACCGCAAGTTGAGCAACGGATGACGGTGGACAAAACAGCCATACGCGACGCGGCGACAGTCATCGTTTTGCGGGATCGTCTGACCAATCCATCCATCCTGATGGGGCAACGCGGTGCAAAAGCCGCGTTCATGCCCAACAAGTTTGTCTTCCCAGGCGGCGCTGTTGATGCGTCTGATGCGGATGTTGCACTGTCAACTGATCTGCCCGCTGTGTGCTGTGATCGCCTTGCGGAGCGGTCACAAGCCGGGCTGCAGAATGCCTTGGCGGCGGCGGCGATCCGAGAGCTTTGGGAAGAAACCGGACTGATTTTGGGCCAACCAGGTGATTGGGCAGACCCGCGGACCGAAGATTGGGCGACTTTTGCGCAGATGGGATACCGCCCATCGGCACAAGCACTTCAGTTCGTTTTTCGTGCCGTCACCCCGCCTGGGCGACCCCGCCGGTTCGATGCACGCTTTTTCCTGGTAGACGCCGCCGCAATACAGGGCGATCTGGATGATTTCAGCCACGCCTCGGACGAGCTGTCACATCTGCAATGGGTGCCGCTGGACCGGGCGCGCGAATTCGACCTGCCGTTCATTACAGAAGTCGTGCTGGCCGAAATCGCTGCTCGGGTGACAGACCCAACGCCACCTGAAACTGTTCCGTTCTTTCTGAACAGTGAGGAGGAAAGCCTTTTCCTCAAACTTCGCGGTTATCCCATGCCAGAAGCAGACTGAGGGCCGGTGGCCCTCAGACACGTTATTTCATGCGGCTGATTACCGTGGTGACTTCGGGCTTTTTACCAATCTCGGTCTTTGCTGTTTGGCGAACGATCCGGCGTATTGCCTCTTCCAGTTTGTCATCGTCGCGCAGGGTTTTGGCATCGGCCCGCATCAGGAACTGATTCAGGTCTTCTTCCAGAACTTCAACCAATGCGGCGCGGGACGATCCAATCTCGGACAGACCCATCGTATCGCACCACGGCTCGCCCAATGGTTCGTCCTCTTCGTCCAGAATGACCGTGACTGTGACGTGCCCGTTCAACGCCATACGAATCCGGTCACGCACCACCCCATCCAGGGCGCCAACTTTGACCGTGCCGTCCAGATAGGTCCGTCCGGTTTCAACATAGTCGACAACCCGCGGCGCATTCCCTGTCAGATCCAGCATAGTTCCGTTTACGGCCAGAATACCGGTACGCCCACCAGCTTCGGCCAGTTTGGCATGCTCGCGCAGGTGACGATGTTCACCGTGCATCGGAATAATCATCTGCGGATCGACCAGCCCGTGTACTTTCTCAAGATCCGGACGGTTGGCGTGACCAGACACATGGTACAGGCCCGCACTGTCATCGACCACATCCACGCCCTTTTCACTGAGCTGGTTCATGATGAAAATCACGCCACGCTCGTTGCCTGGGATGGTTTTGGACGAAAAGAGAAACAGATCGCCCTCTTTCAGTTCCAAACCGCGGTATTTGCCCCGCGCAAGTTGTGCGCTGGCCGCGCGGCGTTCTCCCTGGCTGCCGGTGACAATCAGCATCAGGTTCTGGCGCGGCATGTCCACAGCCTCTTCGGCGCTGACGACGCGTGGAAAGCTGGTCAGAATGCCCGTTTCGGTCGCGGCTTCGATCATCCGGCGCATCGCGCGACCCAGCAGAACGACCGAGCGCCCCGCCCGTTCACCCGCCTCGGCCAGTGTTTTCACACGTGCGACATTCGACGCAAATGTGGTGGCAACAACCATGCCGCTGGCTTCCTCAACCAGCCTGGTGATCTCGGGGCCGACCTCGGATTCCGAACGACCCGCATGGGGGGAAAACACGTTCGTACTGTCACACACCAGCGCTTTGACGCCAGACTTGGCAACCTCAGCCCAGAGATTGGGGTCAAAAGGTTCACCCACGATCGGATTTTCATCCAGCTTGAAGTCGCCGGTATGTACGATCCGCCCCTCGGGCGTGTCGATCACCAGGGCAGCGCTTTCGGGGATCGAATGCGAGACCGGCAGGAAACCCACCTTGAACGGACCAACGGAAATCTGTTCGGGCCAGGCCGATGCAGTATGTACGGCATCCTCGGGGTGTCCGTGTTCCTCCATCTTGCGGCGCGCGATGTTGGCGGTGAAGGCCCGTGCATAGACAGGCGCACCCAGCGCCTCATAACAATGCGCTACGGCACCCACGTGGTCCTCGTGTGCGTGGGTAACGAACACGGCCTCCAGCCGGTCGGCACGTTCGCGCAGCCACGAGATGTCGGCATGGATCAGGTCAACGCCCGGGGTGGTGTCCATGTCCGGAAATGTCACGCCCAGATCCACAAGGATCAGCCGTTCCTGACCGGGTTTGCCATAGCCGTAGACATAGGCGTTCATGCCAATTTCGCCGGCACCGCCCAGCGGCAGGTAGATCAATCTTTCGCTGCTCATGTCGAGCCATTGTCCTTGTTATAGCGATGTATCACGGTAAGTCCGTGCATCGTCAGATCATCTTCGATTGCGTCAAACCCCACGTCCGCCTGATCGAACAGCGGCGCGAGCCCACCGGTTCCAACGACTTTCATCGGCATTCCATATTCCGCCTTGATCCGGGAAATCAGCCCCTCGATCAATCCGGAATAGCCCCAATACACGCCGGATTGGATACAGCCAACCGTATTCGTGCCAATCACATTTTCAGGGCGGGTGATATCGATATGCGGCAGGGCAGCCGCGCCCTGGTGCAACGCCTCGAGGCTGAGGTTTACGCCCGGCGCAATGATCCCGCCGACATAGGCCCCATCCGCCGCAACCACATCAAAGTTCGTCGCCGTGCCAAAATCTACAACAACCACGTTGCCGCCATGCCGGTCAAACGCAGCCACCGCGTTGGCCAGACGATCCGGGCCGGGCACTGTCCCCTCGTCAACACGCGGATTCATCGGCAACAGACAATCGGGCTTGCCCACGACAAGTGGCCGACATCCAAAGAACCGATCCGCAAAGACCCGCAGGTTGAACACAACCCGAGGCACGGTCGAGGCGATGATCACATCAGTGATTTCAGCCTCGATCCCATAGTGTTTCACCAGCGTCGAATACCACGTGAAATACGCATCCGCCGTGCGCGCGTGGTGGGTCGATGTGCGCAAGGTGCAAAGAAACCTTTCACCGTCCCAGATCGAGAACACAGTGTTCGTATTGCCGCAATCAATAGCCAGAAGCATCTGAGCCTCCTTCAGAAAAACACATCCGCCGCCGGAATACTGACGCGGCCTTTGGCGGTGTTTAGGACAAGGTTGCCCCCTGCGTCCACCGTTTCAAAGGTTCCAACCGTTTCCGACGCTGCGGTACGGGCGGTGATGACCTCACCCAACTTGGCAGCCCGGGCCAACCACGCGGTCCGGATCGGTTCGAACCCGTAAGTCACGAATTGGTTCTCGTATCTGGCATAGGCGACAGCCAGTTCGGTCAGGAAATCCTCGGGCGTTACGTTGGCTCCGGCTTCCGACAATAGGGAAACCGGTCGGACGGCGCCGGGTTCTACTTGATCTGCTCCGGGTGCCTCTGACAGGTTCACGCCGATGCCGATGGACAAGTGCGAGACGCCGCGCCCCTGCCCTGTACTTTCCAACAGGATACCCGCCAGTTTGCCACCGTTCAGCAATACATCGTTGGGCCATTTGAGCGACAAGCCCGTCGCCCGTCCGGTCACTGCAACGCAGGCGTCAAACAGCGCCAGCGCAGCCACAAAGCTACGCAGTGCGGCCTGTTCCGGATTTCCCTGTGGCCGCATCAAAAGGGTCGCGGCCAGATTTCCCTTGGGATTGGCCCACGCCCGACCCCGCCGCCCACGCGCCGCCGTTTGGTGATGCGCCATGATCCACACCGGACCGGTCGTGGTCGGGGCCATGCGGGCGGCCTCGTTCAATGTGCTGTCGACCTCTTTCAGCACGTGCAAGCCGTATCCCTGTGGCCAGTCTGTCATATCAAAAAGGCCCGGTCCGCTGACCGAGCCCCCAAGTTTGATGTGTTACGCTGATCAATTGACAAGAGTAGCCGCCGCAGCTGCCGCCGCGCCTTCAATACCGAACTGATAGAACACGCCCACTAGCATCAACGCGGCAGAGCCCATCAAAGCAACCCACAGAACTGGCGAAGAATGCGTTTCGATCGGGTCGTCGTTTTCAGCTCCGAAATACATGTAGAACACGATCCGCAGATAATAAAACGCGCCGATGACCGAGGCGATGGCTGAGGCGATCACCAGCCCGGTCAGGCCCGCGCTTACGCCGGCCTGCCAGACACCGAATTTGGCGAAAAAGCCCAGCATTGGTGGGACGCCCGCCAGGCTGAACATCAGGATCAGCACCGCCAGCGCCTTGCCCGGTTCGCGTTTGGAATATTGGCGTAGGGCGTCGATGTCCGTGACCGGTTTGCCGTCTCTCTCCATCATCAGGATGAAAGCGAAAGTGCCGATATTCATCGTCACATAGATGGCCAGATACATCAGCATAGCCTTGATGCCCAACTCGGTTCCCGCAGCCAGTCCGATCAGCGCATAGCCCATATGGGCAATCGACGAAAACGCCATCAGCCGCTTGATGTCACGCTGGCCAATCGCCGCGACCGCACCCAACAGCATCGACAGGACCGAGAGCAAGACGATCACCTGTTGCCAGTCCTTGATCACACCACCAAAAGCGTCGTGCATTACGCGTGCGAACAGGGCCATGGCCGCCACTTTCGGCGCTGTGGCAAAGAAAGCGGTGATAGGCGTGGGCGAGCCTTCGTACACATCCGGTGTCCACATGTGGAACGGCACAGCGGACACTTTGAACGCCAGACCCGAGATCAGGAACACCAGACCAAACAGAAGGCCAACCGAAATCTCACCATCCTGAACCGTCTGGATGATACCCGAGAACAGTGTGGTGCCTGTGAACCCATAAACCAGCGAGGCACCGTACAGCAGCAGGCCCGAGCTGAGCGCACCAAGCACGAAGTACTTCAAACCGGCCTCGGTCGATTTGGCACTATCCCGGCGCAGCGCGGCCACGACGTACAGCGACAGTGACTGCAGCTCCAGCCCCATGTACAGCGACATCAGATCGCCAGCACTGACCATCATCATCATGCCGACAGCGGCCAGCGCAACCAATAGAGGGAATTCGAATCGCAGCAGATCCCGACGCGCCATATATTCCTGGCTCATCACCAGAATGGCAGCCGCTGATAGCAGGATCGCCACCTTCGAGAACCTTGCGAACCTGTCATCGACAAACATGCCATTGAACGCGACATTGGTACCATCGCCGTTGGTCGCGATCCAAATCGCCAGCAGCGCCATCAACCCAGCGGTTGTCCAGACCAGCAAAGGTGCCAGCCCGTCTTTCGTCGTGTAGACAGCCGCCAACAGCGCCGCCATCGCATATACGGCCAGAACAATCTCTGGCAGGATTATCGTCAGATCAGCCTGGATCATGTCTCCAAAGCCCCCTTAATGCGATGCGGCTGACTGGGTCGCGGCCTCAGCCGCGGCCAGAGCCATGTCATAGTTCGAAATCAGCGCGGCGGTCGAGTTGCCGATTACATCGGTCACAAGCGACGGGTAGACGCCCAGCAAGATGGTCATCACGATCAGCGGCGCAAAGATCAGCCGCTCGCGCGAGCTCATATCCGTCATCGCCTTGAGGCTTTCCTTGATCAAATCGCCAAAGACCACTCGGCGATACAGCCATAGCGCATAAGCTGCCGAGAAGATCACACCAGAAGCCGCAACAGCTGTCACCCATGTGTTGACCTGGAAGGTTCCCATCAGTGTCAGGAATTCTCCGATGAATCCACTGGTGCCCGGCAGACCTACATTGGCCATGGTGAACAACATGAAGACCAGCGCATAGGCTGGCATGCGAATGACCAAACCACCGTAAGCCTCGATGTCGCGAGTATGCATCCGGTCATAGATCACGCCAACACACAGGAAGAGCGCAGCCGAGATGAACCCGTGGCTAAGCATCTGGAAGATCGCGCCGTCAATGCCCTGCTGGTTCGCAGCAAAGATGCCCATGGTTACAAAGCCCATATGCGCGACCGAAGAGTACGCGATAAGCTTTTTCATATCTTCCTGCACCAGCGCCACCAGCGAGGTGTAGACAACGGCAATCGCTGACATCCACAACACCAGATCAGTCATCACTGCCGAACCCACCGGGAACATCGGCAAGCTGAACCGCAAGAAGCCGTAGCCGCCCATCTTCAACAGGATCGCCGCCAGAACGACCGATCCAGCGGTCGGTGCCTGAACGTGGGCGTCCGGCAGCCAAGTGTGTACCGGCCACATCGGCATCTTCACTGCAAACGATGCGAAAAATGCCAGGAACATCAGCGTCTGCATGCCGCCGACAACATAGATGCCAAGCACGCTGAACCCTTCGGACGAGAAGTGATGGCTCATCAGTGCTTCGATATCGGTAGTGCCCGCATCCGCATACATCGCGACCATCGCCACCAGCATCAGCACCGATCCAAGGAAGGTATAGAGGAAGAACTTGAAGCTGGCGTAGATGCGTTCTTTGCCGCCCCAGATGCCGATGATCAGGAACATCGGGATCAGACCTGCCTCAAAAAACAGATAGAACAGGACCAGATCCAGCGCCATGAACACGCCCAGCATCAGCGTCTCCAGAAGCAGGAAGGCGATCATGTATTCCTTGACGCGGTCCGTGACGTGCCAGCTGGCCAGAATGGTCAGGGGCATGATGAAGGTGGTCAACAAGACAAACAGAACGCTGATACCATCCACGCCCATCTTGTATTTCAGACCCAGCAGCCATTCGCCTTCTTCCACCATCTGGAAGCCGGTGTTGGACGGATCAAAACCCGTGTAAATGCCGATCGAGACTAGGAACGTCACCGTGGTTGCCACAAGTGCAACCCATTTGGCATTGCGCTGCGCCGCCACGTCCTCGCCATGCAGGAACAGGGCCAGAATGCCTGCTGCCACAGCGGGGATGAAGGTGACGATGGAGAGGATATTATCCATTAGTGTGCGCCTCCGCCGATCGATATCCAGGTGACAAGGGCAGCGATACCCAGAACCATCCAGAAGGCGTAAGTAAAGATGTAGCCCGTCTGCGCCTTACCAGCGAGGCGGGTAAAGAAGGGTACAACACCCATGGCCACCCCGTTGAGGAAACCGTCAATAGTGTTGCCGTCACCCCGTTTCCACAGGAACCGGCCGAGCGCGATGGTGGGTTTGACGAAAACCGCGTCATAGATCTCGTCAAAGTACCACTTGTTCAGCAGGAACAGGTACAGGGGGCGCTGGTTCTGCGCCAAACGCGTCGGCAGCGATGTGTTCACGATGTAGAACCAGAAGGCCATGATAAAGCCCAAAGCCATGGCGACAAAAGGCGAAACCTTGACCCACTTGGGGGCGGCATGCGCATCGTCCAGAACATGATTGTCCGGCGCGATGTAAATCGCGCCCTCGCCCGGCTCACCCGCGAAGATGTAATGGTGGTCGTCGCCGTGCGCCGCTTTTTCTTCGTGTCCGGCGTCATCACCATGGCTTTCATCCGCGTGCGCCTCAACCGCATGCGTATCGTCTCCATGGGTCGTATCGGCTGTACCGTGATCACTGGCCTCTGCATGCTCGGACGCCTCAGCCACCGGTATACCGTAGAACTTGCCGACCTTGTCTGTGTGACCAAAGAAGTTGCCATACCAGATCATCCCGGCAAACACCGCGCCCAAGGACAGAACACCCAGCGGCACCAGCATGGTCATCGGACTTTCATGCGCGTGCTCATGCGTATGCTTGTCGCCACGTTCTTCGCCATAAAAGGTCAGGAAAATCAAACGCCAGCTGTAGAATGACGTGAACGCCGCCGCGATCACCAGCATCCAGAAGGCATATCCGGTGCCGCCGGCAAAGGCGCTTTCGATGATGGCATCCTTGGACAGGAACCCGGCGAATCCGATTTGGGTCAGCGGGATCCCGACGCCTGTAATCGCCAGGGTTCCGATCATCATCGCCCAGAATGTATAGGGGATTTTCTTCCGCAGGCCGCCGTATTCGGTCATCTCCTGCTCGTGATGCATCGCGTGGATCACCGAACCTGCGCCAAGGAACAACAGCGCCTTGAAGAAAGCATGGGTCAGCAAGTGGAACATCGCTGCCGAATACATACCTACACCCGCGGCCACGAACATGTAGCCCAACTGAGAGCAAGTCGAATAGGCAATGACGCGCTTGATGTCGGTCTGAACCAGACCAACGGTTGCAGCAAAAAACGCGGTCGAGGCCCCAAGGAAGGTGATGAACCCGGTGGCACCAGGCGCAAATTCCATCAATGGCGACATCCGGCAGATCAGGAACACACCCGCCGTCACCATGGTTGCAGCGTGGATCAGCGCCGACACAGGCGTCGGGCCTTCCATCGCGTCCGGCAACCAGGTGTGCAGGATCAACTGCGCTGATTTACCCATCGCGCCAATGAACAGCAGAACGCATATCACCTCAATTGCGGTCCACTCACCCCACAGGAAGTGTAGCTTTTCTTCGGCCAGCGCAGGGGCCGAGGCAAAAATGTCCGAGAAATTGATGCTGTCCGTCAGGAAGAACAGCGCGAAGATGCCCAGAGCAAAGCCAAAGTCGCCAATCCGGTTTACGATGAACGCTTTCATCGCTGCCGCATTGGCCGTGGGCTTGCGATAATAGAACCCGATCAGCAGGTACGAGGCTACACCCACACCTTCCCAACCAAAGAACATCTGAACCAGATTGTCCGCTGTCACCAGCATCAGCATGGCGAAGGTGAAGAACGACAGATAGGCAAAGAAACGCGGCTTATAGCTCTCGCCCTCGCGCCATTGCGGATCGTGATCCATGTAGCCGAAGGAATAGAGGTGCACGAGCGCCGAAACCGTCGTCACCACGATCAGCATGATCGCGGTCAGACGATCCAGTCGAACGGCCCAGCTTGTCGACAGCGAACCGCTTTCGATCCAGCGCATGATCTCGATCTGCTGGGTCACACCGTCGAACGAGAAGAACACGATCCAGGACAGCAGACAGGCCAGGAACAGCAGGCCAGTGGCGGTCCACATGGCGGCTTTCTCGCCAATGAACTTCCAGCCGAACCCGCAGATCAGCGCGCCCACCAACGGGGCAAAGAGGATGGTGGTTTCCATGTTCTCTTACCCCTTCATCATATTGACGTCTTCAACCGCGATGGTGCCACGGTTGCGGAAGAAGCAGACCAGAATGGCCAGCCCGATCGCCGCCTCGGCCGCCGCCACGGTCAGCACGAACAGCGTAAACACCTGCCCGACCAGATCGCCGAGGAAGCTTGAGAACGCCACAAGGTTGATATTCACCGCCAGCAGCATCAGTTCGATGCTCATCAGCAGGATGATGACGTTCTTGCGGTTCAGGAAGAGACCGAAGATGCCGATGACGAACAGCGTCGCTGCGACCGTAAGATAGTGTTCAAGTCCGATCATCGTCTTAAAGCCCCTGACCCGGTTTCACGTCCTTCAGCTCCATCGCCTTGGCCGGGTCGCGCATCATCTGGCCGACGATGTCCTGACGCTTGATGTCCTTGCGGTGGCGTAGCGTCAGCACGATGGCACCGATCATGGCCACCAGCAGAATTAGGCCCGCCAGTTGGAACAGAAGGAAGTATTGATCGTAAAGAATGACGCCCAACGCCTCGGTATTGTGGCGGTCTGTTGGGACCGGCTGGGCTAGATTGGCCTCAACGCCTTGCGCGCTGTCCCATGCGCCAAAGGCCATGACGAACTGCATCAGGATGATCAGACCGATCAGCAGGGCCAGCGGCATATAACGCGCCATCTCGGCCTTGAGCTCGGCAAAGTCCACGTCCAGCATCATCACCACGAAGAGGAACAGCACTGCCACCGCGCCGACATAGACGATGATCAGCAGCATCGCCACGAACTCGGCCCCCAGCAGCACGAACAGCCCCGCCGCTGACAGGAACGACAGGATCAGCCAAAGCACCGAGTGCACTGGCTGGCGGCTGATCACTGTGAACAGCCCACCGGTGATGGCACTCATGGCAAACAGGTAGAAGGCAAAGACGGTCATTGATCCGTATCCTCGTTATCGCCCAGAACCTCTTGCGCCAGTTCCAGCGCGCGGGTCATGGCCGGGATGCCGGCAAAGACCGACATCTGACCGATCGCTTCCACGATCTCTTGTTTCCTAGCGCCCGCTTCCAGCGCGTGGCGCACGGTCTGACGCACGGCCGCGTCCGCCTGCGCCCCCTGGCAGGTCAGCCCGGCAAGCGTCAGCAGCAGCCGCGTCTTGGCGTCCAGCCCGTCCTTGTTGACGGTGTTGCCGAACATCATCTCCATGACCTCTTTGGGCATGGTCGGCCACAGCGCCTCGAACCCTTTGGGCGAGAAATTCTCCATCGCCGGGTTCATCGCCTTGGCCATGTCCTGCGCCTGTTTCATCATCAGGTCGAACGGATTTTGAGGCGTGTCAGTCATCGGTACGGCGCGTCCATTTCCAGATTGCGGGCGATCTCGGCTTCCCAGCGTTCGCCGTTGTCGAGCAGCTTTTCCTTGTCATAGAACAGCTCTTCGCGGGTTTCCGTGGCGAATTCGAAGTTCGGCCCCTCTACGATGGCGTCCACCGGGCAGGCTTCTTGGCAAAAACCGCAATAGATGCACTTGGTCATATCGATGTCATACCGCGTGGTACGGCGGCTGCTGTCTTCGCGCGGTTCGGCGTCGATGGTGATGGCCTGCGCCGGGCAAATCGCTTCACACAGCTTGCAAGCGATGCAGCGTTCCTCACCGTTCGGGTAACGTCTCAGGGCATGCTCACCACGAAAGCGTGGGGAGAGAGGGCCTTTTTCGTGCGGGTAATTGATGGTGGCCTTTGGGGCGAAGAAGTACTTCAAACCCAGCTTCATGCCGACCAAGAAATCCTGCAGCAGAAAGTATTTGGCGGCGCGAGTGTAGTCGATTTGGGTCATGATCAGCCTCCTACGCTCCAACGGGCAAACGCGCCCCAGAACCAGTCGAATTTTGCCGCGAAGGCCACAAAGACCACCCAGGCCAGCGAGAAGGGCAGGAAGACTTTCCAGCCCAACCGCATCAGCTGGTCATAGCGGTAGCGGGGCGTGATAGCCTTGACCATCGCGAAGAGGAAGAAGAAGAACGCCATCTTGGCGACCATCCACAGCACGCCGTCCGGTAAGCCGGGGATCGGTGACAGCCAGCCGCCGAAAAACAATAGCGTGGTCAGGGCGCACATCAGGAAGATGGCGATATACTCGCCGGCCATGAACAACAGGAAAGGCGTGGCCGAGTATTCAACCTGATAACCCGCAACCAATTCCGATTCCGCCTCGGGCAGGTCAAACGGTGGACGGTTGGTTTCCGCTAGCGCCGAGATGAAGAACAGAAAGACCATCGGGAAATGCGGCAGCCAGTACCAGCTGAAGAACCCGAACCGGCCATCTTGCGCCTCGACAATGTGGCCGAAGTTCATGGAACCGGTTGAGATGATAACCCCAATAATAATCAGGCCAATGGAGACTTCATAGGAAATCATCTGAGCCGCAGAGCGCAATGATCCAAGGAAAGGGTACTTTGAGTTCGAGGCCCAACCGCCCATAATCACGCCATAAACTTCCAGTGAGGACACGGCAAAGACATACAGGATTGCGACATTGATATCCGACAACACCCAGCCATCATTGAACGGGATCACGGCCCAGGCGATCATCGCCAATACGAATGAGGTCAGCGGAGCGAGGATGAACACTGTGCGGTCGGCCCCGGCGGGTATGACCACCTCTTTTACCACGTACTTCAGGGCGTCAGCCACCGATTGCAGCAGTCCATAGACGCCAACCACGTTGGGGCCGCGGCGCATTTGGACGGCGGCCCAGATCTTGCGGTCGCCGTAAACAAGGAACAACAGCGAAATCATCACGAAGGCAACAACTGCAAGCACTTGCGCCAGAATGATGATGGCTATTCCGCCTGGGGTGTTAAAGAAATCAGCCATTGGTCCTCACACCGTGGGTATTCAATTTTTCGCGGGTGATGATCAGGCCAAGTGCCTGCGCATCTTGCGGTTGGGTCGGCGCATAGGTGTAAACAGCATCCACAGCCATAGCGCTACCTTTTTCATTGCGTTTCATGCGCAGTTCCCTGGTGCCCGCACCGCAAGCGATGTTGGCTTCTGAAAGCGATATGAAACGGGTCTGGTTCATTCTGCCGCAATCTTCCCGGTATTCCGAGACTGCGCCTGAGCAGAAAGCTCGGCCATCAACTGCGACGCCCGTGCAATCGGGTTGGTCAGATAAAAATCCCTGATCACATTGCGGAACGTTGCCTGACCCAGAGGGCCGGCATCCAACGGCTGGACCTCATTCTCGATCACGTGGTCGATTTGGGCCAGATGCGGGACAGCTTCGATCAACGCTGTGCGCAGTTGCGCCAGCGAGTCGAAAGGCAACGTAGCGCCCAGCTGTGCCGACAAAGCCCGCAAGATGGCCCAATTCTCTTTCGCCTCACCCGGGGCGAACCCGGCTCGCATCGCCAGTTGCGGGCGGCCTTCTGTGTTCACGAACAACCCGTTTTCCTCGGTATACGCGGCACCAGGAAGGATCACATCGGCACGGTGCGCGCCACGATCACCATGGCTGCCCTGATAGATCACAAAGGCCCCTTCGCCGATTTCAACCTCATCTGCGCCGAGGTTGTAGATCACGTCAGCCGCACTAACCGCATCCATTCCGCCTTCGTTGGTGGCATCCACATCCATCGCCCCCACGCGAGACGCAGCGCTGTGCAGGATCAGCAATCCACTTTCGGTATTGGCTGCAATCGTTTGCGCGGCGGCCAGCACAGCTGCGCCGTCGGCTTCAAGCAGCGCGCCCTGCCCGACGATGACCAGCGAGGCTTTGCCCTTGATCTCAACATCGCCGCCCATATCGACAACCTTTTGCAACGCCGCGCGGTCGTCGCCCATATGGTGATACGCGTAGGTCAGATCGGCCGCTGGCCCAACCAAGGCCACCTCAGTCCCATGTGCCCAGGCCTTTCGGATACGCGCGTTCAAAACCGGAGCTTCGTCGCGCGGGTTCGTTCCGATCAGCAGAATACGCTCGGCTGTGTCGATATCCTCAATCGCGGCCGTCCCGGCATAGGCACCGCGATTTCCCGCAGGCAGCTTGGCCCCATCGGTTCGGCATTCAACAACACCGCCCTGCCCTTCGATCAATTGCTTCAGCGCGAACGCGGCCTCAACTGGAGCGAGATCACCAACGATACCCGCAGGTTTTTCCGCCCCTTTCAGCGCTTCGGCAGCTTTGGTCAGCGCCTCCGGCCACGAGGCCGGACGTAACTTGCCGTTTTCGCGCACGTAAGGTTTGTCCAGACGCTGACGACGCAGGCCATCCCAGACGAACCGGGTCTTGTCGCTGATCCATTCTTCGTTCACACCGTCATGGTTGCGCGGCAGAAAGCGCATAACCTCACGCCCCTTGGTGTCCACACGGATATTGGACCCCAGCGCATCCATGACGTCTATGGATTCAGTCTTGGTCAACTCCCACGGGCGGGCGGTAAAGGCGTAAGGCTTGGAAGTCAGCGCCCCAACCGGGCACAGGTCGATGATATTGCCCTGCAAGTTCGAATTCAGCGTCTCGTTCAGATAGGACGTAATCTCGGCATCTTCGCCACGCCCGGTCTGACCCATCTGTGTGATCCCGGCGACCTCGGTCGTAAAGCGCACGCAACGGGTGCAGCTGATGCAGCGGGTCATCGCGGTTCCGACCAGCGGCCCCAGATCCAGATCGTCCACGGCGCGCTTGGCTTCCTTGAAGCGTGAGCCCGACACACCATACGCCATCGCCTGATCCTGCAGGTCACACTCGCCACCCTGATCACAGATCGGGCAGTCCAGCGGGTGGTTGATAAGCAGGAACTCCATCACCCCTTCGCGCGCTTTCTTGACCATGGGCGAGTTCGTCTTGACCTCTGGCGGCTGACCTTCCGGCCCCGGGCGCAGATCGCGCACCTGCATTGCACACGACGCCGCAGGTTTGAGTGGGCCGCCGACAACTTCGACCAGACACATCCGGCAATTCCCGGCAATCGACAGACGCTCGTGATAGCAAAAGCGCGGCACCTCGACCCCGGCCTGCTCGCAGGCCTGGATCAGCGTCATCGCACCATCGACTTCGATTTCCTGCCCGTCGATATTCACTTTGCGGAGGTCAGACATGGTCTAGTTCGCCCTCAAATACACGCCAATGGCGCTGTTTCTTTCAATCTCTGACTGCCCCAGCGTGCAGAAAGATTTGGGATTGTCATAAGACACACCGTTCGCGGCCAGATACGTCTCGCCTTTGGCACGCATCCGGTCCTTTTCGGCATCCGATTCCACGTAAGCGCGGATTTCGCCGTCCGAATACCCCAGACTGTTCGCTTTGGACTTGAGCCCCCACATCACGCCAATCGCCTTCAGCCTGCGCCCGCTGATCGACGGGCAGTAATCCGAAATTTCGTTTGCGATAGCGATGTAATAGAGTTCGTCGTCAATCTCTTTGACTTCGCGCAAGGGCGGCTTTGCCGCGACCGCAGTCGGAATAGCCAGAACAGACAACACAGTAAGCAGTTTGATGCCAGACATCACAAATCCTTTCGTCTTGGACAGGCCAAAACGATCCGGGGCTGGCGCGCTATTCAATAACACGTCTTGCGTCACGCCCTGATATGCGAAAAACCGGTTCATGGTCGCTGGCAGGTTCCTGCAAAGGTCAATTTATTGTCGGTGATGCGCAAATTCTGCGGTTCGGTGTCGGGTCCGACTTTCCAGTTGATTTTAGAAGTCCCAAAGGAATCGATGCAGAATTTGGTGCCTTCATACCGCCCTGCTTCGCGTGCGCCATCTAAAGACGCGGATGCGCCGTTCACCACAACCGTAAAATCCGTCGGAGCGTTTCTCTTATCAACGGCCTTTGCTTTGGCCCGGAAGGCCTTGCCATCAAAGAGAATTCGATCACTGGAAGACGTGCCGCAAGCCGAGACAAACACCGCAGCACCCAAGGCGGCAACTAGTGCCACGCGTCCCACCCTGAAGCCTGTTCCAGTCAACGAATAAGTACCTTTCTTTTCCATTAGAACGCCGCCACCAATGCCATGAAGCCCATCACAACCATGCAGGCCCATCCGACAACGTAGGATACTGACCGAACGCCGCTGTGCGGTTGTCCAATACCACGCATGTGAATAACCAACATGACGATGCGCGCAATCAGAGCGACCGATGCCAAAAGGTTCACCCAGAACGGGCTAACCCCAAGCAACATGGCCGCGACCGTGACAGCGACATAGGCCGGCAGCGTCTCGGTCCCGTTCAGATAAGCCCGGTTCAGGCGATACGCCTTGTCGGAATAGTCCTGTTCCGGCGTTGCCCCGGGGGCCAATCCCTTGCCCTGTTTGGCCAGCGCGGAAAACGGCGCAAGCGCCAGAATGATCAACGTAAAGACCACGAGGGATGCGATTGCATGTGAATACTCAGCAAAAGATTCCATTAGTTCAACTCCCTGATCTCAACGTGGTTTGGGTTTGATCCGATATCATGCAACTTGATCACTCCGCCGCCATCGCGCCCATTCGGCCCGATTTCTGGGCCTTGATGCGATCCTCGATTTCCTCACGGAAATTGCGGATCAGGCCCTGGATCGGCCAGGCGGCAGCATCGCCCAAAGCACAGATCGTGTGGCCTTCGACTTGCTTGGTCACGTCAAACAACATGTCGATCTCTTCCAGTTCGGCCTCACCCCGCACCAGACGGTCCATCACGCGCATCATCCAGCCGGTGCCTTCGCGGCAAGGAGTACACTGACCACAGCTTTCATGTTTGTAGAACTTCGACAAACGCCAGATCGCTTTGATGATGTCCGTGGATTTGTCCATCACGATCACCGCCGCCGTCCCAAGGCCCGAGCCCAGATCATTGCGCAGGTGGTCGAAATCCATGATGGCGTCGCGCATGTCTTCACCGCGCACACAAGGCACTGAAGAACCACCGGGGATCACCGCCAGCAGGTTGTCCCATCCGCCGCGAATGCCGCCACAATGGGTTTCAATTAGCTGTTCGAACGGGATCGACATCGCCTCTTCGACAACACAGGGATTGTTTACATGACCCGAGATCGCAAACAGTTTGGTGCCTGCATTGTTCTGGCGACCAAATCCAGCAAACCAATCCGCACCACGGCGCAGGATCGTTGGCACAACGGCGATGGATTCCACATTGTTCACAGTGGTCGGGCAGCCATAAAGCCCCGCCCCCGCCGGGAACGGAGGTTTCATGCGCGGCATGCCCTTCTTGCCCTCAAGGCTTTCGATCAGGGCTGTTTCCTCACCGCAGATATATGCCCCCGCCCCGTGGTGTAGGAACAGGTCGAAATCCCAACCCGAACCGGCGGCGTTTTTGCCCAGCAAGCCAGCATCATAGGCCTCATCAATCGCGGCCTGCAGCGCCTCACGCTCGCGGATGTATTCACCGCGAAGGTAGATATAGCAGGTATGCGCATTCATCGCGAAAGACGCGATCAGGCAGCCTTCGATCAGCGTATGCGGATCGTGGCGCATAATCTCACGGTCCTTGCAGGTGCCGGGCTCGGATTCGTCCGCGTTCACCACCAGATAGGCTGGGCGACCGTCGCTTTCTTTGGGCATGAACGACCATTTCAAGCCGGTGGGAAAACCAGCACCGCCGCGACCGCGAAGCCCTGAGTCCTTCATCGTCTGGATGATCCAGTCACGCCCGTTTCCGATCAGGCCAGCTGTGCCGTCCCAATGCCCGCGGGTCTGCGCGCCTTTCAGCGTACGCTCATGCATCCCGTAGATATTGGTAAAGATCCTGTCCTGATCCTTCAGCATCATGTCTTACCTTCAGCTGTCCTGACGCATGCGCCAGAGTTGAAAAATGTTCACGCCCGCATAGATGAAACCCGCCAAAGCGGCGAAATCAAACAGCAGCGCATAGCGCCCGGGCAATCCCAGTGCCGGGCCGATGAACAACGAAATGGCAAGCCACAACAGCATGGTCACCGCGATGACCACCCCGATATGTCGGCCCTTGCGGGCCATGGCCTGTTCTTTTTCTTTGTCCATCTCACCTTGATGCCCCGAACGGGCACCGTCCTATTCAGTCTTTGTAGGTGCCGTCTTCTTTGGCACGTTTTGCAAATTCGGTTTCTTCGCCTGTCGCCAGTTGGGCTGCTTGTTCGATCCAACCGTCCCGCTCGATCCGGCCCTTGAATTTCAGCCGCGCATCTACCCAGGCCACCTGTTCCTGCGTCCATGCAGCGATTTGGTCGAAGTGGAAAAAGCCAAGTTCGTTCAGCGTCTGTTCAAGCTTGGGGCCCACACCTTTCAGCATCTTGAGGTCGTCCGCTTTGCCATCCCGCGCGGCGGTCAGAGTTTCGGGCTGATCCTCTTTGATCTGGGCCTTCTTTGCCTCTTCCGCCTGCTTCACGGCGGGTTTGGCGGGTGCCGGCGCCTTTGGTGGCTTTGGCGCGGCCTTGGTCGCCGCAGCCTTGCCGTCTTTACCCAGCCATGGCGTCAGGATCGGAACCTCGGTCCCGTCGATGCGTTTGACCGTATCACCAAGTTCTTCGGCCAGTTCAACACTGGCATTGTACTGCGGTTTTCCGGCATCGTAGTCCGTGAGGCTGGTCAGACCGCTCAGCGGTTCTGCCGCGTATCTGCCATTCTGCGGACCCGGCGTTGGCACCTTGCTGGCGGCCAGATCGTCAATGATCTTGCCAAAACTGTCAGCGGTCAGATCTTCGTAATAGTCCTTGCCGATCTGCGCCATCGGCGCATTGGTGCAGGACCCAAGGCATTCCACCTCTTCCCAACTCAATTTGCCATCAACTGAAAGCTCATGCGGTTTGGCAGCGATCTTCTCCTTGCAAACCGCGATCAGGTCTTCGGCCCCGCAGATCATGCAGGAGGTCGTTCCGCAGACCTGAATATGCGCGACAGTTCCAACCGGTTGCAGTTGGAACATGAAGTAGAACGACGCAACCTCGAGCACGCGGATATAGGCCATGCCCAGCATGTCGGCGACGGATTCAATCGCGGGACGGCTGAGCCAGCCCTCTTGTTCCTGCGCGCGCCACAACAGCGGGATAACCGCGCTGGCCTGACGGCCGTCAGGGTATTTGGTGATCTGTGCTGTGGCCCACTGCTGGTTGGCAGCAGTGAAGGCAAAGCTTTCAGGTTGTTCGGGGTGCAGACGGCGCAGCATTAGCAGGCATCTCCGATCACGATAACATAGGGGTCTTCCTGATGCGCACGACCTTGATCGACAAGGCGGGCAATCAGATCGGGCGTTTCAGCCTGTGTAAAACCGGCGGGGCGCAATTTGATCTGAGCTTCTTCTTCGACCATGCGACACCCGTTCAGACGCACAAAATCATAAAGCGCATCGGCACGGCCCGCCGTATCCTCGGGTGCCAGCCCATGCGCACCGCAGATCGCCGGAGCAATTTCGAATGCCGCACCGTCCAGCCCGGCCACCCCCTGTTCAGCCCAGGAATTAATCACAGCGCTGACATCTTCGGGTCGCAAGTCATGGGCAGAAAAGGCCTCCTCGGCGCGCGATACATCCAACCGGCAGCCGTTCTCGCGCATCACCTCAAGCACTTTTGCCGTTGGATGGGTCGAGGCGGCCTGCAACGGTGTGGCGGCTGCAAGCGCCAGGATCAAAGCAAGGCGTCTCACCGGTCAATCTCTCCGAACACGACATCCATTGTCCCGATGATCGCGGCGACGTCGGCCAGTTGGTGGCCCCCGGCGATATGGTCCATGGCTTGCAGGTGCAGGAAACCCGGCGCGCGCAGCTTGGCGCGGTAGGGTTTGTTGGTCCCGTCGGCGACCAGATAGACTCCGAATTCTCCCTTGGGGGCCTCGACGGCGGCATAAACCTCACCTGCAGGGACGTGGAAGCCTTCGGTGTAAAGCTTGAAGTGATGGATCAGGCTTTCCATCGAGGTTTTCATGTCCGAACGTTTCGGCGGAGTGATCTTGCCGCGTGCCAGAACGTCACCGGGGCAGTCACGGATTTTGACAATGGCCTGCTGGATGATCGACAACGACTGGCGCATCTCTTCCATACGCACCAGATAGCGATCATAGCAGTCGCCGTTTTTGCCGACGGGGATCTGAAACTCGAACTCGTCATAGCATTCGTAGGGCTGTGCGCGTCGCAGGTCCCATGCCAGCCCCGATCCACGCACCATCACACCCGAGAAGCCGTATTTCTGGATATCTTCCTCGGTCACGACACCGATATCGGCATTGCGCTGTTTGAAGATGCGGTTTTCCGTCAGCAAACCGTCGATATCGTCTAAAACGGCTGGAAATTCGTGGCTCCACGTCTCGATATCGTCCAGCAGTTCCGGCGGCAGGTCCTGATGAACACCGCCGGGACGGAAATAGGCCGCATGCAGGCGGGCACCGCAGGCACGTTCGTAGAACACCATCAGCTTTTCGCGCTCTTCGAAGCCCCACAGAGGCGGGGTCAACGCGCCGACGTCCATCGCTTGCGTGGTCACGTTCAGCAGGTGGTTCAGGATGCGCCCTATCTCAGAATACAGAACTCGGATCAACGAGCCACGGCGCGGCACCTCGACCCCGGTCAGCTTTTCGATGGCCAGGCACCAGGCGTGTTCCTGATTCATTGGAGCCACATAATCCAGACGGTCGAAATACGGCAGGTTCTGCAGATACGTCCGGCTTTCCATCAGCTTTTCGGTGCCACGGTGCAGCAGACCGATATGCGGGTCACAGCGCTCAACGATCTCGCCGTCCAGCTCAAGAACAAGACGCAAAACCCCGTGCGCCGCAGGGTGTTGCGGGCCGAAGTTGATGTTGAAATTGCGGATCTTCTGTTCTCCGCTCAGCGCGTCAGTGCTGCCGTCATCGTATCTTGAGCCGTCCATCAACGCCCCCGTTTCTTTTTCGCATCAGCCCGAACCCGGACCTTTTCCGCTTCGACAGCCTTGGCCGCAGCCCCTGCCAGCAAGACCCCCAGCGCACCCAAAGCGATCAGTTCCCCCAGCAGCACCAGCATCTTATCGGCGCTCCAACTCTTGTAGTTTCAGCCCGACCCACCACAGCAACGCGATCGTGCCGAATGGAACCAGACAAAGAAGGCACCAGAATTTATTGATCCCGAAAAACGGCAATATCTTCACCATCGGGATGATGGTCAGCGCAGACAGGATCAGCCACCAAATGCCACCCATTATTCGGCCTCCTGCTTTTCATCACCCGGCAGTATGTAATTCGCCCCCTCCCACGGGGACATGAAATCGAACTGACGGTATTCCTGGACTAGCGACACCGGCTCATACACAACGCGCTTTTGGGCCTCGTCATAGCGAACTTCGGTGTATCCTGTGGTTGGGAAATCCTTGCGCAGCGGATAGCCACGGAATCCATAGTCGGTCAGGATGCGCCGCAGATCCGGGTGGCCTGAGAACAAGATGCCGAACATGTCGAACACTTCGCGCTCAAACCAATTGGCCGAGGGATGCACATCCACGATCGAAGGCACCATGTCCTCTTCGCGGATAGAGACCCGCAGGCGGATGCGCTGGTTCTGATACATCGACAAGAAGTGATAAACCACGTCAAAACGCTTGGCCCGTTCCGGGTAGTCGACGCCGGTGATATCGACGAGCGTGGAGAACTGGCAGCCGCGGTCGGACTTCAGGAATTCAATGAATTCCACAACGTTCGACAGCGCCACATCTACGTTCAACTCACCATGGGTTACGTCCCAGGACAGAACACAATCAGTTCGCTTCAACTCCAGCTGGGTGCCGAGTTCTTTGAGTGCTTCGCTCATCAACTCTCTCCTCAGCGCACGATGGTGCCAGTACGGCGGATTTTGCGTTGCAACTGCATCAGACCGTACAGCAGCGCCTCAGCGGTCGGGGGGCAGCCGGGGACGTAGATGTCCACTGGAACAATACGGTCGCAGCCACGCACAACGGAATATGAGTAGTGGTAGTAGCCGCCGCCATTGGCGCAAGAGCCCATTGAGATCACATAGCGCGGCTCGGGCATCTGGTCATAAACCTTGCGCAGAGCGGGGGCCATCTTGTTGGTCAGGGTGCCAGCCACGATCATCACGTCCGACTGACGGGGGGAAGCACGGGGTGCGATGCCAAACCGTTCCGCATCGTAACGCGGCATCGAGGTGTGCATCATCTCAACCGCGCAGCAGGCCAGACCGAAAGTCATCCAGTGCAGCGAGCCGGTGCGAGCCCAGTTGATGATGTCCTCGGTCGAGGTCAGCAAAAACCCTTTGTCCTGCAGCTCGGCATTCAGGGCCTGGGTGGCGACTTCTTTGTCGACGCCGGCGGTGTTTGCACCCGTCATCACTCCCATTCCAGGGCCCCCTTCTTCCATTCATAGGCAAAGCCGATGGTCAGAACACCCAGGAACACGATCATGGACCAGAAGCCAACATCGCTGATGTCCTTGAAGCCGACAGCCCAGGGGAAAAGAAACGCGATTTCCAGGTCGAATATGATGAAGAGAATCGCGACCAGATAGAACCGGACATCAAACTTCATCCGCGCATCATCGAACGCGTTGAAACCACATTCATATGCGCTGACTTTCTCGGGGTCGGGATTGCGGACCGCCAGAACGACTGCCGCCAGAATCAAAACGATTCCAAGGCCCACAGCTACGGCCAGAAACACCAGAATCGGGAGATACTCCCGCAATAGGTCTTCCACGTACAGCTCCTTTCCTGCGCATACCCTGAAAGGGAGCGCCGTCAATTGGCGTGTTGACTGGACATTCTCTATCCCTGCGGGGTCAGAGGGTCAACCGAACACAAACGCACAGGGGGTTAATATTCGACTTATCGAAGCTCTGTCACAGAAGGTCACCCACACAATCGCGGCCACATCACAAGTGGCGCCTAAACCTTACTAATCCATGCAGGTTTTCTTTTTTCAAAGAATGCGCCGATTCCCTCCTTGGCCTCTTCGGTTTCCCACCTGTCAACCAGCTCGCGGATCGTGTGGTCGATCACGGCATCGTCAATGCGCGGTCCCAGCTGGCGAACCAATTGCTTGGCCGATGCCACCGCGCCGGGTGCACAGCCAAGATAGGGCAGGACTTCGGACTCAACCGCATCATTCAGGTCGGCAGCGGGCACAATTCTGGCCAGCAGGCCCAGCTCTACAGCTTCTGCGGCTTCGAAGACCCGGGCCGACATGAACACGCGCCGCGCGCGGGCTTCGCCCATGCGGGCGATGACATAGGGGCCAATCGTGGCCGGGATCAGCCCCAGCTTGGTCTCTGTCAGCCCCATTTTGACCGTTTCCACTCCGATCGCTACATCACAAACCGACGCCAAGCCCACACCGCCGCCAAAGGCATTACCGTGGATCGCGCCGATTAGCGGTTTGGGCAACGTGTTCAGCGCCTGCAACATTTCGGCCAGCTTACGCGCCTCGACAAACCGGGTCTCGGATTCTGCCGCCATCTGGGATTGCATCCAACCCAGATCACCGCCAGCACAAAAGCTTTTGCCCGCACCGGTCAGTACAACAACACGCACGGCGTCGTCGGTTCCAAGCTGGTGCGCGGCTTGCGTAAGATCGGTGATCATCTGCGCCGACATGGCGTTGTGCTTGTCGGCACGGTTCAGAGTCAGAGTGGCCACACCACGCGCGTCCGTGGTCACCGCAATCGTTTCAAACATGTCCGCTCCTTACTGGGATCGCATGGCGCGTGCCATCTGCGCGGCCTCTTCAATGACCGCAAGGTCGAGGCCGGTCTGATATCCAAGCCGCTCCAAATGAGCCACAACAGCTTCGGTGGCGACGTTTCCGGCAGCGCCCGGCGCGTAAGGACACCCACCCAAACCGCCAACGGCGCTGTCGAACACCCGAACGCCCAGCGCCAGCGCAGCGTCGATATTGTCGATGGCCCGCCCGTTGGTGTCGTGGAAATGCCCCGCGAGCCGCGTCATCGGAACGCGTTCGCGCACGGCCAGCAGCATATGGGCAATGGTGTCGGGCGTGCCCTGCCCGATCGTGTCCCCCAGCGATACTTCGTAACATCCCAACGAGAACAGCCGGTCCGCAACTTCAGCCACTTTCTCGGGCGGTGTTGGTCCGTCAAAGGGGCAATCAGTCACGCAGGACACATATCCACGTACAGGCAGGTCGATGTGGCGCGCAGCTTCAAGAATCGGGGCAAAGCGGTCGATGGATTCTTCAATAGTCGCGTTGATATTGGCTTTTGAGAACCCTTCCGAAGCCGAAGCGAATACCGCGATCTCATCCGCCTTTGCGGCCAAAGCGTCTTCGTATCCCTGCATATTCGGTGTCAGCGCTCCATACCGGACGCCGTCGGCCCGTTTGATCCCGGCCAACACGTCCGCGCTGCCCGCCATTTGCGGCACCCATTTGGGCGAGACAAAACTGGCCACTTCGATGCGGTTAAAACCGGCCTTGCTCAGGCAATCGACCAGCGCCACTTTTTCCGCCACGGCAATTTCGCGCTTTTCGTTTTGCAGACCGTCTCGCGGACCTACTTCGAAGATTTCGACCCGTTCACCCATTGCTGTGTCCTTCTCTGATTGCCGCATTCGATCCGACTGTGCCACGTTGTTCGAGAAGGGGACAGTTCATTCCTCCTCCAGCCGGACCAACGCGGCCCCAGCCTCGACCTGCGCCCCGGCATCAGCCAGCACTTCGGCAACGATGCCGTCACGGGCGGCCTGCAGGGAATGTTCCATTTTCATGGCTTCAAGGATTGCCAGCCGGTCGCCTTCTTGCACGGCTTGACCCACCTGCGCAAAGACAGCTTTGACCAGACCCGGCATCGGGGCCTCAATCACATTGGTGTCGCCAGCGGCACCGGCATCGCGGTCCAATGGATCAACAATTTCCAGGACTTGACCATAGTTTTCAAAGACTGTGATCTGCGAACCCGAGACAGACACGCGCGACATAGGGGCTCCGTCGATCATCCAACCGCCCGGACCGCGCTGGGCAAGGATCGTGTGTTCTCCGACCTGCCAGACCTGACGGTTCTGATCTTCTACCTGAACGTCCAGATCAATATCATCACCTGCCCGCAACTGGACCGCGCGATGCAGTGGGGCCCATAGCGAAAACCCTGTTTCCTCATCTGTATCCACCAGATCCAAAGCCGTCATCGCGGCCGCGACGATCGAAGACGCCGGGATCGGCTCTGCACGGGCCAGCGCGTCCAGATCGCGACCAATCAGGCCAGTATCAACATCACCGACGGCAAAGCCCGGATGCCGCGTCAGTGCGCCCAGAAAGCCAAGGTTCGTGACTGTCCCCGCAACCTCAGTGCCTTTTAGGGCGCGGTGCAACTGTTCCAATGCGACAGCGCGTGTGGGGCCGTGCACGATCACCTTGGCGATCATCGGATCATACCAGGGGCTGATCGTATCACCTGCGCGCACGCCGCTATCTGCGCGGCACGCCACGGGGAAGCGCAGATGGGTCAGTGTACCGGTCGCCGGCAGAAAGCCCTTTGGCACGTCCTCGGCATAAAGCCGCGCTTCGAAGGAATGGCCTGAGATCGACAGGTCACTCTGCTGCTTCGGCAGGCTCTCGCCCGCCGCAACACGCAACTGCCATTCGACAAGGTCGACGCCGGTGATCGCCTCGGTCACCGGATGCTCGACCTGCAGGCGGGTGTTCATCTCCATGAACCAGAAACGGTCCGGACGCAGCCCGTCCGAGGCATCCACGATGAATTCAACCGTCCCCGCACCTTTGTAACCGATGGCCTCGGCGGCACGTACGCCCGCCTGCCCCATCGCGTCGCGCATCTCAACGGTCATGCCGGGGGCCGGCGCTTCTTCAATCACCTTCTGATGTCGGCGTTGCAGCGAGCAGTCGCGTTCAAACAGATGCACCGCATGGGTGCCGTCGCCAAACACCTGAACCTCGATATGGCGGGGCTTGGAGACGAATTTCTCGACCAGAACAGCATCATTGCCAAATGCGGTGCGGGCCTCACCCCGGGCGCTGTCCAGTGCCTCGGTAAAATCCTCGGGCTGTTCGACCAGCCGCATGCCTTTGCCACCGCCACCCGCGACGGCCTTGATCAGGACCGGATAGCCAATCGTGTCGGCCGCACCCGCCAGATGCTCGGGGTCCTGATTGTCGCCGTGATACCCCGGAACAACCGGCACGCCCGCCTGCTCCATCAATACCTTGGCCGCGTCTTTGAGACCCATCTTGCGGATCGCATCCGCCGAAGGGCCAATGAAGGTCAGGCCAGCCGCCTCGACCGCATCCACGAAATCGGGGTTTTCCGAGAGAAATCCATAACCCGGATGGATCGCCTGCGCCCCAGTATCGAGCGCGGCTTGAATGATCACGTCGCCCTTGAGATAGCTCTCAGCCGGCGCCGCACCACCAATATGAACAGCTTCGTCCGCCATCTGCACATGCCTGGCCGACGCATCAGCATCAGAAAACACAGCCACGCAAGTTACGCCCATTTTCTGAGCGGTTTCCATCACCCGGCAAGCAATCTCGCCCCGGTTGGCAATCAGGATTTTATTGAACATAGTTTAGCCCTTATCCACCAGGTCTTCGATCAGGCGGAACCGTTCGCAAAGCAATTCCATCTCGGGATCAAACCCGCCGTTACGCTCAAAGTAACGCCGATGATCCTCACGCCACCCGTCTAACGTTTCGTTTTCACCTTCGGCCAAGGCGAAGTCTTCGGTCATGTCACAATAGCGGCAGATCGAAACCTCGACCGTCTCAATCACCAATGCGGGACGATCATCCCATTCAAGGGCAATATCGCGCCGCCCAACAACCGGGGTATCAAGGCTGCCTTCGGGATAATCGCGCAGAGCGCCGCAGGTTGCCGTTTTTTGCCCTGTTCGAACCAGTGCCAAAAGCTCGGCACTCAGGATTGCACTGTCACCGAACTTGAACGTCTGCGCATCGGGATAAAACGCTTTTATTATTTCCAGGTCGGTGCTCATCTTACATCCTGAACACGCCAAAGCGTGTCTCCTCAATCGGCGCATTCAGTGCCGCGTTCAGCGACAAGGCCAGCACATCGCGGCTTTTGCGCGGGTCGATAATTCCGTCGTCCCACAGTCGAGCCGAGGCATAGAGCGGGTGGGATTGCTCTTCGAACATCTCCAGCGTGGGGCGCTTGAATTCGGCCTCTTCTTCCGCCGACCAAGTTCCGCCCTGGCGTTCAATCCCGTCCCGCTTGACGGTAGCCAGAACACCCGCCGCCTGCTCTCCACCCATCACGGAAATGCGCGAGTTCGGCCATGTCCATAGGAACCGCGGTTGGTAGGCCCGTCCTGACATGCCGTAATTCCCCGCTCCGAATGAGCCACCCACCAGCATGGTGATTTTTGGCACATTGGTCGTCGCGACCGCAGTCACCATCTTGGCCCCATGCCGCGCGATGCCTTCGTTTTCGTATTTCCGCCCAACCATGAAGCCAGTGATATTTTGCAGAAACACCAATGGAATTTTGCGCTGTGAACACAGTTCCACAAAATGCGCGCCCTTTTGCGCAGCTTCCGAAAACAGCACGCCGTTATTGGCGATGATCCCAACCGGGCAGCCTTTGACATGAGCGAACCCTGTCACCAGCGTCTCACCAAAGCGCGGCTTGAATTCGTCAAAGCGCGAGCCATCGACCAACCGCGCAATCACCTCGCTAATGTCATAGGGCGTGCGCAGATCGGCGGGGACGACGCCCAGAATCTCTTCGGGGTCATAGGCCGGATCCTCGGGGTTGGCCCAATCCACCGTCTGTGGCTTGCGCCGGTTCAGCGATCCGACGGCCCGCCGCGCCAAAGCTAGCGCGTGGGCGTCATCCTCGGCCAAATAATCCGCCACCCCGGACAGGCGCGTATGGACATCTCCGCCACCCAAGTCTTCGGCGCTGACCACCTCACCCGTCGCGGCCTTGACCAAAGGTGGTCCGGCGAGAAAGATGGTGCCCTGTTCCCTGACGATGATCGTTACATCCGACATCGCGGGCACGTAGGCCCCGCCAGCCGTACACGACCCCATCACCACAGCGATTTGCGGGATGCCCTTCGCGCTCATCCGCGCCTGATTATAGAAGATGCGGCCAAAGTGATCGCGATCGGGAAACACCTCATCCTGATTGGGCAGGTTTGCGCCGCCGCTGTCGACCAGATAGATGCAGGGCAGTTGGTTTTCCTCGGCAATCTCTTGCGCGCGCAGGTGCTTTTTGACTGACAACGGATAATAGGTGCCACCCTTCACGGTGGCATCGTTGCACACCACCATGACCTCTTGCCCCTGCACCCGGCCAATCCCTGCAATTACCCCGGCACAGGGAGCGGCGTCGCCATACATCGCATGCGCCGCCGTCGCGCCGATCTCAAGGAACGGCGACCCCGGGTCCAACAGGTTCGCCACCCTACGACGCGGCAGCATCTTGCCCCGCGATTCATGCCGTGCGCGGGATTTTTCGCCGCCGCCCATGCGGGCGGCCTCGGCGGCGTCGGCAATTTGCGCCAACGCGTCCAGATGAGCCGCGCGGTTTTGTTGAAAACCTTGAGACGAGGGCAGAGCAGCGGATTGCAGCTTCATTCAGAGTACTCTCTTATCAAGTCGCGAAATGGATTCTCACCCGAGCCAAGTTCCTGCAAAAGCTCGCCATAGCCTCGGGATACGTTTTGAGGGCAGACAGCATTCAGCTTTTCGATCTCTGGATCCTCAGAAATCGTGTCAATGCCCATTAGCGGGTAAATCAGGTAATAGTCGAACGGCAGCATCTCGGCGGCACGTTCAATAGAGGCTTGCGCACTTGCCTGGTCACCGCGACACAAATAGGCAAGCGCAAGGGTATGGAACGCACTTTCCAGCCCCTCAAAGTCGCTCTCGACTTCGTACTGATGCACCGCGAGGTTAAGCCGCCCGATGACCTGCGCATCAAAGAATGCATCGTCTCCGCGGGCCTCCGGCAGGAACATCGAGACGTATGCGAGGTATTCGTCATGCCACCCGTCGGTCTGCATCTCGGTGCTGAATACATCTTTGAGCAACCGGATTTCCGGTTCGTATTTCAAGGTGTTATCCGACTGCGCAACCGCGTCCAAATAGTTGTCGTAAAATGCAATTTTGCGTTTGTTACCGCCTTCAAGACCCGAAATTCTATCGCTGATCAGCTTGAGTTCCGAGATGGCTTCGTCCGGATAGCCATAATAAACTAGAAGGTCTGCCAGTTGCAGTTGCTCGAGTATGACAACCTTGTTTTCGACCGCCTTATCGATCGTGTCCTGCATCCAGTTTTCGAAGTAAGCCTTGCCTGCCCATGCAGCGCCAATGACCGCAATTGCGGTGGCGCTAAATTCAATTCCCGTTCTGACGCTGGATTTATCCGGCATGACATTCCTCCTCAGACGCGCGACGTTTCAATTCCTTTCGGATTACTTTTCCGGTCACGGTCAAAGGCAACTCTTGCACAAAAGCCACTTCACGAGGGTAAGAATAATGCGCAAGGCGGGTTTTAACCCACTCCTGCAACTCTCGTTCCTCAGCCTCAGCATTCGGTTTCAACACCACATATGCCTTGACGATCTCGGTCCGCAGCTTGTCAGGTTTACCGACCACACCGACCGTCGCCACCGCCGGGTGGGTCAGCAGGCAATCCTCGATCTCTGCCGGGCCGATACGATAACCGGACGAAGTGATGACATCATCGTCGCGCCCTACGAAACGCAGGTACTCACCCTCCCACACACCGCGGTCGCCGGTGATCAGCCAGTCGCCACGGAACTTCTCAGCCGTCGCATCGGGTCGGTTCCAATATTCCAACAGCATTGAGGCCGAACCTCGGCGGATGGCCACGTCACCCTCATCAGCGGTCGGGTTGCCGTCCTCGTCGATCACCGCAATTTCGTGCCCCGGGACCAGTTTGCCTATGCAACCGGGCCGCACCGGGAAGTCATCTGAGCAGGAAGAGACAACCATGTTGCATTCGGTCTGGCCGTAGAATTCGTTGATCGTTAGACCGAACACCTCCTGCCCCCAGGCTAACATCTCGGCCCCCAGCGGCTCACCCCCGGACGCGACTGACCGTAGCCCGGGAAGTGCCTGATCAGAGGCCTTGAGCATTCGAAGTGCCGTTGGGGGAAAGAACACGTTCCGCACACCACCGCGCGCGATCACATCGGCGCAGGCTTCGGGGGTGAACTTGTCCAGCCGCGCCGCAACCACTGGAACACCCAGCGCAAGACCGGGCATCAGCACATCGAACAGCCCGCCAATCCAGGCCCAATCGGCCGGTGTCCAGAGGCAGTCGCCTTCGCGCAGGTTGTTATGGCTGATCGAAACCCCTGGCAGGTGGCCGGTCAGCACCCGGTGGCCATGCAGCGCGCCTTTCGGGCTTCCCGTGGTGCCAGAGGTATAGATCAACACCGCCGGATCCTCTGGCCCGGAGTCAGCGTAAGGCACAACGCCTCCGTCTTCGCCAATCTGGTCCGCCATGAGCGGCTCGGCCAGATCCCCTAACAGCGTTGCGCCTTCCGGGTCGGTCAGCACAACCTGCGCCTCAGCATCACCCACTCGGGATCGCAAGGCATCCTGCTTGAACAGTTTGAACAAGGGCACAGAGATCGCGCCGATTTTCCAGATCGCCAGATGCGCCGCGGCACACCACGGTGACTGGCTGAGCAACACGCCCACGCGATCCCCCGGCTGCACTTTCTTCGACAGTGCGCGCGCAATGCCGTCTGTCATTTTAGCAAGCTGCCCGTAGGTGACGCGCCGCTCGTCGCTTGTGGTCAAGTGGATCACGGCGACCTGATCCGGTGCGTGATCAAGACACTGGCGCGCCATGTTCAGACGAGATGGCACGTCCCAGCCCCCCGCTGAACGCAAACCCGGTATGCGATTAGCTTCTGGCACGCTGCAATTCCCTTATTTTCAAAGGCCTTACCGGAGAAGCTTCCGATGACCCTCTCACACAGATTTGATGCAGATCAGAGTGCGCGGAGCGCGCGGCTGTCAATTCAATCTCATCAACTGAACCAAAGGCAAGACCATGACCAACAAACTCGCCGCTTTGACACTTTCCACCGCGCTGGTGGCGCTTGCCGCCCCCGCCTTCGCCCAATCGCAGGGTGATTGGACCGTCGGTGTCGGTGTCGGTTACCTCAACCCCAAATCCGACAATGGCACGTTGGCCGGACAAAAGGCCGAGATCGACTCGGACACCCGCCCGATCTTCACTGCCGAGTATTTCATCCGTGACAATCTGGGCATCGAACTGCTGGCCGCGACACCGTTCAAGCACACCGTAACCCTGGGCGGAAGCACCGAGGCTGGCACCGTCAAGCACCTGCCGCCCACCCTGTCGCTGAACTATCACTTCCCGACCAACAGCGCATGGAAGCCCTATGTCGGTGCCGGTCTGAACTACACCATCTTCTTCGACGAGCAGTCCGCACTGGGCGACCTGAAGGTTGATGACTCTTTCGGCGTCTCGCTGCAGGCCGGTCTGGACTATATGGTCTCGGACAATGGTGCTGTCCGTCTGAACGTACGCTGGTTCGACATTGACACGGACGTCAAGCTGAACGGAACCAAGATCGGCAAAGCCGATATCGATCCCTTCCTTGTCGGCGTATCCTACGTTCATAAGTTCTGATCCTTCCAAGGAAAACGCTTCGCAGTTCCCTCGTCTGCGAAGCGTTTTCTTCTCTCAGCGCATCTCGTTCATCAGTTCCCGCCCGATCAGCATCCGGCGGATTTCGCTGGTGCCCGCGCCAATCTCCATCAGCTTGGCATCGCGGAAAATCCGGCTGACCGCCGAGTCAGACAGGAACCCTGCCCCACCCATCGCCTGAACAGCCTGATGCGCCTGCGACATGCCCTGTTCTGAAGCATAAAGACAGCACGCCGCCGCATCCTGACGGGTTACATCCCCCCGGTCACAAGCCTTGGCGACCTCATAGACATAGGCCCGTGCGGAATTCATCGCGGTGTACATATCGGCGATCTTGCCCTGCATCAGTTGGAAGCTGCCGATCGGTTTGCCAAACTGCTTACGCTCAGCCAGATAGGGCATGATCTCATCCAGACAGGCCGCCATGATGCCGGTTCCAATTCCGGCCAGAACCACACGTTCGTAATCCAGCCCGGACATCAGAACCGCAACGCCCTTACCTTCTTCGCCCAAAACGTTTTCGAACGGCACCTCGACATCTTCAAAGATCAGCTCGGCCGTGTTCGAACCGCGCATCCCCAACTTGTCGAAATGGGGCGAGGTCGAGAAGCCCTTCATCTCCTTCTCAATCAGAAACGCGGTGATGCCCTTCGATCCGGCCTCCGGGTTGGTCTTGGCATATACGACCAGCGTATCCGCGTCCGGCCCGTTGGTGATCCAGTATTTGTTGCCGTTCAGCCGGTAGTGATCATTGCGTTTTTCCGCACGCAACTTCATCGACACAACATCGGATCCGGCGGAAGCCTCGGACATGGCCAACGCACCAACATGTTCGCCCGAGATCAGGCGCGGCAGGTATTTCGCCTTTTGCTCGTCATTACCGTTCAGCTTGATCTGATTGACGCACAGGTTCGAATGCGCGCCATAAGACAGAGAGACCGAGGCCGACGCCCGCGCAACCTCTTCCACCGCAACGGTGTGGGCCAGATAGGACATCCCTGACCCACCGTATTCCTCGGACACAGTGATGCCGAGCAAACCCAGATCGCCCATCTCTTTCCAAAGCTCGTTTGGAAATGCGTTCGAGGCATCGATGTCACCCGCCATTGGCTTGACCCGCTCCTGCGCCCAACGGTGCACCATTTCGCGCAGGGCATTCACGTCCTCGCCCAGATCAAATTGCATGGCTGCCGTGAACATAAGCGATCTCCTCTTTCGCATTAATGAACAGTTGTTCAATAAATAGCAGCGAATCTGAATTGGGTCAACGACGGCGTCCCAAAAACAAACCGCCGCCCTGATCGGGGCGGCGGTTTCATACAAATAAAGCGTGCGCGTCATGCGCACTCGATTGGATTACGACTGATACACTGCGCTCACCTCTGCCCGAATGATCCGTGCGATCAGCGCGCAATCATCAAGCGAAAAGGTCAAGGGAACGCGCATGTCGACGATCCCGGCGAGGATTCGATCACTTTTTGGCATCGGCGCGCTGTCGGCATATCGCCAGCTGTCATAGCGCGACGTAAAGCCGTTCGGCTCGGCCCCGCCGAACCACTTAAGCTCGACCCCCCGGGCCGCGCAGCGCTGGATAACCTCGTTTACCCGCTCTGCCGACCAATCGAGCAACAGGAACTGGATCGAGGAACCGACAAACGTCTCGGCTTCTGGCCGATCTACAACGCTCAAACCCGGCGTATCGCGCAGGCCTTTTTCGATTTCGAAATAGCGTTCGTTCCAGCGTTCGATCTGCCGATCCAGATCGCGCAATTGCGGGCGAAGGATCGCGGCCCGCAGATTATCCATTCGCCCCGAGACATTGGGGGTATGATACTTGATCCGCTCAAACACCTCTGGCCCCGGTGCCGCAAGGTGGCGTTCGTACAGCATGTAGGACCCCGACAGCATCGTTGCCTTTGCCGCCAATTCCTCATCATCGGTGACCAGCAAGCCGCCCTCGCCCGAATTGACGTGTTTGTAGGTCTGGCAGGAATAGCAGCCAATCGCGCCTTGTCGGCCCGAAACCTGCCCACGCCACGCAGCGCCCATTGTGTGGGCGCAATCCTCGATCACCGTGACACCTGCGGCATCGCACATTTGCATCAGCCGATCCATGTCACACAGATGGCCACGCATATGGCTCAGCATCAAAACGCGGGCATGATCCAGCTTGGTTTCGAGATCGTCCAGATCAATCGTAAGGTCTTCGGTCACACCCACAAAAACGGGGCGCGCACTGACCGAAGCAATAGATCCGGGCACAGGTGCCAGAGTGAACGTGTTCGTCAGCACCGGGTCCCCCGGTTTGACCCCCACGGCCCGCAGCGCCGTTGCCATCGCATAGCCGCCCGAGGACACGGCCAGACAGTATTTGGTACCTGTCTGGCCGGCAAATTCCTGTTCCAGCAAGGCGGTTTCGCCCAATTCGCCAGGTACGACGTTATAACGATGCAGACGCCCGTGGCGCAGTACGGCCAGAGCGGCCTCAACCGCCTCTTCTGGGATGGGTTCCTGCTGGGTGAAACTGCCAGTGAATATCTCGGTCATAAGAGTGTTCTGGTCCTGCAAAACGTTCGGGTCAAGGGATTACGCGGCCAAGCCAATCAACTCTGCAACCAATTCTGGCAAATCATGGAAATGGTGCAGCAGAGCTTCGGGTTCCAGCGCGGCCATATCATCGCCGGACGGGCCGAAGGTAACCAATACCGACGGCACACCCGCGGCACGGGCCGTGTTTCGGTCAGTGTCGGAATCGCCAATCAGAACACATAAATCAGGATGACCACCCGCCCGGCGTGCAGCTTCGCGCAACGGCTCCGGATCAGGCTTGCGCACCGACAGCGTGTCTGCACCAACTAAAGAGGCAAACAGGTCACGCACTCCCATCTGCGTGAGCAACTGATGGGCCAAGGCTTCAGGCTTATTGGTACAGATGCCAACCCCGTAACCTGCGGACTTCAACTTTTCCACTGCGTCCAGCGCGCCAGGGTAGAAATGGGTATGCGTGTCGATATCGTCGGAATACGCTTCAAGCAGCATCGGGTAGTAGTCTTGAACCGTTGCATCGTCATAAGCGCCCACCCGTTTCAACCCATGGGTCAGCATCATTCGGCCACCGCGCAGCGCAACGCCTGCATCTTCGCCGTGAACCAACACATCCCCATGCCCCATATGCCGAAAACAGTGGTTGGCGGCGGCCAGCAAATCACCCGATGTATCGGCCAAAGTCCCGTCCAGATCGAAGATAACCGTACGCATTTTGCCCCCTAATTCGGCGAGACTTCGCCATAAGTGTTGCAAACGGCAATCTTGTTTGATGCCCGAACCGCTTGCGCCTTTGAACTCAGCGGATAAAACGGGTCGCAACAAAACACAAAGAGAAATCGTTTTTATGACCATCGCCCTTGTTATCCTTGCCGCAGGAAAAGGCACCAGGATGAATTCGGATACCCCAAAAGTTTTGCACCCGATTGCCCAAACGCCGATGTTGGTACACGCGATACGCGCTGGTGCGGTGCTATCACCCGAACGGACCGTTATTGTCACTGGTCATGGCTCTGAGGCCGTTGCTAAAATCGCCGAAGCCGAGGATGAAACGGCACAGATCGTCGTTCAGGAAGAACAGCTTGGAACAGCGCATGCGGTTGCGCAGGCACGAGATGCTCTCGACGGTTTCGATGGCGATGTGATCGTCCTTTACGGCGACACACCCTTTATCGCCCCCAGAACACTGGAGCGTATGATTGAGGCGCGCGCATCCTTTGATCTGGTCATGCTGGGCTTTGATATTGCCGAAGTTCAGCCCCGCTATGGCCGGTTGATCATGAATGGCGAAAAACTGGTCGAAATCGTTGAATACAAAGACGCAACCGAAGAACAGCGCACCATTCGCTTTACCAACAGCGGACTATTGGCCTGCAGCGCAAAACTGCTGTTCGAATTGATTGACGAGGTCAGCAATGACAACGCCTCGGACGAATACTACCTGACAGAAATCGCGGCGCTGGCAAATGCGCGTGGGCTGTCGGCAACAGCGATCAAATGCGACGAGGCTGAAACTATGGGGGTGGATTCTCGCGCTGACCTGGCTGCGGCTGACGCCCAATTCCAAAGCCGGGCGCGCAACGAGTTGCTGGCACTGGGTGTAACGTTGATGGCACCGGAAACGGTGTACTTGGCAGCCGACACGGTTATTGGACGAGACGCTGTTATCGAACCCAATGTTGTTTTCGGACCGGGCGTCACTGTTGAAAGTGGGGCAACAATCCGATCGTTTTCACACCTTGAAGGTTGCCACATAAGCCGCGGTTCAATCGTTGGGCCGCACGCCCGCTTACGCCCGGGTACGGAATTGGCTGAAAACACGCGCATCGGCAATTTCGTCGAACTAAAAAACACGGAAATCGCCGAAGGTGCTAAAGTTAACCATTTGAGTTATGTCGGCGACTCAACTGTTGGGGCAAAATCCAATATTGGGGCGGGCACGATCACCTGCAACTACGACGGCTTTAACAAACACCGTACAACGATTGGCGAAAACGTCTTTGTCGGCTCGAACACTATGCTGGTGGCACCGGTGAAGGTGGGTGACGGCGCGATGACCGCCGCCGGGACGGTTGTCACGCGTAATGTCGAGCCCGAAGCGCTGGCGATGGCCCGCGCCAAACAGGAAAATAAGCCCGGTTATGCAAAAAAAATGTTTAATTTGTTGAAGGCAAAGAAAGCGCGCCGCAACTAAGGAGCCTGATTTATGTGTGGTATTGTTGGTGTACTGGGCGAGCACGAAGCCGCGCCCACCCTGGTCGAGGCCCTAAAAAGACTGGAGTATCGCGGATACGACAGCGCCGGGATCGCGACTGTCAATGACGGCAAACTTCAACGTCGCAGGGCGGTTGGCAAACTTGTCAACCTCAGCGATCTGCTGGTGCACGACCCCCTGCCCGGAAAATCCGGTATCGGTCACACCCGCTGGGCCACCCATGGCGCACCATCGGTAACCAACGCGCATCCGCACAAGGCCGGTCCAGTGGCGGTGGTGCATAACGGTATCGTCGAGAACTATCGTGAGCTGCGGGCAGAACTGGCAGAACATGGGATCGATTTCACTACAGAAACCGATACCGAAACCGTCGCTTTATTGACCGAGCATTATCTGAAGACCGGCCTCTCACCCATTCAAGCCGCTTTTAAGACGATCGACCGACTTGAGGGCGCATTTGCATTGGCGTTCCTTTTCGATGGAGAAGACGACCTGATTATCGCCGCACGTAAAGGATCTCCACTGGCCATCGGGCACGGAGATGGCGAGATGTATGTAGGTTCAGACGCCATCGCACTGGCCCCGCTGACCGACCGTATCACCTATCTTCAAGAGGGCGACCGAGCAATACTGACCCGGAACTCTCTGGAGATACGCAACGAAGCCGGTGAATTGGCGAACCGCGAAACGCGTCGGATCAAGCTGGATCACACGCGGACCGGTAAGAATGGCCACAAGCACTACATGGCTAAGGAAATCGCCGAACAGCCCGTGGTGATTGCCGACGCGATCCGGTCCTATTTGCCCGGCAACGGCGATCAGGTGGTGCTGCCTGGTGCCGATCTGGATTTCACCAAACTGGATCGGTTGACCATGGTGGCCTGTGGCACGGCATTTTACGCCTGTCTGACCGCAAAGTACTGGTTCGAGCAATTGGCGCAAATGCCGGTCGAGGTCGATATCGCCAGCGAGTTCCGCTATCGCGAACCTCCGATCACGGGGCGCACGATGGCGCTGTTCGTCAGCCAGTCGGGTGAAACCGCCGATACTCTGGCGGCACTGCGCTATTGCGAAGGCAAGGCAGATAAGATCGTCTCGGTCGTCAACGTCCCCGAAAGTTCGATCGCCCGCGAAAGCGATATTGCTCTGCCCATCCATGCTGGCGTTGAGATCGGCGTGGCTTCGACCAAGGCGTTCACGTGTCAACTGAGCGTTCTGCTGATGATGGCGCTCAAAGCGGCTGCGGATCGTGGTACGCTGACCGAAGACGAACTGGCCGACCACTATGCTGCGCTACGCGGCCTGCCAACGGTCCTGAACGCGGCACTGGATCAAAATCCGGCCATCAAGACGTCCGCCCAGCGCCTGTCCGAGGCCCGCGACGTTCTGTTTCTGGGTCGCGGCCTGATGTATCCGCTGGCGATGGAGGGGGCGCTGAAGCTAAAGGAAATCAGCTATATCCACGCCGAAGGTTATGCTTCGGGTGAGCTGAAGCACGGACCAATCGCCCTGATCGACAAGAACATGCCTGTGGTGGTCATGGCCCCACGCGACACCGTGTTCGACAAGACGGTGTCGAACATGCAAGAGGTGATGGCGCGCAAGGGTAAGGTTATTCTAGTCTCGGACGATGACGGGATTGCCGAGGCTGAAGATGGCGTCTGGAGCTTCATCCGGATGCCGCATGTTCACCCTAGCTTGGCGCCGATCCTCTACTCGGTCCCAGCACAACTGCTGGCCTATCACACGGCGGTGGCCAAAGGCACGGATGTAGACCAGCCGCGCAACCTGGCAAAATCGGTTACAGTGGAGTGAGACATGGCCAAGCAATTTCCGCAACTGGACGACGCGCAGCGTAAATTCATCGAAGAACAACATATGTTCTTCGTCGGCACTGCTGCACCCGACGGACGGGTCAATATATCGCCTAAGGGCATGGATTCACTGCGCATTATTGGCCCGAACCGGATTGCCTGGATGAACCTGACCGGCAGCGGCAACGAAACGGCCGGTCATCTGCTTGAAGCGAACCGCATGACGCTGATGTGGTGTTCGTTCACGACCCGCCCCATGATCCTGAGAACCTATGGCACCGCGCGCACGCTGCATGTGGGGGACGAGGGCTGGGATGAACTGGCTGGCCTGTTCCCCGATCACCGCAGTGCGCGTCAGATCTATGATCTATATATCTATGTGGTTCAGACCTCATGCGGCTATGCTGTGCCGTTCATGGAATATCAGTCCGAACGCGACACGATGCAGAAATGGGTCGATGGCAAGTCTGACGAGCAGATCCAATCTTACTGGGTTGAAAAGAACCATCAGACCATTGATGGCAAACCCACGCGCACCCGACCCTGAGTTTTTTGATGCTTGAAGCCTATTTGGACCAGATCAAAGCCCATTCCGATCCCGAGCGCGCCGAACAAATGGCGGCCTACCACAAGGCCGACCGCACCCATCTGGGCGTGGCAAACCCGATCCTGAATGATCTGACCAAAACCTGGCGACAGGAGTTGGATGTGACAGCGCGCGTCGAACTCGCAGATGCGCTGTGGCAAACCAATATTCACGAAGGACGTCTTGCCGCCGCAAAACTGCTGACACAGGCGCGCATCCGACCGGATGATGCCGTTTGGGACCTGCTGCAAAGCTGGTTGCCGGATTTTGATGCCTGGGCCGTGGCGGATCACGCCTGCATGGCGATGCAAAAGCGCCTTTCAGCCGACCCTTCGCGGCTGGATCAGGTGGAAAGCTGGACAAAATCGGACCACATGTGGACCAGGCGCGCGGCGCTGGTGGCGACCCTGCCCTGGACCAAACAGAACCACCCCAAACCGGAAGACCTGCAACGCCGAGACCGCATTCTGGGTTGGGCTGCAGGCTATGTGCCCGATCGCGACTGGTTCATTCAAAAGTCTGTTGCGTGGTGGCTGCGGGAGCTGTCCAAGCACGACCCGGACCGCGTCATTGCCTTTCTGAAGGCACATGGAGATGCGATGAAACCGTTCGCACGAAAAGAGGCTGGCAAATATCTGAAAGGTCAGTTGGAATAAACTTCCAATTCAACCAATTCATCGAATGGCAACAGCAGTGCCCGCATCGCATCCAGCGATAGACGGCTGCCGCCCCCCGCTGGCCCGGATGCCGGAATAAGCGTGATATAGGCCTGCGCGCCTGTCCGCGGCACAACTACGCGCCCGATGAATTCAGTCTCCACTAAAGACGTTTCCAGCCAACGGCCGGGTGTTGTCGGATCTCCCAGACCCGCAATCGTGGTTTTTGGACCGACCCAACCAGTGGCGGCTACCGCGACGGGCTGCGGCTCGACCACCTCTTCTACAACGGCTGGTTCTGCCTCTTCAGGGGGCTTGTCACCACCAAAGACACGATCGGTGGTCGACCGCACGGTGTCACATCCCGCCACCAGAACACAAAAAGCCAAAAGCGCATATCTCATGACGCAAACCTATCGCCCTGCGTGCATCTGTTCCAGCGCAAAGCGCAGTTCGCCCTTGTCGCAGGGCGGTTGCAGCTTTACCTATGTCGCATGACAGCTCCGCTTATCGACCCGTTCGCACGTGCCATCACCTATCTCCGCGTTTCCGTCACGGATCGCTGCGATTTCCGCTGCGTCTATTGCATGTCCGAGGACATGACCTTTCTGCCCAAGAAAGACCTGCTGACGCTGGAAGAGCTTGACCGCATGTGCTCGACCTTTGTGAACATGGGCGTTGAAAAGTTGCGCATCACCGGCGGCGAGCCACTGGTGCGCCGCAATATCATGACGTTTTTCAATTCGATGACCCGACATCTGGACAGCGGCGCCCTGAAAGAGCTGACGCTGACCACCAATGGCTCGCAACTGCACCGATTTGCCGATGATCTCTACGCTGCCGGTGTTCGTCGCGTGAACGTATCGCTGGATACGCTGGACGAAGACAAATTTGCCAAGGTCACCCGTTGGGGACGCCTCAAGCAGGTGCTGAACGGGATCGACGCCGCGCAGAAAGCGGGTCTGCGGGTAAAGATCAATGCGGTCGCCTTGAAAGGGTTCAATGAACCCGAATTGCCAAAGATCACCGAATGGTGTGCCGAGCGTGACATGGATCTGACCTGGATTGAGGTCATGCCCATGGGTGATATAGGAAACGAAGACCGCCTGGACCAATACTGGTCTCTCGAAGATGTGCGCAAGGAATATGAAAACCACTATTCCGTGACGGATCTGGCCGAACGTACCGGTGGACCTGCGCGTTATGTACGGCTTGAGGATACGGGCCAGAAAATCGGCTTTATCACACCGCTGTCGCATAACTTCTGCGAAAGCTGCAACCGCGTGCGCCTGACCTGCACCGGTGAGCTGTACATGTGCCTTGGGCAAGAGGATATGGCCGACCTGCGCGCGCCGCTGCGCGATCATCCCGACAGTGATAAATCATTGGAAGAGGCAATCAGGTCCGCGATCACCCTCAAGCCCAAAGGGCATGATTTCGACTATTCCCGTCAGGCGGTCGACGGCCAGATGAGCCGCCACATGAGCCACACGGGCGGCTAAAGTGCCAAACAACCCCGACCAGCCAACGCTGCTGTACAAGCTGTATTGCGGCCTGACTTCCGTTGCGGCCCCGCTGGCATGGCGCATGGTTCGCAAAAAGCTGCAGACGTCGGGCGTTCCCGAAACGCGCCAGCAGGAACGCCTTGGCCACGCCACGCAAACCCGCCCGGATGGGCAGCTGATCTGGTTCCACGCCGCCAGCGTTGGCGAAACTCTGTCGGTCATCAGCCTCATCAAACGTCTGGGCGAACGCCTGCCCCAGGCTGAGTTTCTGATTACCTCCGGAACCCCAACTTCGGCCGCGCTGATCGAAAAACGAATGCCACCGCGCGCACGCCACCAATACCCACCACTGGACACAGCCGGACCGGTGAAGCGTTTTTTGGATCACTGGCACCCGGACGCCGGCATTTTCGTCGAAAGCGAAATCTGGCCGCGCCTGATTGTCGAAGCCTCTCGCCGCGAGGTTCCGCTAGCGCTGCTCAACGCGCGCCTGTCGGATCGCTCGGTCGAGGGATGGAAGAAGCGACCCCAAACCGCGCGATTTATTCTGGACCATTTCACACTGTTCCTAACCCAGAATGACAAGACTGCAGCAAATCTTATCTACATGGGCGCACGCCCCGATCGGGTACAGCCCGGCACCAACCTCAAAGCCATGTCGGACCCGCTGCCGGTCGATCAGGCCACACTGAGCGATATCCGCGCTCAGATCGCCGACCGCCCGGTCTGGATCGCCAGTTCGACCCATGCAGGTGAGGAGGAAACGGTTCTGGCCGCGCATGCCAAGCTGTTGCAGCGCTGGCCCGATCTGCTGCTCCTGCTGATCCCCCGGCATCCCGAACGACGGTCAGAGGTTGCAGGTCTGCTCGAGTCCGCCGGGCAGTCCGCTGCTTTCCGCACCAAGGGCGACAAGATCGCGCCGCAGTCTCAAGTTTACGTTGCTGACACACTGGGCGAAACCGGCACGTGGTACGCATTATGCCCTATCGTGTTCTTGGGCGGCTCGCTCAAGGAAATCGGCGGTCACAACCCGTTTGAGCCCGCACAGGTCGGTGCCGCTGTGATCACTGGTCCTGGGTACTTCAATTTTGCGGAAACCTTCGCGCCACTGATCGAAAGCGGCGGCGCGACCGAGGTCAATTCCGCCCCGCAACTCGCGGATGCAGTTGCGAATTGGGTGTCAGACGACACCGCGCTGAACAAAGCGCGGGCTGGCGCGAAATCCTGCGTAAACAACCAGAAATCCGCGTTGGACGATGTGATCAACACCCTGAGCGATACGCTCAACCTCACCTGACGCAGCAAGGGTCCACCTTCATCTGGCCATAAATATCCTGTGGAGCGCGAGGGGCTACCCCCTCGCTTCCCTACGCCGTCATCAGGCCGCGGGCATCCGTTGTTCTACGATCCCGGCCCACCAGCTGCATCCAGCCGGAATCGCCTCGTCGTTAAAATTATATTCGGGATGATGCACAGCCGCTGTATCGCCATTGCCAACCAGGATGTACGCTCCGGGCCGTTCTTCCAACATAAAGGCAAAGTCTTCACCGCCCATGATCAAGGGCGCTTCGTCACAGTTTCCAGACACCGAGCGCGCGACATCCGCTGCAAAATCGGTCTGCTCGTCGCTGTTTACCATCACCGGATAACCCCGGTAATAGGTCACATCGGCCTGACCACCAAAAGTGGTGGCGATACCTGCGCAGATTTCCTGAACGCGCTTTTCAGCCAAGTCGCGCATATCCTTGCTCATCGTGCGCACGGTCCCTTTGATCTTCACCGATTGGGGGATCACATTGAACGCGTTTGACGACGTCTCAAACGACGTGACCGAAACCACAAGACGATCAATCGGGTCAGCATTGCGCGATGCAATGGTCTGCAGCGCCAAGACAGCCTGAGCAGCCATCACAGTGGAGTCGACCGTTTCATGAGGCTTGGCGGCGTGCCCGCCTTTGCCTTCGAAAGTGATGTCGAACTGATCTGTAGCCGCAAAAAAGGCCCCAGGCCGAATGGCGAAGCTGCCCACCGGGCGGCCGGGCCAATTGTGCATGCCGTAGACCTCTTGAATGCCCCAGCGGTCCATCATGCCGTCTTCGCACATCTCGCGCCCACCGCCGCCGCCTTCTTCGGCGGGTTGGAAGATCACAATCACAGTGCCGTCAAAATTGCGCGTCTCGGACAGGTATTTCGCGGCCCCTAACAACATCGCCGTATGCCCGTCATGGCCGCAGGCGTGCATCGCGCCGTCGGTTTTTGAGGCATAGTCCAGCCCGGTCGCCTCGTGGATCGGCAGCGCATCCATATCCGCCCGCAGCCCGATCACCTTGCCGCTTGTGTCCGTCTTGCCCTTGATCACGCCGACAACTCCGGTACGGCCGATACCTGTCACCACTTCATCACAGCCAAAGTCCCGCAACCTGTCTGCGACCAAAGCACTGGTGCGATGGGTTTCGAACAGGATTTCCGGGTTTTCATGAATATCGCGTCGCCACTCGGTGATTTCACCCTGCAACTCGGCGAACCGGTTTTTGATCGGCATGTTGGTCTCCTAACTGTTGGTTTTCCGGCCTGCTGCACCGCTATGACCCCGCCATGACTTCAATCTGTTTCGGCAGGTCGCAACGAACCCGCCAACAGGACAATGAATACGGCCAGCGGCAACAGCGCCGTGAATGCTACGCGCAATGTAAGCATCTCTGCGAGAAACCCAATAAGCGGTGGGCCAATCAACAGGCCTCCGTACCCCAGCGTGGCGACGCTGGCGATCGCCTGCCCCGGTGGCACATTGGGATCACTTGCCGCCCGGCTGAACGCCAACGGCATGATCACCGCGTATCCGACCCCCATCATCGCAAAACCTGCCAATGCCAGCGCTGCCTCCGCAGCGGACACAACACAGAACACACCCAAAGCGGCGCAAGCCCCGCCAAATCGCGCTGTTGCCACCGGTCCAAACCGCGCAATGACAAACCCGCCTGCCAAGCGGAAAGCAACCATGGCTACCGAGAATACCGCATAGCCCAATGCCGCAATGCTTTCGGCGGCGTCGGTCACGTCCCGTAGGAAAATCGCACTCCAGTCCGCCACTGCACCTTCCCCCAATGCTCCGCACAGAGCAGTGAAGCCCACAAGGATCAAAGCGCCTGAAGGTAGTGCAAAAACCTTGCCTCCGGACACGGCCGCGCGGCGCGATGTCCAGCGTACCCATGACAATGCCAATGCCAACCCAACGACGATCCCGCCCGCCAGCAAAAAATGTTGGATCACTGTCAGCCCCACTTGCACCGCGGCAAATCCGCTGAGGGCGCCCAATCCTGCCCCAAGGCTCCACATCGCGTGGAAGGATGACATCACGGGTTTCTTGTACGCCTGCTCAACCTCCGCTGCCCAGGCGTTCATCGCCACATCCATCGAGCCGTGGAAAGCCCCGAATGCGAACAAAAAAGCCGCAAGCGACCAAAAGCTACCCGCGAGGGCCAGAAGCACCAAAGAAACCGTATAGAGAACGGCAATGTACCGCGTCAGAACCACCGCGCCGAACCTGTCGGTCAACCGGCCCGTGATCGGAAATGAACACACCGCGCCAGCCGCCATGAACAACAGGCCATATCCCAGTGTCTCATGCGTCAGGTCCAGTTTGTCCCGGACAGCTGGAATGCGCGATGCCCAGATGCCGAACAATGCGCCATTCAATATGAACATGGCGGCCACGGCCCGCCACGCCGACACGATTCCAATCACAGAGAATTCCTCGACCCAGGTGTCAAACGCGTTTGTTGTACAACTCGCAGGTCCAAAGGCAAATACGGATCTACTCCAACCGCTTTCGAATCCTGCGAACGGCAAACCATACCGCCAAGACAACCGGAATCGTCACCGCTGCGCTTAACATCCCTTTACTGATCCCGGCACCCGTCAGGGGGTAGAGCAAATAGCTGACCAGCGATACGGCATAATAGCTAATCGCGACCACGGAAAGCCCCTCGACCGTGTGCTGCAGGCGCAAGGCCAGATCGGCGCGGCGATCCATGCTTTCCAACAGGGCCTGGTTCTGCGCGCTGCGCTCAACATCTACGCGGGTTCGCAGCAGTTCCCCTGCACGGATGGCCCGATCTGAAAGGGCTTGCAGGCGACGTTCCGTGGATTTCACCGTACGGATCGCCGGGTCGTATCGGCGCATCATAAAGTCCGCGAAGTTCTGACCGCCTTCAAAACGCTCTTCGCGCAGGACCTCAATCCGCTGATTTACGATGGCCTCATAGGCACCCGTGGCTCCGAACCGGAACGAACACTGCGCAGCAAGAGTTTCCAGTTCAATCGAGGTCGACAGCAAGTCCTGAAGCAACTCGTCGGGCTGGGCAGAATTGTCGGTCATCTGCCCCATCAGGCGCGTCAGCTTTTCATCCAGCTTTCCGATACGAGGCATCAGTTGTTTGACCCGCGCAAAACCCAGCATGGACATTGCCTTGTAGGTCTCGATCTCACACAAACGCTGGACGATCCGTCCCGTCCTGCGCCGACCGGTGCCATTCGCGACAAACAGCGCAAACCGCATGTGCCCTGCCGGATCGATACGAAAATCACTTGCACAAACAGCTGCGTCATCCAGCACCCGAGCAACAGCTAGGCTTTCTGGTTCGAACCAATCCAACAGCTTGGATTTGATCACCTCGTCGCCTTCACGCTCGACAACACGCACCATGGCCGAAGTGACCCTCTGACCGGGGCTGGCCATCAACCAGTCGGGGGGAAAAACCTCAAAATCAGCCGGGTTGAACGCACGCTCGCTGACATTCTGGGCGATGGCCGTATAGGTCACGAACTCAGTGTGTTGTTCCCACTTCAACCAATGGCGGCCGATTTGTCCGGCATAGTGCGTGGCGTCCGGCTGCGGGTGCTGAGCACCGTGGCGGTCGAGAAGATCGATCAGGTGATCCAGATCTTCGCGGCGATCCCGTGCGACGGCGGCAACAGATTTCTTGATCGCAAGAAAGACCACAGTACAGGGCATTGCCGCCACCGGAAACGGACGGGCGTGCAATTCATTAGCCAGCGCATAGCGCAGCGGATGGTCATCTATCGGCGTCATCTTGGGCTCCGTTTCGTCCGAGGCACTATACGACACCTATTAAATTCATCAATTCTCTTTTTATTTCATATACTTACAAGGATACTACGGTATACAAACCCGCTATCTCATTGATTTGGCTGCCACAGCTCGATCGGGTTGCCCTCTGGGTCATGGATGCGCGCGAACTTGCCAACCTCACTGTCCCACTCTGCGTTAGTTTCTACCTTGATCCCTGCGGCTTCAAGCTGTGCAATCATGGTGGCCAGATCATCGACACGAAAATTGATCATCCACTGCTGCTCGGATCTTCCGAAGTACGCGGTGTCCTGCGCAAAGGGGGCGAAGACTGTGTAACCCTCGCGCTGTTTCCATGGCTCCGGGATATAGTGATTTACGCCCAGGTGCTTTTCATACCACGCACTCAAGGTCTCGGGATCACGAGCGCGAAAGAACACGCCGCCTATGCCGTTCACTTTTTCCATCGGGCACCTCCTTTTCAATTCAGGATACACCAAAAACAGAAAAGGCGCCCACTGGGGCGCCTTTCCGATAGTTATCCTGACCCGTTCAGTCGATCATCGGCAGTAGTTTGTCGAGGCTTGCCTTTGCGTCGCCGTAGAACATGCGGGTGTTTTCTTTGAAGAACAGCGGGTTTTCGATGCCCGAGTATCCGGTGCCCTGACCGCGTTT